>CAVPUV010000073.1:0-74025 GCA_963708905.1 uncultured Gammaproteobacteria bacterium | reverse complement strand
CCGCAATACCACGGCGACCTGCCCAAGGGTAACGACGGCCTGGGGCTAGGCCTGCTCGGCGTCTGCGGCGACGAACTGGTCGACGCGGAAACCTACGCCCGCATCAAGGCCAATACGCCTACCAAGGTGCGCGGCACCGTGCAGGCCGACATCCTGAAGGAAGACACGAGGGCGCCGAAAGGAGCAATTCGCGAATATCAACGACGTCACTTTCCAGCCACTCGAAGACGTCCTTGCCAACAACGAGAAGCTAGTGAAGGATTTCAAGTATGATGCGATAGCCGTCTCCAGCAACAACGCTACTGATGAGGCCTTCTACGAGAACGTCCTGAGATTCATTGATCAACGGGCGGCTAGGCTGGATGCATAACAAATCACTCCAGCGGACGTCGCTCGTGCTTTGCACTCGCGTCGCCGCTGAGTTCAATCGTTAGGCGCTATGTACGAGCGGTACAAAATTTGTGCCGAGCTGGGCGGCAAGGAAAAGTGCTTCCGCGTTCAGCGATATGAGGACGGTAATATGATCGAAGTGTTTCATGAGCACATCCCTTCCCATCGCATATCATTAGACTCCGAGGCAGAGGTCTTGCGGGCTTTAGTCGGACAGTTCGCGGACTGGAATGGATTGTTTATTCTGCAGTCGCGTTTGAATAATCGGCGGGGTGGCCCGTCGCGATATTCGGGTTTTACATCCCACGTAGCTTATCCCGAAGAAGGTGTACTCCGTCGGTACTTCAGTTCCGGTGATGTGACGGCGTGGTCGGACAGTATCATCTCGCGTGGTAGCTTTCGGTGTAAAGGGGGATCCCATAATGGCGCCTAGTAAGCGCGCGAGGTCGGATTCGCTACGTCAGCGCTTTGCGCCGCCTCTGCTCACCGCTCACGCACAACGTTCCGCCCCATAAGAAGAAGGAAAGGATATGTCAGCAACCCTTGTGAGCGCCTACGTCGTATTCAGTCTGCTCCTGTTCTATCAGCAGCTTCATATCAAGAACTTTGGTGGTGCCAGTCAAGGCTTGCTAGCGCTGCTCAATGTTTTCGCACTCATCGCAATGTTGTTCGGGATCGCATTCCTTTTGTACTTTGGTTACAAGGTCTCATGGCTCTTCGCCTTGGCACTGTTTGCCATCGCGTTGGTCGTCAAGTTCGCGTGGTTCTCGGTGGAAGCCAAGCTAGGGTTTCGAGGGGCAGCTCCGGTCCTGAGTCTTCTGGGTTTTGTCGGCATCCCTGTTTGCGGGTACTTCATGTTGTCCTCCATTCCTTAGCCTTGCAGGCAGGCCGAACAAGCCCATCCAGCCGACGCCAAAAAACGGCGCGGATGATGGGTGGCGTTATGTGAACAAAGCGAGATCGTAGTATGGATTTTTCACCAATCATCAGCCAAGTAGTCGGTGTTTTGTGGTATTTAATACCCTTAGCAGTTCTTGCAGCGATTGTTACATCGCCTTTGAAAACGCTGGAGTCCTTATTGGGGCTAAATGAGCAACAAGTATACTCCGTAATAGTTTTTGTCGGTGCCGGCACGTTCAAAACAGAAATGCCTGAAAATGTAATGTGTGGCGGAGGCTATGCCAGGTACCCCCGAAGCTCAAGAAAGCGATCTTTGTGCATGGGTGCTTTGGTATCGACACAATTGCAAGAAGGCAACCGTTGGTATCATTCTATACAGCCGCAGCAGTCCGTTTGGATTGGAAGAATAATTCTGGCAAATAGAAGGAGAGCAAGTGTACTGCATTGAGTGTGGTCTGAAGAATGACGATTCCGCCAAATTCTGTCGGAATTGTGGACAAGAGATACTGCCAAATCAGTCTGAAATAATGGCTATCCTAAAATCTTCAGCCGACACCAACACGCAAAACTCTTTAGATGAAACCACTTCTTCTAAATTATCGCCAGAGTCTAACAAAGCAGATACTTTAGACGCTGGGAGCTTTCTTGCCCAAGATTTTCCCACTGGCCCAGAAGGTGAAAAGATTGGCAAGACCACACGCTATTACGGCGTGCCTCGCAGCAAATTCGACAAATGGTTGCGGTCGCTTTGGCTTGTACTGTTAACACTTGTTTCCTTGGCACTTTCTTTTGTCCTGTCTGCCAGACACCAAACAATCTACTACAGCTTTTATAGTATTTCCGGTCTTGTGGTAGATACGATATTGCCCACTCTTCTCGCCTTGATCATAGCCTTTGCAGTTCGTCGACTTGTCCCCAGATTTCGTTCAATTCCTACATATGACGTAGTCATCCGCACTTTGTATGTTTTAATCATCTTAGGGGGTCTCGGACTCTGGGGGTTATACAGCCAAGACAAATCATCTTCATTTACTTCAAAAGCCCAAAATACAGCAACAGAGAATCATTCGCGCAGCTTCCAAGCGGGATCTGGGGAAAGGATTACGTCGACCCGTGAGGTAGCGGATATGAAAACAGTTGGTGACCCGGATCACATAGCGGAAGTCACTGCTGTAATCACAAGATCAGGACAATATGGACTCGATGCAACAGAAGTTGAATTTGATCATCAAGAACTGGCTGCGCTCGATGACTGGCTTGTAGAGACCATAATTTCCAAATTAAAGGTGCAATACGCTGAACAGGGTCTTAAACAACGGGACTTTTCAAAACTGGTTAAATCAACATCATCCACTATTGATATTGGTGGTCAGGAACTAGCGATTATCAAGGTTAATCTCGATGACAGAATCAGAATGGTGGTGATCTTTGGTGCAGCAAAGGGAGAAATGCTCAAAGTAACTTGTACTAGAAACAGCAATCATGATGTAACGGTATTTTCTGGTGCTTGTGGAGATAAGTTGTTTGAAGCCTTTGGTGTTCGCCTGCCCCAATAATTTGGAGATGAACTTGTGCGGAGTGAGCAAGATGTATTGTACGAATTGCGGTGATAAATTACCACCAAACGCAGAATTCTGTCAGGGTTGTGGTCACGCAAATGACGCAGACTCATCAAGTGTCGGCGAACTTCCTACAGGTGATTTACGTACAGAAAATACATCGCACACGCCGAATCCACATGATTTTCATGACGATCCAGAAGGCGAGAAGGTTAATCGAATTAGCCCACGCTATAGGGGTGTACTGAGCAGCATTTCTAGCTATTTAGTCAGACATTGGAATGGCCAGCTTTCTTTAGCAGTGTCATTCTGGGTAAATTTTATCTCTGTTAGCTTTTTAGTCATGCTGGTTTTTTATGGGTTGGTGGAATTTGGAATATTTTCAGAAATTGAAACGGCACTAAAGTTCGCGAAAACATATTCAGTGTTTACAACATTTGTTCTTTCCCCATGGCAAATGGTTGGCACTTGGAGAGCTGCAAAAACAAGGGCTTTAGACACTGGCAAATCATTATGGCCAACAGTGGTTATGTTGGTCGTCATATTGTTTGCTCTTCTTAGAATTTTTGAATACTTTCAGGGGCCACGAATAATTTAATGTCACAGCGTGCAGCATCCGATAGCTGTTTGGCACAGACGGGGCACAAATAAAACGAGCGGTAACGGCCATTTCCCGTAGCCTGACGGTAGGGCGGAATGGCTCCACGAAGCCATCGAAATTCACCAAAGAACAGATCGCTTTTGCGCTGCGCCAGATGCGAGCCGGGACATTAGCCTTCTCGGGTTGCTTGCGTACCGTTACCAGGGTATGATTAATCGTCATACTTATGAGAGATGCCGATATGAGCCAGACCAAAGTGGCCATCACTATTGAAGAGGGCGTTCTCGCCCGAGTAGATGCGCTGGTGAGGCGCAAAGTATTTAGCAATCGCAGTCGAGCCATCCAGGAAGCGGTTCAGGACAAGCTTGAGCGCCTGGAGCGCAGTCGTTTGGCAGAGGAATGTGCAAAGCTCGATCCAGCATTTGAAAGAGCGATGGCAGACGAAGGATTGTTTGTAGAGTTGGCAGGATGGCCAAAATACTGAGGGGGGAGGTCCGGTGGGCTGATCTCAACCCGACCGTTGGTCGCGAGCAGACGGGCGAGCGCCCGGTTCTTATCCTGAGCCAGGACGTATTCAATCAGCGCTCCGGAACCGTGATAGCCATGGCGCTTACAAGCCAGGAACAACGGGCCGGGTTTCCGCTGTCTCACGAAATCATGAAATCCAGGTTGCCAAAACGCTCTTGGGTCAAGATCGGCCAGATTCGCACGCTCTCAACGGAGCGCATCGGCAAGAAAATTGGCGCCGTCGACCCCGAAGAACTCGCTCACGTCATTGATGGCTTGAATGAAATTATCGGCAGTTAACACGTCGCTCCAGTCGAGGGCCTTCGGCCGCGGCTGAGCGGCACGGTGTTAGCTGTCGCATTTACCGCCTATGACATTCCCGAGTGATATAAAGTTGGCAATGCGTGAATGTGTCCTGAAGCTGCTATGGCCGAAGGATGACGTTGTTGCATTCTTCGAGACCAACAGTTGTACGAAGGCTGACATAAAAGCTATCGGCGATCATAAAGCGATGCATCGGTATGAGATTGTCGATGCAATGTTTCACCACCTTAGCAAGAAGCCAGACGGAGGGCTCGGCCAGTTCCGCTCGATGCTTCAGTCGCTTATTGCCTGGAAGCACTTTGACTCCTACTACTTCGATAAACTGAAGAAGCTGAACAAGTCGGAGGCCGAGCACGCAATCACGCATCTGAAGCAGCTTCAGGAAATGCGCGACCACAAAATTCAAGAGCAGCGCAAGCAGCGTGAGCGAAAGCAAGCGGCGGCTAAGGCCCCGAGCACGACTCTTCCCAATCTCAAGGCTCTGTTCATTTCTCTTTTGCAAGGCGAAGTAGTCGGCGCAAAGCGCGGCTACGCCCTTGAGGAAATTCTCCAGAATCTATCAACTCTCTTCTCTCTCGAAATCACCGAGCCATACCGCGTCAATGGCGAGCAAATTGATGGTTCAGTGAAGTACGACGGCGAGCACTACATCATTGAAGCAAAGTGGCAAGACACGGCTGCTGCGAATGAAGCTGTGTATCAGTTCGCCGGAAAGATCGAAGGAAAGATGTACGGCCGCGGACTCTTCATTTCAATCCACGGCTTCAGCGAGAATGTCGTTTCGTCTCTTGTCGCGGGGAAAGCTATCAAGACGGTGTTTATCGATGGTGGCGATCTCATCCTAGTGCTGGAGGGCTTTCTTAGCTTCCCGGACATGCTCGACCGGAAGATCAAGGCCGCGCAGACGAAGGGCTTGATCTATACAGACGCCATCACTGGTCGGTCGAAGACATGACCCGATGGCTAACCCTGCAGTGCACCGGACCTGCGCGAAAAGCCGCGCAGGCCGGTGATTTTGAACATTAGGCGTGTGAATAACCAATGAAGCGAGTACCAATGCTGCTCCGGACCCTGATTCTCGGAATTTCGCTTGCGGCGATTGGAGCGATCGTGAAGGCAGAGTCCTCACCAGCGATCGGCATCGACCACATCTTGATCGGTGTTCCCGATCTCGACCGCACGGTCGATGACCTCACCAAACTGTTAGGCGTCCATCCCGCGTACGGCGGCAAGCACCCTCGGGGTACTCACAACGCGCTCCTGTCCTTGGGCAATCACACCTACCTCGAGTTCATTGCACTCCAGTCCGGAGTTACGGGCTCTGACATCGGTATGGCCGACTTGGCCGGACTCACCAAGCCCGTCCCGATCGGCTGGGCAGTGGCCGCGCCCAGTACGGCTTCCCTGGCCGCTTCCCTCGCGCACAGCGACTTCCCACTGAGCGAACCCGACGCTGGCAGTCGAACAACGCCGTCTGGCGAGATCCTTCACTGGCAGACACTCGAAGTCACAACCGAGCCAGCGGGGGCGCCGTTCTTCATTGTCTGGTCGCCTGATACCCATCACCCTTCAACCACCTCACCACAGGGTTGCAGGCTCGTTGGCCTTCAGGTCGCCACCCCGGACTCGAAGCAGCTCCGCGCACTCTGCTCCGCCTTGACTCTTCCTGTTGAAGTGCTTGACGGTCCCAAGGTCCGCTTCTCCGTTGCGCTTGACTGCCCAAGTGGCCAGGTTACATTCCGCACTGACCCATAGTCATCGTGGCCAGATGTGACCGGCCGGGGAGATAGGTAACCATTTAGTCGAGTGACCCGATGGTACCGGCCATGATTGCGTATCGCTAAGCTGGCAATGGCATGGCCATTGCCAGCAGCCTGTCCGTCCTACTCCGGACAATCCAGGTCGAGCATGTGGTGACCCCAGCGGCTTTCTTTTCGATCCTCCCGCATCTGCAGGTAGCGCTCCGTTTGGGTGTCCGTCAGGATCGCGAGAATGGCTTTTTCAGAAGCGGCTCTCTGGGCGCAAATTTCGGGTCCCATCTGCTGCTTGATCCGTTCGTGCACAGCGGCCATGTTTTCTTCCTGTTGCTGCAGCACGACCAGCATATCGGCTGACTGTTGACTGTCCAGGTCCAGAGCGTCACTGATGCGCGCCAGTTTCTCTTCAGCGGTCGGTGGGCCTTTGGCCCAGTCTCTGTGCCCTTTGTGCATTTGGGCAAGGGCGCTGCCGGTCGACAACAGGCTGGCAATAGCCAGAATCGTAATCGTTTTTGCAAGACGTGTGTTCATCGTTTTCTCCTGTGTTAAACGCCGGTCCGGCGGCTTGCCGTTCCTTTCGTATTGCTTGCGTTCATGGTGCATTTTGTGCGCCGAAATGAAAGCAAATGTGAAGAAAAAAAGAAGTTTTGCCGAAAATATTGAACACCATCTCCATTGCGGTGCAGGATGGGTTCGATGAAAACGCTTTTTTCCAAAATTCTACTGGCCCAGGTGGTTGCTGTGGTGCTGGCACTGCTGGTGGTGACCCTCATTACCCGCATCAGCCTGAACCAGGGCTTCAAGGATTTCCTCGCAAAGGCAGGAAGCTACCGTACTGCAAACATTGGCGCTGGCGCTGGGCGATACCTATGAGTCCAGAGGGAGCTGGGATTTTTTGCGTGACCATCCGCAAAACTGGCGGCGCATCTGGCGTCTGTCCCGCTTGCGGCAGGGAGGAGGGCCGTTGCCGGAAGGTCGGAGAAAGGGAGAACCGTGGCCGCAAGACTCATGGCAGGGAAGCCCCGGACCGCATCATCCTGGCATGCGGGACGAAGTCATCCCCCACGTCGAGCCGCCATTGGCGGCGAAACATTTGCGTTGGATCCGGTCAGCGGATCCGGGCAATCTCCGACAGCGGCTTTTCCTGCTCGATGAAAATTACTCCCGCATCGCCGGCGCCGAGCCGCAGGCGCTGGACGGCATTACCCTGGAGGCCATTCAGTCCGAGGGGCAGTTGGTCGGGTGGCTTGGATTTACACCCGCGGGCAAGGTGCTGCCTCCAGATGCCGAGTATTTCCTGGTCCGGCAGATCAAGGTGACGATCATTTCCCTGGCGCTTGCCCTGGCCGTGGCGGCTGCACTGGCGTATCTGCTGGCGCGCAACGTCAGCCGGCCGGTGCGCCGTTTGGGCGACACGGTGAGAGACTTGAGCCGGGGCGACTATCTGGCCAGAGTCAAAGTCGAATCGCGCGATGAAATAGGAGGCCTGGCCGCGCACGTGAATCAGCTGGCGGTCACCCTCGAGAAAAATCGCAGCGCGCGTCAGCGCTGGATGGCGGATATTGCCCATGAACTGCGCACGCCGGTGACCATTCTCAAGGGCGAGATCGAGGCTATGGCCGATGGTGTCAGGCAGGCGGATGAGCGTATGTCGGCATCTTTGCGCGAGGAGATCGATCAACTGTCCGCCCTGATTGACGATCTGCAGACGCTGGCGCTGTCCGATGCGGGCGCTTTGCACATGCAGAAAAATCCGCTCAATTTGAGCAACCTGGTCGGTCAGAGCGTGGACTCATTCCGGCACCGGCTGGAAGCGCGGCAGATCGAGATCGACATGGAACTTGCGCCGGAGTGATCTCCCCGCCGATCAGCCAAAGATCAGGCAGGTTTTGAACAATCTGCTGGAAAACAGCAGCCGTTATGTCGTCGAGGCCGGGAAGATCAGGGTGTCGCTGGCGCAGAATCAGGCCGCAGCGGAGTTGCTGCTCGAAGACTCCGGGCCCGGTCTCGAAGACGAACAGATCGCCCGGCTTTTTGAGCGCTTTTACCGTGTTGAAAACAGTCGTTCCAGGGCCGGTGGCGGAACGGGCCTGGGTTTGTCGATCTGCAAAAACATCGTCGAGGCTCACGGTGGCAGTATCCGGGCGGAGCACAGTGCATTGGGCGGACTGAAAATACGCATCGTCCTGCCGAACTGAGCAGCAGAAATGGAGAAGAAAGAAACACTGATACTGATCGTCGAAGATGAGCCGAAAATCGCGGCGCTGCTGGCCGACTATCTGCGCGCGCAGGGCGGGTTCAGCAGCACAATTGTCGCACGCGGCGATGAAGTGCTGCGACAGTTCCACGCAGAACAACCTGACCTGGTGTTGCTGGACCTGATGCTGCCGGGCCTGGACGGTATTGAAGTCTGCAAGCAGCTGCGGGCCGTAAGCCAGGTCCCCGTCATCATGGTGACGGCGCGCGTGGAGGAAATTGACCGCCTGCTGGGTCTGGAACTTGGCGCGGATGATTACATTTGCAAACCGTTCTCACCGCGGGAGGTGGTGGCGCGGGTCAAGGCCGTTTTACGCCGCAGTGAAAGGAGCAAAAGCGGAAAACCCTTGCACGCGCTTGCAATGGACCGCGAGACATTCACCGCCAGGCTCAACGGCCGGGAAATGGCGCTGACGCCGGTGGAATTCGCCCTGCTGCAAACCTTGTCCGCTCATTCCGGCCGGGTGTTTTCCCGCGACCAGCTCATGAACCGGATGTATTCAGACTACCGGGTGGTCAGCGACCGGGCCGTCGACACGCATATCAAAAATCTGCGCAGAAAGCTGGCGCAAGCCTCGGGGGTCGAAGACCTGATCAAGTCCGTCTACGGCCTGGGCTATCGTTTTGAAGCGTCAAACCTGCAACTCAGCCAGGTTGCGGAATAACTCCAGCGCCTCGGGATTCGCCAGCGCATCGACATTGCTTACGGCACGGCCATGGATCACATGGCGCACCGCCAGTTCCACGATCTTGCCGCTGATGGTGCGGGGGATGTCGGCGACCTGGATAATCCTGGCGGGAACGTGACGTGGCGTCGTGTGCTGGCGGATGGACTGACGAATCCGCTCTTGCAGGCTTTGATCCAGCTGTATGCCTGCACGCAGTTTTACGAACAGGATCACCCGCACGTCATCCTGCCAGTCCTGTCCGACGCACAGGCTTTCCAGTACTTCATCGAGTTTTTCCACCTGGCGGTAGATCTCCGCGGTGCCGATGCGTACCCCGCCGGGATTCAGCGTGGCGTCGGAACGCCCGTGAATGACATAGCCCTGGTGCGTGGTTTTCCTGGCGAAGTCACCATGCGACCAGATGCCGGGGAATTTGTCGAAGTAGGCCGCATGGTACTTGCTGCCGTCTTCATCGCCCCAGAAAAAAACCGGCATGGAGGGGAAGGGCTGACTACAGCAAAGCTCGCCCGTCTCTTCTGTTTGCGCCAGGCTGCCATCGTCACGGCGGATTTCCACCGCCATGGCCAGTCCGGGACACTGCAGTTCGCCGCGGTAAATGGGCAGGATGGGGCAACCCAGCACAAAGCAGGAGACGATATCGGTGCCGCCGGAAATCGATGCCAGGCAGAGGTCGGGCTTGATGTCCCGGTAAACGTAGTCGAAGCCTTCCGGCGCCAGTGGCGAGCCGGTGGAAAGCAGGGTCTGCAATGAATGGAGCTGGTGGGATTCACGCGGCTTGATACCGGCTTTTTCCCAGGCGGATATCGCTTTGGCGCCGGTGCCGAGAATGGAAATCTCCAGTTCATCCACCAGGTCGAACAGGGCGGCCGGTCCGGGATGGAACGGCGAGCCGTCGTAGAGCACAACGGTGGCCCCCGCAGCCAGGCTGCTGACCAGCCAGTTCCACATCATCCAGCCACAGGTGGTGAAATAACAAATCCGGTCGCTACGGCGCAGGTTGGTGTGCAACACCAATTCCTTCAGGTGCTGCAGCAGGGTGCCGCCGGCGCCATGGACGATGCACTTTGGCGCCCCCGTAGTCCCCGAGGAATACAGGATGTACAGCGGGTGGTCGAACGGCAGGCGCTCGAATACTATCGCGCTGGCGGTTCTATCCTGGAAATCCGCCAGCCAGGTGGCATGAGGCACCCGCGACAGGTCGGCGTCCGGCTGTATGTAGGGCACCACCAGCACGCGCTCTATCGATGGCACAGCCGCTACGATTCCCGCCACCTTCTCCAGGCAATCATGAACTTTGCCGTTGTAACTGTAGGCAGCGGCGCAAAACAGGACTTTCGGCTCGATCTGGCCAAAACGATCGACCACTCCGGCGACACCAAAATCGGGTGAGCAGGACGACCAGATGGCGCCGATGCTGGCGGTGGCCAGCATGGCAATGACGGTCTCGGGCAGATTGGGCATGTAGGCGGCCACCCGATCGCCGGTGGTAAGGCCCGATGATCGCAGCGCGGCCGCGGTTTGCGCCACCGCGGTGTAAAGTTCCGCGTAACTCAGTGCGCTACTCACCCCCGACTCCGAGCGGAAGATGAGCGCGGTTTGTGTATCACGATAGCGCAGCAGATTTTCGGCGAAATTCAGTTGTGCCTCGGGAAACCAGCGGGCGCCAGGCATCCTATCCAGATCGCGTGCGGTACTGGTTCCCGCTTCGCCCGCGACGCCGCAGAAATCCCACAACGCACGCCAGAACCGGTCCGGGTGCTCGATGGAATATCGATAAAGATCCCAGTAATCCCGGATTCCAGGCTCGGGCCCGGACCGCAGCAGCTCGATGAATCGCTGGATCTTGGCGGTTTGGCGGCGGGCCGGGCCGGGCGACCAGATCGGTTCGGTCATGGACGTATCGTATTCCTGTCGGGTTTTCCTCAGCCGAGCAGCTGTTCCAGTTGCGGAATGATGGTGAACAGATCACCCACCAGGCCAATATCCGCGATTTCGAATATCGGCGCTTCGGCATCCTTGTTCACCGCTACGATGGTGCGGGCGTCCTTGATGCCGGTGATATGTTGAATGGCGCCGGAAATGCCGAATGCGAGGTAGAGGTCCGGTGCAATGATCTTGCCGGTCTGTCCGACCTGCATGTCGTTGGGGCAATAACCGGCATCGACCGCGGCGCGGGAAGCGCCAACCCCCGCTCCAAGCTTGTCCGCCAGGCGATAAATGAGGGCGAAATTTTCCGCACTGCCCAGAGCCCGGCCGCCGGAGACCACTTTCGACGCACTTTGCAGATCGGGCCGCTCCCCGCCTTCCGCGGCAAGACCGACATAACGCGTGTGAGTGGCGGCGCTGCCTGCGGCAGTACGTTGTTCGACCGCGGCGCTGCCACCCTCCGCCACCGGTTGCCAGCTGGCGATGCGCACGGTCATGACCACCGTCGTTTCCGCGGCGGTGTTCACGTCAATAATGGCATTGCCGGCATAGATCGGCCGCCGGAACGATTGCGCGCTCAGTACTTCCATCACGTCGCTGAGCTGGTTGACGCCAATAAGCGCAGCCAGACGCGGCATCAGGTCCTTGCCCAGGGTGGTCGATGGGCCCAGAACGTGACTGTAATCCGCAGCCAGACTGGCGATTTCCGCTGCCCAGTTGGCCGCCAATGGATGCGCCAGGTGCGGTGCATCGATGGCGATCACGCGGCTAAGGCCGCTCAAGGCGGCCGCCTGGCCGGTCACGGCATCCAGCTGATGGCCCAGCACGGCAATATCAATATCGCCGCCTATGGCCTGGGCACAACTCATGCATTTGGCCGTGCTCAGGTTCAATGACTGGCCGTCATGCTCGGCCACGACTAATATTCTGCTCATAACAAGCCCCGCTTCTTCAGTTCCTGCACCAGTTGTTCGGCGTTTTCCACCATGATTCCTTTTTGCCGTTGTGGGGGTGGGGTAAATTTGACGACCTGAAGATTACCTTCCACCACGACACCCAATTCCTCCAGAGAAAGGACATCCAGCGGCTTGCGCTTGGCTTTCATGATGTCCGGCAGTTTGACGAAACGCGGTTCGTTGAGGCGCAGGTCGACCGTGATCACAGCGGGCAGATCGACTTCAATGGTTTCCAGCCCCGTGTCTATTTCGCGTGTCACCGTGGCGGTCTCGCCCTGGAGAATCATTTTGGATGCAAACGTTGCCTGCGGGCGATTCCACAACGCCGCCAGCATCTGGCCGGTCTGGCTGTTGTCATCGTCTATGGCCTGCTTGCCGAGGATAACGAGTCCCGGCTGCTCCCGTTCAATGACTTTCAACAGGGCACGGGCGATGCTGAGTGGCTGCAGGCTGGCCCCGGTTTTGATCTGGATCGCCCGATCGGCGCCCATGGCCAGGCCGGTGCGTAACTGCTGCTGGCATTCATCGCCACCGCAGGAAATCACGATGACTTCCGTTGCCGTGCCCGCCTCCTTGATCCGCAGCGCCTCTTCCAGCGCAATCTCGTCAAACGGATTGATGCTCATCTTGACACCTTCGGTGTCCATGCCGCTGCCATTGGGCAAAACCCGCACGCGCACGTTGTAGTCCACCACGCGCTTAATGCCAACCAATATCTTCATGGGATCATTTCCTGGTTAATTCCTGTATAAAAAAGCGTTTTTCAGAGGTTTTGGTAGTTGGGACCGCTGCCGCCTTCCGGCGTGACCCAATTGATGATCTGGTACGGATCCTTGATATCGCAGGTCTTGCAATGCACGCAATTGGCGGCGTTGATCTGCAGTCGCTTCCCGCTGCCTTCGTCCTCGACCATTTCATAGACATTGGCGGGACAAAATCGCGTGCAGGGGTGATCGTACTCCTGGCCGCAGCGCGTGGTGCAAATATCCGGCTGGGTGATTTGCAAGTGTACGGGCTGGTCCTCGTCATGTGCCGTGGCGGCAAAATACACCGAGGCCAGCCGGTCGCGCGGCGGCAGTTCGCGTTTCACCCAGTGCCGCTCGGGTGGGTTGTAATCATCGATCTGGTGCAGGGCTTTATCGTCGGCGTGCAGCGCCAGGGTTCGTGGCAGTTTGCCGCCGGTGATGGTCTCAATCGCCGCGGTGAAAAAACCTCGCCACAGACCCTTGTAGAACGCCGGGCGGATGTTGCGCACCCGGTGCAGTTCCGCAACCAGGGCAGAAGCGCGCAGCCGGGCGTCGAAGCCTGCAGGCGAGGATGTTTGCACCAGATGTTCCGCTGCGAGCATGCCGGAACGCAGGGCCTGATGCACGCCTTTGACTTTGGGTACGTTCAGCAGTCCGGCGGCATCGCCAATCAGGATGGCGCCTGGCATCTCGGTTTGCGGCAACGCCTGGTAACCGCCTTCCACGATGGCGCGGGCGCCGGCGGACAGGATTTCACCCCCTTCAATGAGGCCGCGAATCATCGGATGATGTTTCATCTGCTGAAAGGCTTCGAAAGGGGAAAATTCCGCGTCGGCATAATCCAGGCCGGTGACGAAACCGAGCGCGATACGGTCCTTGTCCAGGTGGTAAATGAAACTGCCGCCGTAAATCTTCGGGTCCAGCGGCCATCCCAGGGTGTGCTGCACCAGGCCGGGCGAGGATTTTCCGGGCTGCACCCGCCACAGTTCCTTCATGCCGATGCCATAGGTCTGCGGGCCGGAGTTCCTGGCGAGGTCGAACGTGTGGATCAATTGCTTGCTCAGGTGGCCGCGACAGCCTTCCGCAAGTACCGTAATCGGGGCATGGATTTCGATGCCCTGCATATAGTTATCCTTGGGATTACCCGCGCGATCAACACCCATGTCACCGATGATCACACCACCGACGGCGCCTTCATCCGTATAGCGAATGGCCGCTGCGGCATAGCCTGGGAAAATATCCACGCCCAGTGCTTCGGCTTGCGGGGCCAGCCAGGCGCACAGGGCGCCCAGGGAGACGATGAAATTACCGTGATTCTTCTGTTGCGGCGGGGTGGGAAACCGCAGGCGCCCGGTCGGGGTGAGGTACCACAATTCGTCCTTTTGTACTGGCACGCAGATGGGGGGCGGCTGGTCACGCCAACCAGGCAGAAGTTCATCCAGCGGCTGCGGCTCGATCACGGCGCCGGAAAGAATGTGTGCGCCCACCTCGGCCGCCTTTTCGATCACGGCCACCATCAGTTCGGGCTGGAATTGTTTCAGACGTATCGCGCAGGCCAGTCCCGCCGGACCGGCACCCACCACGATGACATCGTATTGCATGATTTCGCGTTCGGACATCGTTGGTTTCCCGGGCAAGTTATTCAGAGCTTTCACTAAGGGGCATCAAACCACATATTGTAGCTGCTGGCTACCGTGCAGGCTCAACAAATTGACTCCGGGCCGGTAGCGGGGACCGCAACTGCGGGGGTCAGAATAAAAACTCCCCTGGAGCTTTGGACAGGAGGTGTCCCGTCGAGAGTTTTTACTCTGACTCTGTTCAAGGCTATCATGGACTCATGCGCATCCCCGCATCCATCCGTATGGTATTGCTTGCCACCCTGCTGGCGGCCAGTCAGGTGGTCTTCGCTGCCCACGTCACGACGCATCTCAATACCAACATCAGCAATTGCGAATGGTGTGTCTGCCAGGCGCAAACCTCGGCCGGACCGCTGCCCGTCTTTGCACCCGTGATCGTGGAACGGCTCGCCGGGGTGCTGCTTCAGCCGCCAAAGATTCCTCTCTTTGCCGAACCTGCTTCCACTGACTACCAGCCGAGAGCGCCTCCCGTCCTGCTCTGAACCGCGAACCACCGGGGTCTTGGGGTCAGAGTAAAAACTCTGGACGCGACATCAGGTATACAACTGCTCCGAGAGAGTTTTTACTCTGACCCCGTTCATCTTGAGGTCATTCGAGGAGACGACAAATGCGAACAAGTTCTGCATTCATTATATTTACTTTTACGCTGCTGGTGACAGAAGTGCCATGCGCGCAGGCAGCAGCGGAAACTGGGGGTACCGGCGAAATTCAATTGCTGCGCCAGGAAATCCAAGCCATGCAATCGGAGTACGAAGCCCGCATCGCGGAATTGGAGCGACGGTTGGATGCCGCGGAGCAATCCACCGATGAGGCGAATAACAAGGCCGGGTTGGCGCAGGATGAAGCACGCCGCGCCAGTCAGAATGTTGCGGTCCAGGTTGCTTCAGCCACGAGCTCGTCCGGCGTTTCGGTAGCAGCCGATAATTCCTTCAATCCCGCCATCGGGGTGATTTTCACGGGACTGGCCTGGTCTTATGACCAGAGTCCCGATGATTATGTCATTGCGGGTTTCCCGCTGGGTGGTGAGGCCGGACTGGCGCCGGAAGGCCTTTCTCTGGCGGAGACGGAAATCGACATTTCGGCCAACGTCGATGACAAGTTCACCGCCTGGCTGACCGTGCCCCTCGTGATCGAGGACAGCGAAACGGCGATCGAAATCGAAGAGGCATGGGTAGAGACACTCAGCCTGCCTGCCGGCCTGTCCGTCCGTATGGGCCGATTTTTCTCCAACATCGGCTACCTTAACGACAAGCACTCCCATAGCTGGGATTTTGCCGACCAGGCGCTGGTCTATCAGGCTTTTTTGGGCAGCCAGTATATTGATGATGGGCTGCAATTCCGCTGGCAGGCGCCGACGGATTTCTACCTCGAGCTGGGCGCGGAAGTCCTGCGTGGCGATCGCTACCCGGCAGGTGGCGCGGCACACTCCGGTATCGGCAGCCACAGCGCTTCCATCAAAACCGGCGCTGACGTCGGTATCAGCCATAGCTGGCTGGCCGGCCTGTCCTGGCTGGCCAGCGACAGCCGGGAGCGCGCTTCAGGCGGCGAGGATGCAGCGCTGCTTTTTAGCGGTGACAGCGACCTCGTGATCGCCGATTTCGTCTGGAAGTGGGCGCCCAACGGTAACTCACGGCAGCGCAATTTCAAGTTCCAGGCCGAATACCTGTGGCGGGATGAAGACGGCGCATACGCCTTGCCGGATGGCCCGGTATTGCCGTGGAACAACGAACAGCAGGGCTGGTACGCCCAGGCGGTCTTTCAGCCCTTTCCCCGCTGGCGGTTCGGCGCGCGCTTCGACCATCTTTCCAGCGACACCCCCGGGCCGGGGTTTACGGATACGGCTCTGCAGCCAACGGGGAATGACCCGCAGCGTTACAGTGTGATGGTCGACTGGTCCAACAGCGAATTCAGCCGTCTGCGTTTCCAATACAACCTGGACGATGCGGGCGCCGATGACGACGCGCAGTTCGCACTGCAATATATACACAGCATCGGCGCCCATGGCGCCCACAGCTTCTGAGCCGGGAGAAAAACATGAGACGTATGTTCATCACCGTTGCGCTTATCGCCGGACTGCAGCTTTCCCTGCCGGCGCAGGCGGCGCTGCAAGTATTCGCCTGTGAGCCTGAATGGGCAGCACTGGCAAAGGAGCTGGGAGGCGAGTGGGTCAGCGCCGAGAGCGCCACCCAGGGACTGCAGGATCCGCATTTCATCGAAGCTCGGCCCAGCCTGATAGCGCGTGTGCGCAAGGCGGATCTCGTGATCTGCACCGGCGCGCAGCTCGAGATTGGCTGGCTGCCGATGCTGCTGGGCAAGGCGAATAACCCGGCGGTATTACCCGGCAAGGATGGTTTCATCGAGGCCAGCAATTATGTGCCCAAACTGGACGTCCCGGACCGCGTCGACCGCGCCCAGGGCGATGTCCACGCCCAGGGCAATCCGCACATCCAGGTCAATCCGCACAATATCGCACTGGTCGCCAAAGTGTTGGGCGAGCGCCTGGCGACAGTGGATCCGCAGCATGCGGCTGATTACCGGGCCGGCTTGCAGGATTTCCTCGGTCGCTGGGATGCCGCAATCAAGCGCTGGGAAGCCATGGCCGCGCCATTACGCGGCAAGCGGCTGGTGGCGCACCACAAGGCTTTTGTCTATCTCGAGGACTGGCTGGGTCTGAATGAACTGGCCACACTGGAACCGCTGCCGGGAATTCCACCCACCAGCGCACACCTGGCGGAGTTGCTGGACATGCTGGGTGAAGGTGGCAGCGGCGCGGATTTCATCATCCGCGAATCCTATCAAGGCGCCCAGGCCTCGGAATGGCTGTCCCAGAAGACCGGCATTCCGGCCGTGATGGTACCGATGACCGTCGGCGGTTCGCCGCAGGCCGAGGATTTGTTCAGTCTGTTCGATGATATCCTGCAACGCCTTTTAACCCGCATGTTGCACCAGTCCTCTACTGCGACGGCCCAGGAGCACGCCCTGTCTGGCTTTCGCTCGGTCGGAGTGCTCGACATAGTGTCGACTATGCCTGCGCGCTCCTCGGTCGCAAAAGCCAGCCATGACGCACCCCTGAACCGTCTCGCTACGAGTACTGGTGCAACATGCGGGTTTGGCGCACGTCCATGAGTTGGGAAGCGGTGGAATGGACAATTGTGGGACCGGCGCTGGTTGCTGGTCTTCTGGTGCTCAGCACGCACGTGCCGCTGGGCCAGGTGGTGCTCAAGCGCGGTATTATTTTTATCGACCTCGCCATCGCCCAGGTCGCCGGCCTCGGCGTGATTGCCTCAAGCGCGTTCGGCTGGGACGAAAGCCCGCTGCTGGTGCAAGTCGCCGCAGTGAGCGCCGCCCTTGTCGCTGCGGCCGGGTTGAACTGGAGCGAGAAGCGCTGGCCGCAAACCCAGGAGGCACTGATCGGAACGCTGTTCGTGTTGGCGGCCACCGGCAGTATCCTGCTGTTGGCGGGAAATCCGCACGGTGGTGAGCACCTCAAGGATCTGCTGGTGGGCCAGATCCTGTGGACTACCTGGAACATGTTGGGTGTTATCGGCGTTCTCTATGCGGTTCTGTTGACCATCTGGTTCAAGGTGGGGGAAAAACTGGGTCATATTGGTTTCTACGTTACGTTTGCTTTCGTGGTCACCGCATCGGTGCAGGTCGTGGGCGTGTACCTGGTGTTCGCCAGCCT
Organism: uncultured Gammaproteobacteria bacterium; assembly: GCA_963708905.1. Taxonomy (GTDB): domain Bacteria; phylum Pseudomonadota; class Gammaproteobacteria; order Xanthomonadales; family SZUA-36; genus SHZL01. Next base: position 56,092 of record CAVPUV010000073.1, on the reverse strand, counting down.
GATCCTGCCGGCGCTGGCCACACGCCGGCTGCACGGCGCCGCCCGCCTGTGGGCGGGATACGCCATTGGCGCGGTATCTTATCTGGCCGGCATCATCGCCTCGGCCCTGCTGGATTTCCCCACCGGGGCGGTCATTGTCTGGGCCATGGCCCTGGTGGCGGTCGTTGCCGGAACGTGGATCGGCAGGAGAACGGTGGCGGCTCCCCGGGGAAACACTGATTAATTCAGAGTTTACGTGGCACAGGGATGTGCTGTGGTAATGCATGGATGCATTATTCAGAGCTTTCCTATGTTAGTGCCCGTCCATAAACGCCACATGCCAACGCGGCACACGGATGTGCCGCCATTTTCGATGACGTAAGTCATTGAAAATGTGAGCGCAGCAAAACCACGTTTTTGCGTAGCGAATCCATAACGGGCTGGGATGCCCGTTTATGGACAAACACTATGTCAATCCAGACGCTTGGTAAAACGCAAAATGGCGAAGGTCATGGCGACGACAATGAACGCCACCAGGATCAGCAGTTCGTGCAGTAATTCTTCCAGGCCGGCGCCACGTAACATGATGCCGCGAATCAGCCGCATGAAGTGGGTCATGGGCAGCAACTCGGCGATCATTTGCGCCGGCCGGGGCATGCCGGCGAAAGGGAAAACGAATCCGGACAGAAGGATGGACGGCATCAAGAGGAAGATGGTCAGTTGCATGGCCTGGAACTGGCTGCGGGCAATGGTGGAAATCATCAGGCCCAGCGCCAGGTTGGCGATGATGAACACCAGCGACACGGCGTAGGTGTCCAGCAATGTGCCGCGTAGCGGAACGGTGAACAGCAGGTAACCGATGGCCAGCACCACGCTGACCTGGATCAGGCCGATCAGCACATAGGGCAGAATCTTTGCCAGCATCAGTTCGGAAGTCCTGACCGGTGTGGTAATCAGTAATTCCAGGTTGCCCCGTTCGCGTTCGCGCACGATGGCTATGGCGGTGAACAACGTCATGGTCATGGTCAGGATGATGCCGATCAGCCCGGGCACGACATTCACCGGCGAGCGCCGTTCCGGGTTGTAGAAGGTTCTGATTTCCACCCTTGGCGGCTGGTCGTTATAAGGGGAAACCCGTCCCGGCTGCGCCAGTCGTGCCACGGCCCCCTGCACGATCGGGTCTGAACCGTCGATCATCAACTGTACCGCGGATCGGTGCGGTTGTTGCATCCGGCGCTCGTAATCGGGTGGAATGAAGATGCCGACGCTGACCTGGCCGGCGCGCATCAGCGCCTCGATTTCTTCCGCGCTGCCCGCCTGTGCCTTGATGTTCAGGATTTGCGAGTGGGCGATGTCCAGCACGAACTGGCGCGAGGCGGAGGTACTGGCGAGGTCGGCGACCGCAGCATCGAGATGACGCGGATCCATGTTGATGGCATAACCGAACAGCAGCAGTTGCGCCAGCGGGAAGCCGACGATCATGCCAAAAGTGATGCGGTCCCGGCGCAGTTGCCGCAGCTCCTTGATGACGATGGCCAGAATGCGCTGCAGGGATTTCATTGCGCGCGCTTCCTGGCCTGGGTTACCGCCACAAACACGTCTTCAAGACTGGCGCGGACCAGGTGGCAGGCATCTATTTCGAGTCCTTGCGCGGTAACGGCCTGACCGACGGCCTGTTCTGCCTGCGGCAGGTTTTTGTCCAACAAAACCCGCAGCGTATTGCCTATCTGGGCTGTGCTGTGTACGAATGACCGGGCCTCTAGCGCCTTACCCACCTTGCGGGGTTCAGGCGATTCGACGACCACCACCTGGGCTTCAATGTTCCGCGTCAGTTCTTCCGGGCTGCCTTCAGCCACCAGCCGGCCGCGGTCGAGAAAGGCCAGTGCATGACAGCGCTCGGCCTCATCCATGTAATGGGTCGACACCAGGATGGTAGTGCCCTCATCCACCAGGTCGAAAAGAATTTCCCAGAATGCGCGACGATTCTCCGGGTCGACGGCGCTGGTGGGTTCGTCGAGAAACAACAATTCCGGCTGGTGCAGGGTTGCGGCAGCCAGGGCCAGGCGTTGTTTCTGACCACCGCTCAGGGTGCCGGCGTGCTGATGCAGCAGGTGGCCCAGTTCGTAACGCTCGATGGCACGGGCCAGCCGTTCTTTCTGCTGCAGCCATGGCATGGTGTAGATATCCGCCATGAAACGCAGGTTTTCCATCACACTCAGATCTTCATAAAGGGAAAACCTTTGCGTCATGTAGCCGACTTTCAGGCGCAGGGCTTCCGCCTGCCGCGGTATCTGATAACCCAACACGCTGATATCGCCGGCGCTGGGAGTCAGCAGTCCGCACAACATGCGGATGGTGGTGGACTTACCCGAACCGTTGGGGCCGAGAAAGCCATATATGCGTCCGCGCGGTACCGACAGATCAAAATGATCGACGGCAAGCACTTTCCCGAACGACTTGGACATGCCACGCGCATGGATGGCCCATTCCGCGCCAGGCCGTTCGCCGTGTGGCGCTTTCGCACTGTCCCCTGCGGGGCTTGCGTGCTCTGGCATCGACTCACTCGCCCGGAGCAATTGCCACCAGGGGTACGCCGGCCGGCAACCCCGCGGCATCGGCGAGATCGATTTCAGCGAGGTAGCTCAAACGGGAGCGGTCGTATTCGGTCAGCGCAAAATAGGGTGTGAAACCAGCATCCGCGGACACCCAACGCACCAGGCCCTGCAGGCTATGGTCCAGGCCATCGACGCGGACCTCCACGCGCATTCCAGGGTGCAGCCGGGATTTCAGATATTCCGGCACGTATACACGGGCGAAACTGCGCGCGCTGTCCAGCAGCACCGCAACCGTTGCGCCGGCCGCAGGGCGCTCTCCGAGTTGGAACAACACCTGGTCGATAGTGCCAGAGACCGGCGCGTGGACGCGGCTGCGCTCGACATCGAGTTCGGCTTGTTGCACGACCGCGGCGGCGGCAGCCAGCGCCGCGGCGGCTTGTTGCAACTCCTCGGGGGTGGTGCCGTGGAGCAGCGCGGCCAATGCTTCCCGCGCCGCGGTTTCCTGGGCCCGTGCGGACTTCGACGCGGCTTCGGCGCCATCCAGCACGGCTTGACTCGACAGGCCCTGGTCGAACACTTCACGGGCACGTTGCAGTTCAGCCGTTGCGTTCACGGTCAGCGCCTGCAAACTCGCAAGCCGGGCGCGGCTTTCGCGAATGGCTTCCTGCCGTGGGCCGCGCTCCAGTTCGGCCAGCCGTGCCGCGGTCTGGTCGCGCACGGCGGATTGCTGTGCGAGTCTGGCCTGGGCGCGCGTTGCGTCCTGCTCCAGCAGCAGATCGCCTGCCACGACCGGCTGGCCATCCTGCACATGGATGGCGACCAGCGGTTCATTACTCTCCACTTTGAGTTCGATGCGGTCGCGCTCCAGCGTGCCGACCATTGTCGCTTTGTCGGCCTGCTGGCAAGCCGGCAGCAGCAAGGGCAGCATCATCAGCAAGCAGCGTAGGGCGGATTTCACGGCGTATGACATGTTCATGCTCTGGTTGTATCGAAATCTATGGGTCACGGTACTAGCCCTTGCTGCAGCAGTGCGGAGATGTGTTGCGAAATCTCCCGTAAACCGGCCGCGTCGAAGGCAATGCCGAGCACCTGTTCCGCCGCGTGCCGTGCAATGAAGGGGAAAAAACACAGCGACAGAATCAAGAGGGCGGTGATAGCGGGATCGAGACCGGCTGCCAGGTGGCCGGCCTGCTGCTGCTGGCGCAAAATATCCGGCAGCCGCCCGCCGAGGCGCGGCGCAAAGTGCTGCAGGAACTGTTGCTGCATTTTTCCGCCGGGCAGAAACACTTCCCGGGCAATCAGCTGCGGTAGAAACGGATGCTCACCCGCCATGGAAAACAGCAGGCTGACAATAGCTTGAAGGTCGACCTGGCCGCCTTGCTGCAAGGCGCTTACCGAACCCGAGAGCGGCTCGAGCACCCGGTCCATGACCGCCTGCAGCAAATGCATTTTTGCACCGAAATAGTAGTGCACCATGGCCGCGTTCACGCCCACGTCCGCGGCGATTTCACGGATCGAAGTGGCGGCAAATCCCTGCGTGGCGAACAGTCGTTCCGCGGTATTCAGTATTTGCTCCCGAAAATCGCCACTGGGAGAAGGTCCCGGACGTCCCCTGGGGCGCTGTCTCCGGTGTTTGACGGTATCTGTCATGATGAAATCAACCAAGTGCCTTCATTATGTAGTGTCTGTCCATAAACGGGCATCCCAGCCCGTTATGGATTCGCTACGCAAAAACGTGGTTTTGCTGCGCTCACATTTTCAATGACTTACGTCATCGAAAATGGCGGCACATCCATGTGCCGCGTTAGCATGTGGAGTTTATGGACGGTCACTATGTAGTCTAATATATTAATTAAACATTTAATTAAATACAAGGTGAAGGCCGGATCTTGCGTTGGGCTGGCTTGATGAATGGTTTATTTGATACCGGCGGAAGGGTACCCTCCCGAGTCAACGGCGGTTTAAACTATCCAGGCCAGCCAAACCGGAAAACCGCAGGAGGCCAAAAGTGGCAGGATTGTATTTCGAAGAGTTTCAGCTTGGGCAGAAATTCACGCACCCCATACGCCGTACCATCACCGAAGCCGACAACGTGTTTTTCACCGCCTTGACGCATAACCCGGCACCTTTGCACCTCGACGAGGAGTATTGCCGCGAGCATTCGGAATTTGGCACGCGCGTGGTCAACAGCGCCTTAACACTGGGCCTGATGGTGGGCATTTCGGTGGGTGAAACCACGCTCGGTACCACCGTGGCCAACCTGGGTTGGGACGAGGTTCGCTTTCCCCGGCCGTTATTCCACGGCGATACCCTTAGCGTCGAGACCGAAGTTCTGGAGTTGCGCGCGAGCCGTTCCCGTCCGGACAATGGCATTGTGGTATTTGCGCATCGCGCTTACAACCAGAAAAAAGAATTGGTCGCAAGCTGCAAGCGCTCGGCGCTGATGCTGCGGAAAGCCGCCGTATGAGACTGCGCTCCTTGTTATTCATTCCCGCCGACAGCGAGCGGAAGCTGCAAAAAGGCGATGATACGGCGGCAGACGCGCTGATTCTTGACCTCGAGGACGCGGTGGCTGCAGTCAATAAATCATCGGCACGCAAGCTCGCGCGAGACTACCTGGCGGAGCACCCACGAAACCGGCGCAGCCAACTGTGGGTGCGCATCAATCCAATCACCACCGCGGAGTCCCGGGCGGATCTGGAAAGCGTTATGGCCGGCCGGCCGGATGGCATCGTCCAGCCCAAGACCCGTTCGCCGGATGATGTCATCGAGCTTGGCCTGCAACTCGGGCGCCTGGAAAAAGAACTCGGGATTGACAGCGGATCCACCCGTATCCTGCCGGTAGCCACCGAGACCCCGCAAGCCATGTTTTCTCTGGGGCAGTTTTCGCGTTGTGACCAGCGCCTGGCTGCGCTCACCTGGGGCGCTGAGGACCTCAGCGCCGCCATTGGCGCGGCCAGCAACAAGGACGGCGAGGGCAACTGGACATTTCCCTATCAGGTGGCACGAGCTTTTTGCCTGTTCGCCGCCAGTGCGGCCGAGGTGCCGGCGATCGACACCCTGTACGCGGATTTCCGCGACACTGCCGGACTGCGTGCGGCCTGTGACGCAGCGCGCCGCGACGGATTCAGCGGCAAACTGGCCATTCATCCGGCCCAGGTTGATGTCATCAACGAGGCATTTACGCCCAGCCCGGAAGAGATCACCCACGCCCAGCGCGTGGTGGCCGCATTCGCCGCGCAAGCGGATGCCGGCACCCTGGCCCTCGATGGCCGCATGCTGGACGCTCCACATCTGCAGCAGGCACGGAAAATTTTGACCATGGCAGGGCGATGATAGACCGACGCCTCAGCGTGGCGCCGATGATGGACTGGACTGACCGGCACTGCCGCTACTTCCATCGTTTGCTGGCGCCTTCAGCTTTGCTCTATACCGAGATGGTGACGACCGGCGCGATCCTGCATGGGGATCGTGACCACCTGCTCGAATTCAATGCAGCGGAACATCCACTGGCTCTGCAGTTGGGCGGCTGCGACCCGGCCGAACTGGCTGAATGCGCACGCATAGCAGCTGTGAGGGGCTACGCTGAAATCAACCTGAATGTCGGCTGTCCGTCAGGCCGGGTGCAAAAAGGCCGTTTTGGTGCTTGCCTGATGCGGCAGCCCGAACTTGTTCGCGATGGAGTTGCCGCCATGCTGAATGCGGTGGAAATCCCTGTTACGGTCAAAACCCGACTCGGCGTTGATGAACTCGACAGTTACGCTTATTTCAGCGATTTCATTCACTGCGTGGCGCAGTCCGGCTGCCGGGTTTTCATCGTGCATGCGCGTAAAGCCTGGTTGTCGGGTCTCAGTCCCAGGGAAAATCGTGACATTCCCGAATTGCATTACGATTGGGTCTATCGTTTGCGGCATGAGAACCCGCAACTCACCGTCGTCGTGAACGGAGGTATCACCACGGCCGGGCAGGCTATGCGGCACCTCGATCAGGTGGATGGCGTGATGCTGGGCCGGGCGGCCTATCACAACCCCTGGATACTCAGCGAATGCGAGCAGGTACTGACCGGTGTTGCCGGCGTGCCGGACCGGGCGAGCGCGGTTCACGCTATGACTCGGTATGTGCGTCTGCAGATGGCGCAGGGTGTCGCGGTGAAACACGTCAGCCGGCACCTGTTGGGCCTGTTTCAGGGTTTGCCAGGAGCCAGGAACTGGCGCCGCTTTTTGACGGAACACGCCCATGTTGATGATTTCGATGAGCGTTTGTTCATCCGGGCGATGGAACGGATGGCGGTCCTGAATGGCCCGCAGCCTGCCGCTGCGTAGTTTTTGCCAGAACGATGATTACGCGTGACCCGCAACTGATCCTGGACGCGCTGGCTGGAGGCGGCATACCGGCGAATTCGCCCGCGGTCGCAAAGGGTGTTTTCATGGTCGAGCCGATCAATTTTGCCCTCAGTGAAGAAACCGCGCGGGATAACCGCTACATGGATCTCGGCAAGTCAGCTGATCCGGACCGGGCACTGGAGCAATACGTCAATTTGCTGGCCCTGATTCGCCGGGCAGGCGTTCCGGTGAAGAGTTTTCCGGGCGATCCGAGAACTCCCGATAACGTATTCCCCAATAATGTTTTCGCCACGGCGCCTGGACGCTTTATCGTAGGTCACATGCTGCATCCGCAGCGTCAGCGGGAAGCCGGCCGCAGGGACATTCGCGAATATTTCGCCGCCATGGATTACACAACCGTCGATTTGTCGGTACAAGACTGCGTGGCGGAACTGACCGGGCCGCTGGTCATCGACCGTGCCCGCCGGCTGGGCTTTTGCGGCATGACCGCTCGCGTCAACGAGGCCGGCCTCACGGCCATGCACGAAGCTTTTGCCTTGCGTCATACGCTGCAATTCGACCTCAAGGAAAGCGAGTACCACACCAACGTCATTATGTCGGTGCTGGCCGGCCGTGCCTGCGTATTGCATGCGAAATCCTTTGTTGACCCCACGATACCCCGGGCCATTGCCAACATATACGGCGGACGAGCCCTTTATCTCGATCAGGCAGAGAAGGATGCTTTCGCCGGCAATTGCATTGCCCTGACCACGCATGACGTGTTCATGAGCCAGACCGCGGCCGATGCACTGCAGCTGCAAAATCGCGCCCTGCTGGAATCCTGGGGGTTCAGAATTCATTCCACTGCACTGGATGAGATTGAGAAAGCCGGCGGCAGCCTGCGCTGCATGGTGGCCGAAATATTTTGAAATAATTATGCGATTCAGGCCGGGTTCATACAGATGCTTTAGAATGCACCCGATCGAAGGAAACTCTGGTTAATTCAGAGCTTCCCGAAATATGGAGATGTGGCTTTGCGTGTAACCTGGTATCGAATTTTTCTGGCCCTGTTGCTGGCGCTGATGCTGCCGGCTGCGGTCATGGCGCAAAGCCTGGACCAGGCGGCACGTCAGGCTGCCAGTCAGTATGACGCCAAGGTTCTGTCTGCCCGCACGATACAGGAAGGTGACCAGCAGGTGCACGTGATCAAGCTGCTGACCCGTGATGGCGTGGTCAGGACCGTGCGGGTTACCGTGCGTGGTCAGAAGAAGCATTAGGCGGCACCTGACATGCGCGTGCTCATTGTCGAAGACGATGCCGATTTACGTGCGGCCCTGGCCACGCAGTTACGCACCGCGGGTTTTGTGGTCGATGAGTCCGCGGACGGCCGCGAAGGATTGTATTTCGGCGAGGAGTTTCCGCTCGACCTGGCCATTATCGACCTCGGCCTGCCGGAAATTCCCGGGCTGGAGCTGATCCGCCGTTTGCGCGCCGGAGGCCGTGATTTTCCCATCCTGGTGCTGACTGCCCGTGCGGACTGGAAAGACAAGGTGGAAGGCCTGGAAGCGGGGGCGGATGACTATCTGACCAAGCCGTTTCACAATGCGGAACTCATGGCCCGGGTCAACGCCTTGATGCGCCGGGCGGGCGGTCACGCCCGGCCGGAAGTTCACTTCGGCCCATTGGCCATAGATCTGACCGCGCAGCGCGTCCGCTTGCACGGAGCCGAGGTCGACCTGACCACGTTCGAGTTCAAGGTCCTGCAATACCTGGTCATGCATCCGGATGAGGTGGTCACCAAGACCGCGCTGGCCGAGCATATCTACGAGGAAGATGCGGAACGGGACAGTAATGTGATCGAGGTCTTCATTGGCCGCCTGCGGCGCAAGCTCGATCCGCAGGGTGTGTTGAATCCGATCGAAACCTTGCGTGGCCGAGGCTACCGCCTGACGCTGCTGCCAGCACCAGACCATGGAGAGGGAAACAGCACTCGTGAATGAAGTGCTGCCTGGCAGCAGCAGCCAACGGACGCGACCGTTTTCGCTGCGCCTGCGCATGGCCATCATTGCCAGTGTGGTGCTGATACTGGCGCTCGGACTGGTGGGATTCGCGCTGTCCGCGGGCAACCATCGCAGTGCGGTTTCGGCGCTGCAGGCGCGGATGGAATCCTATGTTTACCTGGTCCTTGCCGCTGCCGAGGTCGACAAATTCGGCGGCTTGCAGATCAGCGAAGATATTGGCGATCCACGCCTGACCCAGCCCGGTTCCGGTATTTACCTGCACGTGCACGGAGCCAATGCGCACTGGAGTTCGCCTTCGGCATTGGGCTTGCGCCTGCCCGAGCTCACCACCATTGCAGCCGCGCAGTCGGTTTTTTCCGAGCCCACCGAGGCGCTGGATTTTTACGTGTATCAGTATGGTGTGGCCTGGCAAGTCGGCGACCAGCCGGTTCTGCCGCTCACGGTTTCGGTGCTGGTCGACCCGGCCGAGATCGAGCGTCAGACCAACGCCTTCCAGTTGGGATTGTGGCGCGCGCTGGGCGCCGCCGGGCTGATTCTGCTGGTGGCGCAAGTGCTGGTGATTTACCTGGGATTCAGGCCATTGCAAACCGTATCAAGGGACGTGGCCAGCGTTGAATCCGGACAGTCGCCGCGGCTGCAGGGAAAGTACCCACGTGAGCTGGAGCCATTGGCGCGCAACGTCAACCAGTTGCTGGAAACGGAAAAAGCCAACCAGCAGCGCTACCGTAATGCACTGGACTCGCTGGCGCACAGTCTCAAGACCCCCCTGGCGATCCTGCGTACCAGCCTGGAAATCGACAGCCCCGCGTCCCGGGCCGCCATGCGTAAAGCCGCTGACGAAATGAACCAGCTGGTGGCCACCCGCTTGCAACGCGCGGCGGTCTCGGCCCGGCGCACCATGGCACAGCCGGTCGCGGTGGCGCCTGAAACGGAGCGGGTGTTGGCTAGTTTGCAAAAGGTTTATTCTCACAAAATGATAGCGGCTGAGGTCACGATCCCTGCCGGCCTGTGTTTTTATGGAGAGCAAAGGGATCTGCTCGAAATCCTCGGCAACCTGCTGGACAATGCGTTCAAGTACGGCCGCAGCAAGGTTCGTTGCAGCGCCGGGACTATGGACCCCCATGCCGTCCGCGCCGGTCTGTGGCTGCGCGTCGAAGATGACGGGCCCGGTATCGATGAACCGGACTGGCCGGTGCTGCTGCAGCGGGGCGTACGTGGTGATGAGCGCGAAGAGGGCTACGGCCTGGGCCTGGCCATTGTGCTCGAGTTGGTGACGGCCTATGGCGGCAGCATCGACATCGCTCACAGCGCCTGGGGCGGCGCCATGATCTACCTGGAGATTCCCGGTTCCTGACCCGCAGCTGCTGCAGACTGCTCGCATGCCATAGGACCGCAACATGAACGACACCGATAAACATGAGTATCGACAGCATCAGCCTGATGGACGGCATTTCGCACGACCTGGCCGATCTGCAGCGCGCGGTCAAACTGCAGCAGCAGGCTGCCGGCGCCGGTTTTGATTGGGCAGCGCCTGCTCCGGTGCTGGACAAACTGCAGGAAGAAACCAATGAATTGCTTGCAGCCATGGCGAGCGGCGATGCAGTGCAAGTCGAGGACGAACTGGGCGATTTATTGTTTGTTGTGGTCAACCTGGCGCGTCAGCTGAAAGTCGATCCGGCTGCCGCACTGTGCCGGGCCAATACCAAGTTCGAGCGGCGTTTCCGGGCGCTGGAACGCCTGGCAGGGAACCGCGAACGGCTGGGCATGATGGCGCTGGATGAAATGGAAGCATTGTGGCAACAAGTGAAAGCCGCTGAGTACCCTGCAGCATGAATGAATGGTTGATCGGCCAGGGTGTGACCAGTCCCCAGGCCGGGTTTTGGGCCGGACTGCTGTTCGGCTTGTTACTGGCGGTGCTGCTGGCCTGGTTCGCTTCGCGCCGCGCCGTGCGTGCGGAGCAAGGGCGTTTGCAAGCCGGCACCGTTGCAATGGAATCGAGGTTGCAGCAGGCGCTGTCCGAATTATCCCGATCACAGCAGCAGTGCGCCATCCTGCAAACGCGCGCGGTGGATCGTGAGGAACATTTCCGCGAACAGATCGCCACACTGGAGCAGGCGGAGCAGCGCCTGACGGAAAATTTTGAACGGCTGGCTGGAAAAATTTTCGCGGAACGTTCGGAGAAATTATCCGATCTCAATCGCAAGCAACTGGATGCACTGCTCAACCCGCTCAACCAGAGGATCATCGAGTTTCGCAATACCGTGACCGAGACGCACAAGAACGAAACGGCCCAGCACCAGGTGTTGCAGGCCAGGCTGCGCGATCTGGAACATCTCAACGTGCGCCTGCATGATGATGCCACCAGGCTGACGCGGGCATTGACCTCCAACGCCAAGGCCCAGGGCAATTGGGGGGAACAGCAACTGGAGCGCCTGCTGAATCTGGCCGGCCTGGAAAAAGGCCGTGAATACGCCACCCAGGTCGCCGTGACCAGCGCCAGCGGACAGCGCTTGCAACCGGACCTGGTGCTGTACCTGCCCGCGGGCAAGTCCATCATCATGGATGCGAAAGTCTCGCTCAATGCCTGGACACGTTATCAGTCGGAAGCCGATGAGCACATCCGGGCCACACATTTAAAAGACCATGTCCAGGCCCTGCGCGCCCATATCAGGAACCTGAGCGAAAAGCGCTATGCCGAATTGCCTGAACTGCAGGCGCTGGATTTCGTGTTGTTGTTTATTCCTATCGAGGCGGCGCTGATCGAGGCATTGCAGTCCGACCCCGAACTGCCGGTGTATGCGCTGGAGCGCAAAGTGGCGCTGCTGTCGCCGACCAACCTGCTGGTAACGTTGCGCACCGTGGCTGCGGTCTGGTCCATACACAAGCAAAACAGCAACGCCCTGGAAATCGCCAGCCGCGCGGGTTTACTGTATGACAAATTCGCCGGTTTCGTCGACAATCTGCGCGCCGTGGGTGATCGCTTGCGGCAGGCACAGCAAAGTTACGACGAGGCCTTCAGCCAGTTGTCCAGTGGCAGCGGTAACCTGCTGCGACAGACCGAAATGCTGCGCGACCTGGGTGCGCGCAACAGCAAGCAGCTGGATCCCGGGCTGGTGGAACAGTCCGGCGCCCCCTGATGGACTTTCCGGGTAAAAAAAACGCCGACCGAAATTGACATTACTTGACATTTGCCGGATAATCCCGGCCAACGGGTTTGGGAAGCAGCGCCCGGAACAGTGCTTCTACAGGCTGCCGAGTTTCCCGCCCCGCATCAGAGTAAGGCGTTTTTATTTTGGAAGTGTTTGAAATGCCTGCTTTTTGGAGTGTTAAAGGTTGGCGTGCACGTGTTGCCCTGGTGGTAATAGACGCCGGTGGTAATAAACGGCAGCCGAAATCCCGATAATGGAGAAATAAATGACTATTCAACGCGTATTTTTTATCCTGCTCGCGGCTGTTCTGTTGCCAGCCAGTGCGTTTGCACAAACGGTAGACAGCCGGGCAACCTTCAGCGTGAACAAAACTTTCGCCGACGGTAACGATATAACCCCGCTTACATACAATATTTCCTGTAACACCGGTGTCCCCCTTAGTCAGTCCCAAGTCGCCGCTGCCGGAGTCTTCGCCGTCGAATTCGTCGTCGAGAGCTTCGATCAGGGCCAGCTGAACTGCCGCGTGTGGGAAACGGAAGCTGCTGGCTACACTGCCGCGTATGTTGCAACATCGGAATTCGCCGATGAAAGTAGCGTCGACGGTGGTGACGGTCAGGGATGTTTTTTTGATAACGTCGATTCCAGCAATTATGAATCAGGCGATATGAACGTTTGTGACATCACCAACAGCCCGGACTCGGTCACCATCTCGGTTACCAAGGACTGGGTCATCGACAATCTGGACAGCGGCGATGCGCTGGATTCAGAATACTCGCTCACGCTGTCCTGCGATAATGGCGACGACGATCAAATTCAAGGTTCAGATGGCACCGCAGACCAGACTTTCACCTTTGGTGTTATCCCTGACTGGGATGGCGGTACGAACTGCAGCGTAGACGAAGACGTCTTTGACAGCGCCATCGAAGTCGACAACGGATGCAATTCGCTGCATATAGACATCAACCAGGGTGACAGCTGCACCGTCACCAACACGGTGTTCTTCGAAGGCATCCCGACGCTGAGCCAGTATGGCATGGCGATCATGGCGCTGCTGATGCTGGGCGTGGGCTTTGTTGGCTTCCGTCGCTTTGTCTGATCATTGAAGACAACGCTACGCTGTTAAGATGATGAAAATCCCCGCGGCTGCCCATGCGCCGCGGGGATTTTTTATAGCCTTGCTTCTCACCACGCTGCTGCTGTGCTGTCAGGCGGCTGTGGCTGCCGCCAACGCCAGCGCCGCGGCTCCAGCAATGGACCACGCCATGGTGGGTCTGCAGGTGTACAAGAAGTGGATCGGGGCTTCAGGGGATGAAGCGGATGTCGAAATTCACCTCTCGTGCCCCCCAAGAACACCATTCGAACCACGCTTCATCAACCGTGACCACCCGGATGGCTGGCAGATCGAACAGGTGCCGGCAGACGGCATATTCTGCAGCGTGCACGAGATCGAGCGGGATACCTTTATTGCCGATGCCACGGACTGCCATGGCTTGCTGGTGATTCCTGGCCAGGATGTCGAATGCACCATGGTCAATACCAAAGTCGTTAAAAGAATCGATATGCTGAACCGCTACGGCCTGGTTCTGATGATCGCGGTGATGCTGGGCGCCGGTCTGGCGGCGGTGAGAAAGTTTACTCCGGGGTCAGGTTCAGGGAATGGAAGCTGACCCTGTTTACTGACGTATATGTTTACTGACGTATATTGACATTTATTTACAGTTTGCGTAGAGTAGCAGCCATCACACACAGGCGCTTTAAACCAACAGACTGGCAGGATGCCGGTCTGTTCTGGTTTTTGGGCTCAGAGATTTCAAATAGTAGGAGGCCGCTCCCGGCCATCCATGGCCTCTATGCGGCACCGGTGCATCCCTTCACAATGGCCGCTTGCGGCCGACGCAGATCCGTTCAATGCCTGCCAGGTCACGATAGGTGGCAATGTCCAAATAAGCGGCAGCATCAAGGATAGATCGCACCGCCGCTCCCTGGTCGTAGCCATGCTCCAGCAGCAGCCAGCCGCCTTCCACCAATAATTCATGCGCCTCGGCGGCGATCTGCCGCAAGGCGCTGAGACCATCTGCTCCTGGCGACAGCGCCAGCCGCGGTTCAAAGCGGCAATCGCCTTGCTGCAGATGCGGATCCGCCTGCGCGATATACGGTGGGTTGCTCACGATCAGGTCGAAGCGGCCGCTCAAGGGGGTGGTCCACCAGCCGTGATGAAATTGCACCCGTTCCAGTTGCAGGCGCCGGGCGTTGTCACCAGCCACTTGCAATGCTTCCAGGCTGCAGTCGCTGGCGTGAATTTCGCAATGCGGCCGTTCCCGCGCCAGCGCCAGCGCGATGGCGCCGCTGCCGGTGCCAAGATCCGCCAGGCGTTGATGTGAATCCGCGGGAATCAGCTCCAGAGCTTTCTCCACCAGCAGTTCCGTTTCCGGCCGGGGTATCAGCACCGCCGGCGTGATGCGCAGATCCAGCGACCAGAACGAGCGTGTTCCGGTCAGGTAGGCAATCGGCGTGCCCTGCATGCGCCGCCGCAGCAGTCGTTGGAATTGCGCCTGGCGCTGGCGCGGTACGTCCATAGCGGGGTTGGCATAAAGGAAGGAGCGTTTTACTTCCAGCGCATGGCCCAGCAGAATCTCTGCTTCGCGCCGAGCCGCGGGATCGGCAGCCAACCTGTGCGTGGCAAGTTCCAGCAGTTGACCGATGTTCATGGTGCCGCTTACGGTTTGCCGGTAAAAATGTGCTGGCGGGTCTGCGTTGATTTTAAGCCTGCTGGCTGCATGCGCTTCCGCGCCCGGCGCCGCCACCCGCCAAAATCGTCCAGGATCAGGTACAGGGCCGGGATCAGAAACAGCGTAATCACGGTCGCAAACAGGATGCCAAAGGCCAGTGATGCCGCCATCGGGATCATGATTTGCGCCTGCAGACTGGTTTCGAGAACGATGGGGACGAGTCCGAAGAACGTGGTCAGGGAGGTCAGCAATATGGCGCGGAAACGTTTGCGGGTGGCGTCCATCACGGCCTGCTCCAGAGGCACGCCGAGTGCACGTTCGCAATTGACAAAATCGACCAGAATGAGGCTGTCATTCACCACCACGCCGGCCAGTGCGATGATGCCAAAGAAGCTCATCATGCTTACCTCTATGCCCAGTATCCAGTGCCCGACCAGCGCGCCGATGGCGCCGAAGGGGATGACCGACATGATGATCAGCGGTTGCGAGTACGACTTCAGCGGCACCGCCATCAGGGCATAGATCAGGAACAGGGCGAACAGGGCCCCTTTGACCAGGTCGCGTTGCACTTCCTGCTGGCTTTCGGTCGCCCCGTTGAGCTTGTAATGCACGCCGGGAAACTGTGCCAGCACGGCTGGCAGATCCTGGGTGAGGACATCCTGGGTGATTTTGCCGGGCTCGAAATATTCCTTGTCGACTTCCGCCGAGACGCGTATGGCCCGCTGCCGGTCAAAACGCTGGATGGTGGTCGGGCTTTTGGTCAACTCGATCTCTGCCACCGCGTGGAGCGGGACCAATCCGCCATCCGGGGTACGGATACGCACATTGTCCAGGTAACCCACCGAATCCCGTTCATCGCGCGGGTAGCGCACCATGACCTTGACTTCATCCTGTCCCCGCTGCACGCGTTGCACTTCTTCGCCGTAAAACCCGGCCCGGATTTGCCGCGCGAGGTCGGCGAGTTTCAGGTCCAGAGCTTCGGCCTCGGACTTGATGTTCAGTTTGATTTCCGCCGTGCCACTTTCCAGGGAATTACGAATGTCATAGACCCCCTCGTATTGCCGGATGCGCCGTTCCAGTTCGCGCGAAGCACGTGCCAGCTGGTCGATGTTGGGGCCAATCAATTGGATGGAAATGGACGGACCACCACCGGGACCTCCGGTTGCGCCCTCGAAGCCCAGGGTCTTGACCCCGGGAATGTCGCCGACTTCCTCGCGCCAGCGGCGCAGTACTTCCGTTCCGCTGATAACATCATCATTTTCTTTCACCAGTTCGGTGATGATCTGGCCCGCGACATCGCTGCGCGCGAACGACAGCACGCTGCTGACCACCGCGCCGGATTCAACGCCCTGTTCGGCACTGATTTTGCGGTCCAGTTGCCACAGGCCAGCCTGCACCCGCTGCATCGCCGCATGGGTCAGTGAAGAGGGTGTGCCTTCGTTCATTTCCAGGGTCACCGCCAGGAAGTCAGCGGTAAAATCCGGGAAAAACACGAATCTCAGAATACCGCCCGCCACCAGTCCGATCGACAGAATCAAGGTGGCGATAAAGATGGACAGCGTCAGGTAGCGCTGGCGCAATGCCGCGTGCAGCAGTGGGATATACCTGTTGTCGACGAAATGATGCAGTCCTTCACTGAAAAACCGCTGGAAGCGGATGAGGACATTGTGGGTATTTTTTTCATAGTGCCTGACCTGCATATGCGCCAGGTGGGCCGGCAGGATCAGTTTTGATTCCACCAGGGAGAACAGCAGGCAGAGGAGGACCACCCAGCCGATGGCGGAAAAAAACTGTCCCGCGATACCGGACACCATCAGGATGGGAATGAACGCAGCCATTGTCGTCAGCACGCCGAACGTGGCCGGTAAAGCCACCTGGTGCACGCCTTCGAGAATA
This sequence comes from uncultured Gammaproteobacteria bacterium, assembly GCA_963708905.1. GTDB lineage: Bacteria > Pseudomonadota > Gammaproteobacteria > Xanthomonadales > SZUA-36 > SHZL01. The sequence continues at coordinate 39,441 of CAVPUV010000073.1, read as the reverse complement.
TTTGCCAGTGAATGGCCTTTGGCGCGTATGTTGGTGTAAGCGCTCTCCCCGATGACGATGGCATCATCGACAATGATGCCCAGCACCAGGATGAAACCGAACAGGCTGAGCATGTTCACCGTCACATTGATACCGGGCATGAGGAAAAATGCGCCGAGGAAAGCGACCGGCAGTCCCATCATCACCCAAAACGCCAGCTTGAGACGCAAAAACAGGGCCAGGGTCAGGAACACCAGAACGGCGCCGAAGATCAGGTTCTTGACCATCATATCGAGGCGGCCTTGCAGGTAATAGCTGACATCAGCCCACGCGGCCACTTGCAGGTCCGCGGGAAGGGAGGCTTTCTTTTTCTCGACATAAGCATGCACCGCGGTGGAAATGTCCAGCTCGCTCTGCTGACCAACCGACAGCACCTGGATGGAGATCGCGGGTTTGTTGTTGTATTCCGAAAACCGGTCGGACTCGATGAAGTCGTCGCGGATATGGGCAATGTCTTTCAACAATACCCGCGTGCCATCCGGGTTCGTGCGCACGACGATTTTTTCAAAGTCCGCGCCGGTGTAGGCCTGGCCCTTGGTCCGCACCAGTACATCACCGGAATCGGAACGGATCGAGCCCGCCGGCAGGTCGAGCGAACCCTGGCGCACGGCCTGCGCCACCTCGGTCAAGGTCATGCCATAGGACTGTAAATCAAATTCACTGATCTCGATGCTGATTTCATAATCCCGCGAGCCGAGGATTTCAGCGCGGCTCACGCCGGGCAGGGTGACGATCTCGTTACGCACCTGTTTGGCGAACTCTTTCAGCGTGCGCTCGTCCACGTCTCCGTAGACCGAAACAATGACCACCTGCTGCTGAAACGTGGAGCGGGAAATGACCGGCTTTTCGGTATTGTCCGGGAAGGTCGAGATGGCATCGACCCGGTTTTTGACCTGGTCCATGACCTCGGTCACCGCGTAATCCGCGTTGACCTCGATGTCAATGCTCCCCACACCCCGGTTGGCGTTGGAGACGATTTCCTTGATGCCTTCGATATCCTGGATGGCCTCCTCGATTTTGACCACGACGCCTTCCTCCACATCCTGTGGCGTGGCGCCCAGGAAGGGCACTGAAACATTGATGAAATTGGTTTCAACCCGGGGCTGGATCTCTTTCTTGATCGTGAACACGTTGAAAATGCCACCGGCGAGAAGAATGAGCATCAACAGGTTGGCTGCCACCGGGTTTGCGGCGAACCAGTCGATCAGTGAGCCAAAGGGGCTCTGTCCCGGGCCTCTCATGGCAGTTCCTTTGTGCCGGTGTCGTGTGACTGCGCCGCTGCTGGCCTTTTTGCAGTGGCCGTTTCACCACTGATGGCCAGCAAGGTGCCGGGGACCGGCGCATCCATGGCCGTGCTGATCACCTGCTCTCCGTCCTCGATACCATGGCTGATGTACACCGTTTGCGGTTCTGCACGCAGTACCTCGACCGGCCGGACTTCCAGTTTGTGCTCGGCGTTCGCCACCAGCACGGTATCATTTTCCCGCAGTACGGAGCGGGGAAGAACGATCACATTTTCGGCGCGCAGCCCCTGGATTTCCGCCCGCACAAAGGTACCCACCTTGAGTTCGGATTGATCGCTTTTGCCCAGCACCGCATAGGGGTCGACGATCTGCGCAACGGCGTAGATCACGCGGCTGGTTTCATCCACCACGCCCTCGGTGCGGATGATCTCGGCCTGCCACCGCCCGCTGATGCCGCTGCTGGCGGCGGTCAGGCGCACTTTTGGCCGGTTGGACTCGTTCAGGTCGGTGGCCGACGGCAATTGCAGGTAGGCGATATCCCGGCTGGAAAGGGGCAGACGGATTTCAGCGGTGGCAATGGCGAAAGTAACACCCAGTGGCGTGCCGGGACCGACATACTGGCCCAGGTCCACCTGTTTCGCCCGCACCAGGCCGTCGTAAGGCAGTTTGATGCTGGTGCGCAGCAGATCGCGTTCGGCCTTTTGCACGTCCGCTTCGGCAGCCTGCACCGCGGCCAGGGCTTCAGCCAATTGCGGCTTGTGCAGGGTCAGGTCGGAAGGTTCTCCCTGGCGGCCGAGGTTCTGCCAGTCTTTCAGGGCCTGTTCGGAGCGCGCTTTTTGATCGGAATACTGCGCTTTGCGCGAGGCCAGGTTGGCTTGAGCCCGTTTGAGACCGGTGTCATAGTCACTGGGGTCGATCTGCAGCAGAACCTCGTCCCGGCGAAAAAAACCGCCGGCGATGAAGTTGGGCGATACGTCCACGATTTTGCCCGGAACTTCCGCTGCCAGTACCGTTTCCGTGCGTGGTTGTACGGTGCCCTGTGAAATCACCGAAAAATTAAGGGATTGCCGGTGGGCGGTGACGGCTTCAACCGGCACGGCCGCGGTCGCCTCCTCTTTCTTCCCGGAGTGTTTGCTTTTTGCCAGCGCGACCAGGCCGATGACCATGACGATGGAGCCCGCGATCAGGCCCAACGGCAGGATGAATCGCACAAGCTTTCGCATTCCTGTTCTCTCCCGAATCCAAAGCGCTCTGACCGCCGGTAATTATCCCCTTTGCCGTGCCCATAGTCATGGGGCAAAAGGCATGTACAATAAGCCTTTTTGCGGCGGCATCAGTCTGGCAGCCTTTGGCATGGTGATCCGCTGCCCTCAACCCGGAAAGTCCATCAGGAGGCGCGATGATCGCGAAGAGATTTGGATTCACAAGGAATTTTCAGAGGGAGCGCAATACCGGGCTGTATTGCCGACTGAAGAAAATTTCTTGTGGATTCAAAGATCGAGCGAGGGCGTGTCTCCTGATGGACTTTCCGGGTTCAAGCGCGTAGCCATGGCCATTACCCTTAAAAGCAAGGAAGATATTGAGCAGATGCGTGTGGCGGGCCGGCTGGCGGGCGAGGTTTTGCGCATGATCCGTCCGCATGTCCAGCCCGGCGTGACCACCGGTGAACTGGATGACATCTGTCATCACTATATCACCGTGGAGCAACAGGCCATCCCGGCGCCGCTCAACTACCGCGGTTTCCCCAAGTCCATCTGTACCTCGGTAAACCACGTCATTTGCCACGGCATTCCCGGCGACAAGGTCCTGCGCGAAGGGGATATAGTCAATATCGATATCACGGTGATCAAGAACGGCTGGCATGGCGATACCAGCAAGATGTTCCACGTTGGCAAACCGACGATCAAAGGCCAGAGAATCAGCGACATTGCCTACCAGTCCATGGTGACCGGTATCGAGATGGTGCGTCCCGGTGTGCGGCTGGGTGATATTGGTCACGCCATCCAGCTTTTCGCCGAAGGACAGGGTGGCTCCGTGGTGCGGGAGTATTGCGGGCATGGCATCGGCAAGGTATTCCATGAGGACCCGCAGGTGCTGCATTACGGCCGGCCGGGAACGGGTGAAGTACTGGTGCCGGGCATGGTGTTTACCATCGAACCCATGATCAATCTGGGCCGGCGCGAGACCAAGCTGTTGCCGGACGGCTGGACCGTGGTGACGCGGGACCGCAGCCTGTCGGCCCAGTGGGAGCACACGATTGCTGTGACGGATGACGGCTTCGAAGTACTGACCCGCTTGTCTGACGACGAGCTCTGACCATGTATGAGAGGCTCGCCGCTCCCCAGGCTTCACGCGGCTGTCTCGATCCGGCAACGTTGAAAGCAGTCGACCTGGCCTGCCGCCAGGTTGAGCGGCCAGAGGATGGCGGCTGTTCCCCCAGGGAAAGCAGCGAAGCCTTGCGCGAACTCATTCGTCGATCCCTGCAAGGCGCTGATGAATGTCTTGCCGGCCGCTTGTGGGCTGGTGAAGATGTGGTTCAGCTGGTGCGGGCCCGCGCCTGGGTGGTCGAGCAACTGCTGCTGCTGGCCTGGCATCGCCTCATGCCTGGGCTCAATAACATTTGCCTGGTAGCGGTGGGCGGATTTGGCCGCGGTGAGTTGCATCCGCATTCCGATATCGATTTGCTCATCCTGCTGGACGATGCGGTAGCGGCCGATCTGCCGCGCACGGCACTCGAGAGCTTCATTCAATTGTTGTGGGATGCCGGCTTTTACCTCGGTCACAGCGTTCGCACCGTAGAGCAGTGTAAAGAGGAAGCCCTGGCTGAAGTTTCAACGGCGACTACTCTGATGGAGGGGCGTTTGCTCGATGGCCCGGTCCATCTGTTTTCCCGTCTGCAGGCGGAATTGGCCGCCGGTAAAATGTGGCCGGCCGGGGCCTTCTTCGAGGCCAAGTTTGCCGAACAGCAACAACGCCACGCCCGTTACCATGAAACCGCCTATAACCTGGAGCCCAATATCAAGGAAGGCCCCGGCGGTCTGCGCGATATCCAGATGATTGCCTGGGTGGCCAAACGGCATTTCGGCGCGCAGACCCTGCATGGCCTGGTGGAACATGGCTTCCTGACGGAAACGGAATACACCGACCTGGTCAACGACCAGCGTTTTTTGTGGCGTGTGCGCTATGCACTGCACCTGCTGGCCGGCCGCGCGGAAGATCGCCTGCTATTCGATTATCAGCGTCAGGCCGCACAGCGACTGGGGTTCACCGATCGGGATGGCAATCTGGCGGTGGAACAGTTCATGCAGTCCTACTACCGCACCGTGATGCAGCTCGAACGCCTCAATGAGCGATTATTGCAGCTTTTCCAGGAGGAATTGCTGTACCCGGAAGATGAGCCTGCCCAGCCATTGGGGGAAGAATTCTGCGTGCGCCATGGTTTCCTGGCGGCACGGGATGATGCCGTGTTCCTGCGGCGGCCGGCGGCCATGATGGAAATGTTTCTGCTGCTCGCGCGTCACGAAAACCTGCGTGGGGTTGCGGCATCGACCATTCGCCTGGTGCGGGACAATCTTTACCTGGTGGACGCACAGTTTCGCCAGGACGAAACCGTCAATGCCTCTTTCCTGGAATTGTTGCGCCAGCCCGAGGGCGTGTATACCCAGCTGCAGCGCATGAACCGTTATGGGCTGCTGGCCGAATTGATCCCGGCATTCGGCCATATCGTTGGACGCATGCAGTACGACCTGTTCCACGTGTATACCGTGGACCAGCACACGCTGTTCGTGGTGCGTAACCTGCGGCGGTTTGCCTATGGCAAGTACCGAGACCGCTTTCCCCATTGCCAGTCCGTATTCCACTGCATCGAGCGGCCGGAGCTGCTCTATCTTGCAGCGTTGTTTCACGATATTGCCAAGGGCCGCGGCGGCGACCATTCCGAATTGGGGGCGGTGGACGCGCGTGATTTTTGTGCCCGCCTGAAGCTCGAATCCGCCGATGTGGACATGATTGCCTGGCTGGTGCGGCAACATCTGCTGATGTCGCGCACGGCGCAGCGCAAGGACCTCACCGATCCGGCAACCATCCATGAATTCGCCGGCATCGTGGGCAATACCCGCTACCTGGATCATCTCTATCTGCTCACCGTGGCGGACATTGCCGCCACCAGTCCGCAACTTTGGAACAGCTGGAAAAACGGTCTGCTGTGGGATTTGTACCTGCAAGCTGGAGCCGCGCTGCGGCGCGGCCTGGAAAACCCGCTGCAGCGCGTCACGGCGATCCGCGAAACGCGTGCGGGCGCTCTCAGCCGGCTGTTGCGGCGTGAATGGCCGCCTGCCGCGATCCGGCGCATCTGGAAAACGCTGCCGGAACACGCATTCCTGCGTTTGACGGCAGATCAGCTGGAATGGTGTACCGAAGTGGTTATTCGCGGTCAGGATCGGGACCCGGACCACGGTTCCGAATACCGCGGTGCTGTGATCATCGCGGTGCGGGGTGTGCAGCCGCATGGGGTTTCCGAATTGCTGGTTGCAGTACCGGATCATGACGGCCTGTTCGCTTCCATCACCTCGGTGCTGGATGAAATGGGCTTCAACGTCATGGCGGCGCGTATCCTGACCACTCGCGATGGCCGCAGTTTTGATCTGTTCCAGTTGATGGACCAGCAGGATCATGTGGTCAGTGAGCAGGATGCGGCAGAGCTGATCGCACGCCTGAAGATCGCTACTACCACCGAGCAAGCGCGCCCCCTGATGAAGCGTGCCTTGCCGCGCCGGCTGCGGCATTTTATTTCCGCTCCCCGCATCCGCTTTGAACAGGACCCGGAGCAGGCGGGAACCAGCATGGAAATCGAGTGCAATGACCGCCCCGGCTTGCTGTCACGTATTGCTGCCGCCATGGTACAAGAAGCGGTGCAGGTGCACGACGCGCGTATTGCGACTTTTGGCGAACGCGTGGAAGATACTTTCCTGGTCAGCGATGCGCAAGGCCATCCGCTGCAGCCAGCGGCACAGGAGTCACTGGCGGCAAGCATCAAAAAATATCTGCAGGAAGGTTGAACAACATGGACTCAAGCCAAGCGATGCAATCCTTGATCGAATCCGCCTGGGAGCAACGCTCCGGCCTGTCGCCGGCCACTGCCACCAGGGAACTCAAAGCGGCCATCGAAGACGGTCTGGATTTGCTGGAGCAGGGCGTTCTGCGTGTCGCCGAACCCGCTGGCCAGGGCGCCGGCTCTGACTGGGTCGTCAACCAGTGGCTGAAAAAACTGGTTTTGCTCTATTTCAGAATCTCCCGCAACGAGGTGATGTCGGGGGGGTATGCGCATTACTTCGACAAGGTACCGCTGCGCTGGGGTGGTGAATCCGGGGCGGAAATTGCTCATGCGGGGGTACGAATTGTGCCGCCGGCTACGGTACGTCGCGGTGCACACATCGGCAAGGACGCGGTACTGATGCCGAGCTATGTGAACATCGGCGCCCGGGTTGGCGCGGGGACCATGGTCGATACCTGGGCTACGGTGGGCTCCTGTGCTCAGATCGGCCAGCACGTGCATCTTTCCGGCGGGGTGGGCATCGGCGGTGTATTGGAGCCGCTGCAGGCGGCGCCGACCATCATCGAAGACAACTGTTTTATCGGCGCCCGCTCGGAAATCGTGGAAGGCGTCATCGTCGGGCACGGCAGCGTGATATCCATGGGTGTATTCATCGGCCAGAGCACGAAGATTTATGATCGCGCGAGCGGGGCAATCCATCGCGGCCGGGTGCCGGCCGGTTCGGTGGTCGTGCCGGGCTCTTTGCCTGCCGCCGATGGCAGTCATTCCCTCTATTGTGCGGTGATCGTCAAGCAAGTGGATGAGGCCACTCTGGCGCGCACCGGTGTCAATGAGATCCTGCGCGATGCCGAATAAGCTTTCCACCCGTTTGGTGGTCTGCGATTACAGTTGCCGCGATAACCGGCAGAGCCTCAGGCCATGAACGCAGCAACGAGTTCCAGCGTTACCGACTTGTGCCGCGCCCTGGTTGCGCGGCCATCGATTACACCGGATGATGCGGCTTGCCAGCAATTGATCGTCCAACGCTTGCTGCCGCTGGGCTTCGAAGCGAAATGGTATTACTGTGGCGATGTCACCAATGTGCTGGTCACGCGCGGCCGCGGCAGTCCTTGCTTGTGGTTCCTGGGTCATACCGACGTGGTGCCGCCCGGTGCGGAAGATTTGTGGACCCATCCACCCTTCAGTGCGGAGGAACGCGACGGCCTGTTGTACGGCCGCGGGGTGGCCGATATGAAAGGCGCGGTGGCGGCCATGGTCATAGCACTGGAATCTTTTGCGCAGCAGAATCCGCACACTGGACCGGGGTCTTTGGGCCTGCTGCTGACCAGCGACGAGGAAGGCGCTGCCGTCGATGGTATTGTGCGGGTCGCCGAAGACCTGCGTGCTCACGGACCCGTGCCGGATTATTGCGTCGTCGGCGAACCGTCCAGCCATGCGTTATTGGGCGACAGCGTCCGCATCGGTCGGCGCGGCTCCATTCACGCCCGCCTGCAGGTGCATGGCATACAGGGACATACCGCTTTTCCGCAATACCTCGATAACCCCATTCATCGCCTGGCGCCTTTCCTGGCCGCATTCGTGCAGACGGTCTGGGATGAGGGTTCTGCCGATTTTCCGCCGACCAGTGCCCAGGTCGCCTCCATGCATGCCGGTGGCGGCGCCCGCAACGTGACGCCGGCCGAAGCGGTGCTGCAACTGAATATTCGCCATTGCCCTGCAACGTCTTCCGCTGCGGTCAAATTCCGTCTCGAGGAATTGCTCAGACGCCACGGCATCGAAAATTACGCTCTGGACTGGCAAGTGTCGGGCGAGCCGTTTTACTCGCGGCCGGGAAAACTGCGCGCGGCCACGGTCGCGGCGTGCCGGGAGGTGCTGGGCACGGAGCCTGATCTCAATACCGGCGGCGGCACCTCCGACGGGCGTTTCATCGCACCGCTCGGGACCGAGGTGCTGGAACTGGGTCTGGTCAATTCGACCATCCACCAGGTCGATGAGTGCACGCCCATAGCCGATCTCGACCGCCTCTGCGCCACCTACCAAGACATCATCCGCCGCATTTTTCTGCCCTGAAAAAACGATGGTCCGAAGCTCGTCGTCGTTTACGGGCCCGGCTCCCGGGCTCACCGGCCCTTCGGGCTTCCCTCGCAGCCCGGCTGTCTTCAGCGGTCGGCCTCACAGGGCATCCTCGGCAATTGCTCCTGCATTGCCCTACCTCCTGCATCCCTGCAGTCGTGCCCTGGGCGGCCTCGAATGGACATCCTGTCCATTCGACCCCTGGACAGTCGCTCTGCTCGGCGGTGGGCCAAGGGGAGCCGGTCCCGTAAACGACGCCGAGTGGCGCCGGAGCGAATTTCGTTTAAGGCGTCATGCCAGGCTGCCGCAGGCATGTCTGGCATCCAGAGCAGCCATTCAACGCAGACTGGATCCCATGCGCCTGCTGCCGCAGGCACTGGGATGACGTCGTTAAAGGAAATCCTGATGGGATCACCCTCATTAAGTGATAGGGCCATAGTGCCCGGGATCGGCTCCCCTTGGCCCACCGGCGGACACGCTCAGTTCGTATCGGAGTTTGCAAGAGTTAGCAGCTCGGACGCAGACCGGGTCCGGTTTCACAGTAGTGATTAGGCTTGACGGAAATCAAGTGCGGGTGATTGATTCGTTGGTGTGAAGACCTCAAATAGGGTACATCCTGGCCGGCACGCAGGCCCGTATCATTTGAGGAAAAAACCATGCGAATGGACAAACTGACAAGCAAGTTCCAGCTGGCCCTTGCGGACGCCCAGAGCGTGGCAACCGGACTGGATCACCAGCTGATCGAACCGGTACACGTGATGGTCGCCCTGCTGGACCAGCAAGGTGGCTCCACGCGCCACCTTTTGACCAAGGCGGGGGTGCGGGTCAACTCCTTGCGCTCGCAATTGGGCGAACGCCTGGATGGACTGCCGAAAGTCAGCGGCGCCGCGGGCGAAATCAGCTTGTCGAACGACCTGATCAAGCTGTTGAACATCACCGACAAGCTCGCACAGAAACGTGGTGATCAATACATCGCCAGCGAGCTGTTTGTGCTGGCGGCGATGGATCTCAGGGGACCTCTGGCCGACATGCTGACCCAGGCCGGCGCCAGCCGCGAGGCAGTGGAAAAAGCCATTGACGAATTGCGCGGCGGCGAGCAGGTGGTGGACCAGAATGCCGAGGAATCACGTCAGGCGCTGGAAAAATACACCATCGACCTGACCGAGCGGGCGGAGCAGACCAAGCTGGACCCCGTTATCGGCCGTGATGAGGAAATCCGTCGCTGCATCCAGGTGCTGCAGCGCAGAACCAAGAACAACCCGGTGCTGATTGGCGAACCGGGCGTGGGCAAGACCGCGATCGTGGAAGGACTGGCGCAGCGCATCGTCAACGGCGAGGTGCCCGAAGGCATGCGCGGCAAACGCGTGTTGTCGTTGGACATGGGCGCCCTGCTGGCCGGGGCGAAGTTTCGTGGTGAGTTCGAGGAGCGCCTCAAAGCGGTGCTGAACGACCTGGCCAAACAGGAAGGCAATGTCATCCTGTTCATCGACGAGATTCACACCATGGTGGGCGCCGGCAAAGCCGAAGGATCGATGGATGCCGGTAATATGCTCAAGCCCGCCCTGGCGCGCGGCGAGTTGCATTGCATCGGCGCCACCACGCTGGATGAATACCGCAAATACGTGGAAAAAGATGCGGCGCTGGAACGGCGCTTCCAGAAAGTGTATGTCGGTGAGCCTTCGGTGGAAGACACCATCGCCATCCTGCGCGGTCTGCAGGAACGTTACGAAGTGCACCACGGGGTGGATATCACCGACCCGGCGCTGGTGGCGGCCGCAACGCTGTCGCATCGCTACATTTCCGATCGCCAGTTACCGGATAAGGCCATCGATCTGATGGACGAGGCCGCTTCCCGCATCCGCATGGAAATCGACTCCAAGCCGGAAGCCCTGGACCGGCTGGAACGCCGCCTGATCCAGCAGAAAATTCAACGCGAGGCATTGAAAAAAGAGACCGATGAAGCCACGCGGCAGCGCCTGAAGGACCTGGAAGCAGACATTGAAACCATGGAGCGCGAGTTTTCCGACATGGAGGAAATCTGGAAATCGGAAAAAGCCGCGGTACAGGGTACGACCCACGTCAAGGAAGAAATCGAACGCGCGCGTGCCGAACTGGAAATGGCCCACCGCGCGCAGGACCTGGCACGCATGTCGGAAATCCAGTATGGCCGTTTGCCGGAGCTGGAAAAGCAGCTCAAGCAGGCCGAGCAGGGTGAAACCGGCGAGTTCAAGTTGCTGCGCAACCGGGTAACCGAGGACGAAATCGCCGAGGTCGTCTCGCGCTGGACCGGCATACCGGTCTCACGCATGCTCGAGGGAGAACGCGAAAAACTGCTGCGCATGGAAGAATCCTTGCACCAGCGCGTCGTGGGCCAGGATGAGGCGGTTAAATCGGTGGCAGACGCCATCCGGCGTTCCCGCGCCGGGCTGTCCGATCCCAAGCGGCCCATCGGCTCCTTCCTGTTCATGGGCCCCACTGGCGTCGGCAAGACCGAGCTGTGCAAGGCCCTGGCCGAGTTCATGTTCGATACCGAAGAAGCCATGGTGCGCATCGACATGTCGGAATTCATGGAAAAGCATTCCGTGGCGCGTCTGATCGGTGCGCCGCCGGGTTATGTCGGCTATGAAGAAGGCGGCTACATTACCGAGGCTGTGCGCCGGCGGCCTTATTCAGTCATCCTGTTGGATGAAATCGAAAAAGCGCACTCCGACGTATTCAACATCCTGTTGCAGGTGCTCGACGACGGGCGTTTGACCGACGGCCATGGCCGCACCGTAGATTTTCGTAATACGGTCGTGGTGATGACTTCCAACCTGGGCTCCAGCCGCATCCAGGAGTTCGCTTCGGCAGGCAAATCTTATGAGGAAATGAAATCCGCGGTATTGGAAGTGGCGGGCCAGCACTTCCGTCCGGAGTTCCTCAATCGCGTCGACGAGATGGTGGTGTTCCATCCGCTGGAGCGGGAAGAGATCCGCCTGATCGCCGGCATCCAGGTCGGCATGCTGCGCCGGCGGCTGGAAAGCCATGGCCTCGGCCTGGAGGTGAGTGATGCCGCGCTGGACCTGGTCGGCGCTGCGGGCTTCGACCCGGTGTACGGAGCCAGGCCCCTGAAACGCACCATCCAGCAGGAAATTGAGAACCCGCTGGCGCAAAAGCTCCTGTCCGGTGCTTATGTCTCGGGAGATACGGTGAAGGTAGATGCCGCCGGCCGAGTGTTTACGTTTGAGTGAGTTCCCTCGGATGGACTGGCAAGTCTCGACTTGGAAGAAAAGCCGCCATCGAACAGAGGGGCCGTCATCGAACAGAGGGGCCGTCATCCCAGAGTGTGCGCAGCACATCTCTGGGATCCAGTCTGCCGCAATCGAACTTTCTGGATCCCAGGTTTGGCTTTGCCAATCCTGGGATGACGTCGTAGAAACAAAAGCGCAATTCTTCCAGGCGATGTCGTAGAAACAAAAGCGCAATTTTTCCAGACGACGTCTTATTAACAAAAGTGCAATTCTTTTGGATGCCGGCTTTTCATGCATATTCCCAGCAAATTACCGTGACGGCAGCAGGTGCCGTGAAGCCGGCAAGCCCAGCGGCTTGAGGAACTGACCGAACAGTTCATAGCTCAGGGCTACTGACTGGCCAATGAGTTTATGCGTCTGTTCGCGAATGGTGGCAACGTCCTGGCCCCGTCCCGCGGTGTTGAGGTCCTCCTGGTACTGCGGGTAATTGAGCCAGCGGTTGATCAGGCGTTCATCCAGTTCGAGATGGCACTGCAGTCCGTATGCGTTCGCGCCATAACGGAAAGCCTGGTTTTCACAGCTGTCCGAGTGCGCCAGATGTGTCGCGCCGGCAGGTATGTCGAAAGTATAACCATGCCATTGAAACACCGGGTGTGGCTGCACCAGGCTGCAAAACAGCGGGTCGGCTGCAGCCTGGGCCGTCGGTTTGAGATCGTACCAACCGATCTCCCATTGCGGCAGCGCCTGGACACCGCCACCGAGCGTACAAGCCAGCAGCTGCGCACCCAGGCATATGCCCAATACCGGGATGTCCCGTTTCAAAGCGGCTTCGATGCAGCGCATTTCGATGGTCAGATGTGGATAGATATCACACTGGTCGGGCATTTGCGGACCACCCAGCACGATCAGCGCGTTGTAGCGGCTGACATCGGGTCGGGCGTCCGGCTCGCGGTGAAAATTCACATAACGGATGCGGTGGCCACGATCCCGGATCATGGGGTCCAGGGTGCCCAGCGGTTCGGCGGCGACATGCTGAAAAACCAGTACTTTGGCCATGGATCAGCTCATCGGACGGACCTGGCCATCGCCCCGGACCAGCCACTTGTAGCTGGTGATTTCCGCCAGCGCCATGGGCCCGCGTGCGTGCAGTTTCTGTGTGCTGATACCGATTTCCGCACCCATGCCAAATTGCGCGCCGTCGGTGAAAGCGGTCGAGGTATTGGCCAATACCACCGCGGCATCCACCTCCAGCAAAAATCGTTCAATGACCACCGGGTCCTGCGCCACGATGGCTTCCGAGTGTTTTGAACTGTATCGATGTATGTGTTCCAGCGCTTCTCCGAGGCCGGATACCGTTTTCACCGACATGCGGTAGGCCAGAAACTCCTGCCCGAAATGCTCTTCGCGGGCCGGCTTGAGACTGGCCGGGTACCGCCCTTGCAAACTGGCGAAGGCTTCCTCATCGGCGAACACTTCGACGGCAAATTCCGCACCCAGTGTATGCAACAAGGCAGGCAGGTCCGCTAACAGGTCGCGATGCAATATCAGGGTGTCCAGGGCATTGCAGACGCTGACTCTGCGCGCCTTGGCATTGGTGATGATGGTGGCCGCCTGGCCCACATCGGCCGACGCGTCGACATAGGTATGTACGATGCCGGCGCCGGTTTCGATCACCGGGATGCGGGCATTGTCGCGGACAAAATCGATCAGGCCGCGCGAACCCCTGGGGATCGCCAGGTCGATCAGGCCGACAGCCTGCAGAATCTGCGGCAAGTACTGCCGCTGCGGAGGGGCAAGGTAGACCACTTTGGGGTCGAGTCCGTGGGCAAGCAACACTTCATGGATCAATTCCACCACGACCCGGTTGGTATCTTCGGCATCACTGCTGCCCTTGAGGACGCAGGCATTGCGTGTTTTGAGGCACAAGGCGAAGACATCGAAGGTGACGTTGGGCCGGGATTCGAATATGACCGCGATAACCCCCATCGGCACGCGCACCTTGCACAGCGCAAGCCCGTTTTCCAGCGTCTTTTGCAGCAGCACTTCACCGATGGGGGAAGGCAGGCTGGCGACATGACGCAGATCGGCGGCGATGCCATGCAGGCGGCCATGATCAAGCAACAGGCGATCGAATTTCGGATCGTGCTCATCCATGCGCGCGAGGTCACGCCGGTTGGCCTGCAGAATCCGTGGCGCCGCGGCGATCAGGCGATCGGCGAGGGCATTCAATACGGCGTCGATGGTTGCAGCCGGATGGGATAAAAGGCCGCGGGACGCCTCGCGGGTGGCGCGCAGTTGTTCGCTCACGGCATGGCTTACGTCACTGAGCGGTTCGGTTTTCATGTTCATTGCATCATGCAGGCGTGATCAGGTAGAGGTAATCGTAGTGGATCAGCGGCTTGTGTCCACGTTGTCCCTGCAGCTTTTCCGCCTCGCGGTAGTCGTAACGGGCGCGCCCGCAGCCCAGCACTTTGTGCTCGCTGTTGCGGATTTGTATGACGTTGCCGCGCTCAAAGGGCCCTTCAACCGACTCGATTCCTACCGGCAGCAGGCTGGCCAGACGGCTACGATCGAGCAGGGCGGCTTCCGCTCCGGCATTGACCGTCACACTACCGCCGGCAACGCCCTGGGCACTGGCCAGCCAGCGCTTGGCTGAAGACGCTTCGCGGTGCGCCGGAAAACGCGTTCCAACGTCACCGCCGGCCACGACGTCCAGCAGGATGCCGCCGGCAGTGCCGTCGGCAATAACCACCTCGGTACCCAGGTTGGCGGCCTTGCGTGCGACCGTGATCTTGCTGTGCATTCCGCCACGTCCGAGTTCGGATGTGCCGCGTTGCACGATGTCTTCGATCTGATGCCTGCGGTCATCCCAGCGGCTGATACGGCAAGACCCCGGCTGATCCATGGCGCGGTCATAAACGCCGGCGACGGTGCTCAGCAGACACAACAGTTCGGCGTTCACCATGCCGGCCAACAGACCCGCCAGTTCGTCGTTATCGGTGAACATCAGTTCAGTGACCGCGACAACGTCATTTTCATTGACGATGGGGATGACCCCACAGTCCAGCAAAGCCTCTATACACGCCCGCATATTGAGATAATGCCGCCGCGTCTGGAAGTCGCTGCGGGTCGCCAGCACCTGGGCCACGGTCAGTTCATGCGCATTGAAGTGCTGTCGCCAGGTCTCCATCAGACGCACCTGTCCGGCAGCAGCCAGTGCCTGTTTGCGGGTGACCGGATTGGGAATTCTTCGCAGTTTTTGTGCCCCTGGTTCTGTCTGCATCACCCCCATGCCGGAAGCCACAGCGCCAGAGGATACCAACAGAGTGTGCCAGCCTTGCCGGCCGAGAGCACTGATTTGACTGGCCAGACTGGTCAGTACAGGGATGTTCAGCGCACCGGTCGCGTTGCACAGAACCTGGCTCCCCACCTTGACGACAATCCGTTTGCTGTTCTTCCGCCGTTCCATACAATTCTATAACCCTAGAACCTCTGTCCCCTGCTCGAAAACGATATCGACCGGAATGCTGGCCGCCGCCAGCCGGTCGAGGTCGGCCTGTAACGGGTCGTCAATACGCGCATAGCGGCGAACGAACGCGTCCACTTCTGCATAATTGCCGTCACCCTGCAAGGTCAGCAGGGTCCGGCTCAAATCTTCCACCGCTTGCTCGAATTCGGCCACGTGGACGCGGTATTTTCCGCTCTTTTCATCGCGGGTAAAGGCGCCGGCCTGCTGGAAGAAATTGAAGCGGATCATGTTGGCCACGCCATGGGCTTCGGAGGCACCGAAGCGCACGGAACGGAAAATGCCGGCCATGAAGGTGACATAGTCGTCCATCAGTTCACCCTCGGTGATCTCCCCTTTTTCCCGCAGTTTCTGCACCATGTACAGTCCCAGGATATCGGCTTTGCCCTCCTCCAGCGCCGAGTCATGCTCCTTCAGCGCCTGGTGCACGGTGTTTTGTCCATCCAGCGTGTTCTTGATGCCCAGACCATGCGCCACTTCGTGGAACATGGTGTTGCCAAAAAACGAGTCGAAGGTAATATGCGGGCGTTGATCGTCCGCGATCAGCATGTCGGCGATTGGCAGCAGAATCTGCTTGTACTTGGCCAGCATCGCATTCTTCAACTGCAGGCGGCGGGTGCCTTTGGCCAACTGCACCTGCTCGTCGTTCGGCAGATTGATCGCGATTGTTTTGGCGCCGGCGTTGCCATGTCCGGCGTAGTAAATGACGTCATAAGCATTAAGGTCGGCAGCGGAACCGGGCTTTTCGCGCTTGTACGCATCCGCCACCGGCAAGCCGGTTTGCAGTTCGGGCAGGTACTCGGCAAAGCGCGCCAGGCGGTCGCTCCACACCGGGTCTTTGAGCAGCACAAAGGCTTCGAATGCGGCGCGGTATCCGAACAAATGGTCCTCATAGGTTTCGATCGGCCCGATCACCAGTTCGATCGGATTGTTTTTCATCTCCATCCAGGCCATGTCGGATGACTGGTAATCGTCGGTCTCGAGTGCATGCGCGCGCATCAGCAGGTAGTTGCTGAATTCCGCATCGTCGGCCAGTTCGGCGGCCTGCCGGAGCAGGCTGGCGGCCCGGCCCAGTTCGTCCTGGTAGGCCTTGCTGTAAGGCACCAGGCCCAGGCTGCCCTGTTGGTTGCGGACCACCAGCGAATACAGTCCGTCTTTGTCCTCCTGATCCCAGGATTCGAATTCCTGCTTGCTCATGTCCTGTGGGTAAAAGCGCGCACCCGGCGGCTTTGGGCCGGCGCTTTCGATAAACGGCGCATCCGCGGCCAGCCGGTCCCAGGGCCCGTAATTGATGTCCGCAAACCGCCGTTCCCGCGCATTACTGATGCTGCCAAGAAAAGCTTCCTTGTCCCCATAGGTCTGTTGCCAGAACAGGTCGTCCATGATCTTTGCAGCCTGGATCAGCAAGGGAATCATCTTCCTCTGCTGGTCGGTCAAGTGGCTGAGATCCGCAGTCAGGCGGACGGTGGCGTAAATGTCAAAGCGCGAGGGTTGCGCGGACAGGGCTTCCGCGTCCGCCGTTTCGGCTGGTGCAGTAGCGTCCGCGGCGGCAGGCGCCGCGGCTTCCTCATGCTGCTGGCAAGCCGTCAGCATTAAAGGCAGGGATAACACCATCGTGCAAAATCGAATCATGGCAGTTCTCGTAGATAATGCCGGAAATCCGGCCTGGAAACAGTCTTACAGGAAAGCCGCTGATCATATCAGTTCTGTCCTTTCATGGGGCGCTGGAAATCCTTGAAATCGCCCCCACCTGTGGCGCATCACTTATAATTGCCCGCTACCCTGCAGGAACAAGAATATGCCCATTTATGAATACCGCTGTCAGTCGTGTCACCACGAACTGGAAAAACTGCAACGTTTGAGCGACCCCGTACTCACGGTTTGTCCGCAATGTGGCAAGGCAAAATTGCGCCGGCTCATATCAGCTGCCGGTTTCCGTCTCAAAGGCGCTGGCTGGTACGAGACGGATTTCAAACAGGGAAACAAGCGAAATCTTGCAGAATCTTCGGGCGGGAAAAGCGATGGCGCCGCCACAGCTGAAGCAGCAGGGGGGAAAAGCGATGGCGCCGCCACAGCTGAAGCAGCAGGGGGGAAAAGCGATGGCGCCGCCAAGGTCGCTCCGCCGGCTGGTGGTTCAGCGGATTCTGCCAATGCCGGCAAAAGCAAAACGACGGGTGGCAGCGCGTCTGACACGGCTTGAATCCCTTTTTTGTTGCATTCCAGGAGTTGCTAGGGCCTGTTAACATTTACCCGATCACCGCGTTGCTGCCCAAAAAACGCCCTGGCAAGGCGCGAGGAGAGAAGTTTAGTGACACTAAATGAACGACGAGCAACGCCGCCAGGGCGTTTTTTGGGCGCAACCCTTCGGGGCGTGGCCATTTTTCCGCCAGGCGGCGTTGCGGCTCGCTCGTGTAGACTGACTACACCACGCTCGCCGCGCCTGGCCTGGCGAAAAAATGGCCCTCGCCGCGGCGACCGGGTAAATGTTAACAGGCCCTAGTACATGCGCACCCATTATTGTGGCGAAGTAAACGAACAGATCACGGCACAGCCCGTCACCCTGTGCGGTTGGGTCGATCGCCGCCGCGACCTTGGCGGCCTGATATTCCTGGGCGTCAGGGATATCGCCGGGATTGTGCAGGTAGTGATCGAGCCCGGCAGTGCGGCATTTTCCGCCGCTGAAAGCCTGCGTAATGAGTACTGTGTCCGCATCACTGGCCTGGTCAGGCTGCGCCCCGAGAGCCAGTGGAATGAATCGATGGCAACCGGACGGGTGGAAGTGGTGGCCAGCGAAGTGGAGTTGCTGAACCCTTCGGCCCCCATGCCGCTGATGATGACCGATGAGGATGGCGAGGAAGTGCGGTTGAAATACCGTTACCTGGATCTGCGCCGCCCTCGCATGCAGAAGAACCTCAAGCAACGGGCCGCCCTGTACCGCGCCATTCGCAGCCACCTGGACAGCGCCGGATTTATCGAAATGGAAACGCCCATCCTCACCCGCGCAACCCCCGAAGGGGCCCGGGACTACCTGGTTCCCAGCCGTGTGCATGCCGGGCAGTTCTATGCGCTGCCGCAATCTCCGCAGTTGTTCAAGCAATTGCTGATGATGGCCGGAATGGATCGCTACTACCAGATTGCCCGCTGTTTTCGTGACGAGGATCTGCGCGCGGATCGCCAGCCCGAATTCACCCAGCTCGATATGGAAATGGCCTTCGTCGATGAACGCATGGTGCAGGACTGCGCGGAACAAATGATGTGCCAGGTATTTCGCGCCACCCTGGGCGTCGATCTGCCCCAACCGTTCCCGCGCCTGAGTTGGCGCGAGGCCATGGATCGTTTCGGCTCGGACAAGCCTGATCTGAGAATTGCCGGCGAACTTGTTACTGTCGATGAATACGTACGGCACATCGAGTTCAAGGTATTCGCCGCGCCGGCGGCGGACGCAGGTTCGCGCGTGGCCGCCCTGCGCATCCCTGGAGGGGCAGGACTTTCACGCAAGCAGATCGACGAGTACACACATTTTGTCGGCCGTCATGGCGCCAAAGGCCTGGCCTGGATCAAGGTGAATGACAGCGGTTCCGGGCTGCAGGGCCTGCAGTCTCCCATCGCCAAATTCCTCGACGAAACAGCCTGGCAGGGCATCGCCCGGGCCACCGCCGCCCTGGATGGCGACCTGCTGTTTTTTGGCGCGGGAGAGTGGTTGACCGTGAGCAATTTCATGGGTCAACTGCGGGTGCGGGTGGCGCATGACCTGGGACGCGTGCCGGCGGGTTGGCAGCCGCTCTGGGTCACCCAGTTCCCGATGTTCGAATGGGATGGAACAGCCGGGCGTTATCTGGCCATGCATCACCCCTTCACCGCGCCGGTGGAAAGCGATGCCGAGGCGCTGCTTGCCGGCCCGGCCGCTGCGCTGTCCAAGGGATATGACATGGTGCTCAATGGGGCTGAAATCGGCGGCGGTTCCATTCGTATTCATAATCCACGGATGCAGCAGGCAGTGTTCAGCCTGCTCGGTATCGGGGAGCAGGAGGCACAAGACAAATTCGGTTTTCTGCTGGACGCCCTGAAGTATGGCGCACCGCCGCACGGTGGTATTGCCTTTGGACTGGACCGGATTGCCGCCCTGATGGCGAATGAGGATTCCATCCGCGATGTGATTGCTTTTCCGAAAACCACCACGGCACAGTGTCTTTTGACGGCGGCGCCTTCCGCCGTCAGCGACCTGCAACTGGCCGAACTGCATATCCGCAACCTGGATTAAAAACAGAGCCGAAGACTGATTGAATCAGGAATCGAACAAGCAGCGGCTGGGTATTGCCGCGGCCCTGGGTGCGTTTACCATCTGGGGCCTGGTGCCGGTCTATTTCAAATGGATTGCCGCGGTACCGCCATTGGAAATCATTGTCCACCGCATCCTTTGGTCCATCCCCATGCTGGCTGGGTTTCTGCTGCTGCGGGATGGTCCTGGGTTCTGGCGGCGCCTGCGCTTGCCGCCCCGCACCGTGGCCATCCTCAGCCTTTCAGGCACTCTGATCGTGGGCAACTGGCTTATCTTCGTCTGGGCCATCAATAACGGCCAGATATTGGCCACCAGCCTGGGCTACTTCATTACCCCGCTGTTCAATGTCCTGCTCGGTATCATCTTTTTGCAGGAACGCCTGACCGCGATTCAGATTGCAGCCGTTGCCATCGCCACTGCCGGCACGGTTTACCTCGCCTGGTTTCTGGGCGTGGCGCCATGGATTTCACTGTCCCTCGCCGCCAGTGTTGGATTCTATGTTCTGCTGCGCAAGAAACTGGGCGTCGGGCCGATGGTGGGTTTGTTGTGGGAAACGCTGTTGCTGGCCGCACCGGCCGTGGTGTATCTGTTCTGGGCCAAGGGTCACGGCGTGCTGGTATTTGCTCATGCCAGCTTGCGACTGGATTTGTTGCTGGTGCTGTCCGGCCTGATCACGGTTCTGCCCCTGGTGTGGTTCAACGTGGCCGCGCGGCACCTGGCCTTGAGCACGGTTGGGTTTTTCCAATACATTTCGCCTACCACGAGCTCCCTGCTGGCGGTATTTGTTTACCACGAAGCTTTTACCCAGGGACACACCGTCGCGTTCGCCTGCATCTGGCTCGGGCTGGCCCTGGTTTCTTCGGAGTCCTTTGTGCGCAGCCGCCGCGCAGGCATTTAACTCGATATGACGATGGAAGTGATCCTGGTGCACGGTTTGTGGTATGGCCCCTGGGCCATGGCGGTGCTGGCGCGTCGCCTGCGGCGCGCGGGCCATGTCGTGCGGCAGTTTGCCTACCACCCGACGTCATCCCCCGTGGCGGTGCATGCGCGCGAGCTGGCGCAGTTTGCACGGCAAAGCCATTCCACCGCGCTGCATTTCGTGGGGCACAGCATGGGCGGACTGGTGATAGTGCACATGCTGGCCAATGAACCGGAGCTTGCAAGCGGCCGTGTGGTATTGCTCGGAACCCCATTGCAGGGTAGCCGGGTGGCCCGCCGCCTGCTGCGATTACCCGGAGGCGCGGTGCTTCTTGGAGCGCTTGCCACCGATCTTTGCCAGGCACAGCCGCGCTGGGCGGAGGGCCGCGAGATCGGCATGATTGCCGGTTGTAAAGCACTTGGCCTGGGGCGATTGCTCGGACGGCCGGGTGCAGTCAGTGACGGCACCGTTGCGCTAGGTGAGGCGGATGCACCGGGGCTGAGCGGGCGGGTGGTATTACCCGTGAGCCATACCGGTATGTTGTTTTCCGGCCAGGTTGGAGAACAAGTTCTCGGTTTCCTCCAGAATGGCCGTTTTTCGGCGGTTGGAGCAGGCCGTGGTGAACGCCTTTCGTGATAAAATTCCAAAGGAAACTCTGATTAAATCAGAGTTTCCTTGGCACAGGGATGTGCCAACATTTTCAATGGCTGTAAGCCATTGAAAATGAGAGCCAAACAAAAATCACATTTTTTGTTTGGCGTGCTCTGATAATTCAAGGATGAATTATTCAGAGCTTCCCTAGGTTGAAACAGGCATATAAGGAAGCTTTGACATGGCCGGACACAGTAAATGGGCCAATATTCAACACCGCAAAAGAGCAGTCGATGCTCAGCGTGGAAAAATCTTTACCCGCGTCAACCGTGAACTGGCCGTCGCGGCCCGTCACGGCGGCAGCGATCCTGCCTGCAATCCCCGTCTGCGGCTGGCGATTGATAAAGCCAATGCAGCCAACATGCCGAAAGACACAATGGAACGGGCCATCAAGAAAGCGGCGGGTGAGCTGGAAGGCGTCAACTACGAAGAAATACGCTATGAAGGCTATGCCCAGGGTGGCGTGGCGGTGATGGTGCAAACCCTGACCGACAACCGCAATCGCACGGTGGCAGAGGTTCGTCACGCTTTCTCCAAGCATGGCGGCAACCTGGGAACCGAGGGTTCAGTGGCTTACCTGTTCGACAATATCGGGGTGCTGAACTATGCTCCCGGCGCCAATGAAGAAGCCGTCATGGAGGCGGCGCTGGAAGCAGGCGCCACGGATGTCATCGCAGCAGATGATGGCTCCATCGAAGTGATCACCTCACCAGAAACCTATACCCAGGTGGTGGAGCACATGGAGCAGGCCGATTTGGCCCCGGAAAACTCGGAGATCACGATGCGCGCCAGCATTGAAGTCGAGCTGGATCTCGATACCGGGCGGAAAGTCCTGGGTTTTCTCGATATGCTGGAGGAGCTGGACGATACCCAGGCGGTCTATTCCAATGCTGACATCCCGGATGAAGCTTATGAGTGAAAAAGGTTCCCGTGCGTATCCTGGGCATTGATCCCGGCTCGCGTTTCACCGGCTTTGGCATCATTGAAGTGCATGGCGACCGCGCTGTATGCATTACGCACGGCGTGATCAAGACCGGAGACGGCGAATTCCCGCAGCGTCTCGGCGTCATTTTTGCCCATCTGCAGGACATCATTCGCGATTACCGGCCGCAGCAGGCCGCCGTCGAATCGGTGTTCATCAGCCGTAACCCCAATTCAGCGCTTAAACTGGGCCAGGCCAGGGGGGCTGCTATCTGTGCGGCGATTGCTCAGGGACTGCCGGTATCCGAATACTCACCCCGTTCCGTCAAGCAGGCCATCGTGGGGCGGGGCAGCGCGGATAAGCTGCAGGTCAAACATATGGTGGCCGTGTTGTTGCAGATGAAGGAAGACATCGCAGAGGACGCCGCGGATGCACTGGCTGTGGCACTATGTCACCAGCACACACAGCAAACCACGGACCGTATGCGGATAATACAGAAATGATCGCCCGCCTCGCCGGAACGCTGATCGCCAAGCAGCCGCCGCTGCTGGTCATCGATGTCGCTGGCGTCGCTTACGAGGTTGAAGCTCCTCTTTCGGTGTTCTACGATTTGCCGGAAATCGGACAAGCTGTTGTGCTGCTGACGCATCTGCAGGTAAAAGAGGATGCCCACACGCTGTATGGCTTCAGCAGCGAGTCTGAACGGCGGATGTTCCGCCAGCTGTTGAAGATCAGCGGTATCGGTGCCAGGCTGGCATTGACCATTTTATCCGGTGCCAGCGGAGATGAACTGGCGCGTTACGTGCTCACAGCCGATATTGCCGCGCTGACGCGTTTGCCCGGCATCGGCAAGAAAACCGCCGAACGGATCATCATTGAATTGCGCGACAAACTCGACGGGCTGGTAGCGCAGGATGGCGGCGCCTTCGCCCCTGCAGGGACACGGCCTGTGGGCGCTGCCAGTGAGGCCACTCATGCGCTGGCAAGCCTGGGCTACAAACCCCAGGAAGCCAGCCGCATGGTGCGAAACGTGGCGAAACCGGACATGAGCGCTGAAGAAATCATCCGGCGCGCCTTGCAATCCACGATAAATTCGTGATGAGTATGGTTCATGGCGATGATTGAAGAGCGCATCATAAACCCGCTGGATACAGCCGAAGACGTGCAGGCCGATTACGGTCTGCGCCCCCGCACCATGGTCGAGTACATCGGCCAGCCGGCCATGCGTGAAAAGCTGGGGATATTCCTTGAGGCGGCCAAGCGGCGCAGGCAAGCGCTGGATCACGTGCTGATTTTCGGCCCGCCGGGCCTGGGAAAAACCACCCTGGCGCACATCATTGCCAACGAAATGGGCGTCAACCTGCGCCAGACTTCGGGGCCGGTGCTGGAGCGCGCAGGCGATCTCGCCGCCCTGCTGACCAATTTGCAGTCTGGCGACGTTCTGTTCATCGACGAGATTCATCGTCTTTCCGCGGTGGTGGAGGAAGTGCTGTACCCGGCGCTGGAAGATTTCCAGCTCGACATCATGATCGGGGAGGGCCCGGCGGCGCGTTCGATCCGGCTCGAATTGCCGCGTTTCACCCTGGTGGGCGCCACCACCCGTGCCGGCCTGCTGACCTCGCCATTGCGCGACCGGTTTGGCATTGTCGAGCGATTGGAGTTTTATAGTCCGGAGGAATTGTCCCGGATTGTCACCCGTTCGGCCGGAATTTTGCAGATTGGTATGGATAATGAGGGTGCGACTGAAATCGCGGGCCGTTCGCGCGGCACGCCTCGCGTGGCCAATCGGCTGTTACGCCGGGTGCGGGATTTTGCTGAAGTGAAGGGAGATGGTTTTATCAACCGCGATATCGCCGCCGCCGCCATGGATATGCTGCAGGTCGATGAATTGGGCTTTGATGTCATGGACCGCCGCCTGTTGAAGATGATCATCGAGACCTTCGATGGTGGGCCGGTTGGGGTGGAAAGCATCGCCGCGGCCCTGTCGGAAGAACGCGGAACGGTCGAAGATGTGCTGGAACCCTATCTGATCCAGCAAGGCTACCTGGCGCGCACGGCACGGGGCCGGATCGCGACCTCCAGGGCTTATCGCCATTTTGGCCTCAAGGAGCTTCCACAGGCCGCCAGCGGCCTGTTCGACGCGGAAAATTGATGGTGCGATCCGGGCTGAAAAATGGGCGGTCCCATCTCCATGAGTGAACTAAAGCAACAGTCTTTTGTCTGGCAGGTACGGGTTTACTACGAGGACACTGATGCCGGTGGCGTGGTTTACCACTCGCGCTACCTGAATTTTTTTGAGCGCGCCCGCACCGAGTTGCTGCGCGCCAGGGGCATCCAACACGAGGCGCTGCGCCGGGAACACAACCTGATCTGGATTGTGCTCGATATCCAGGCGCGGTTCCTGCAGGCGGCAAAAATGGATGATGAATTACTGGTCAGCGCGGAGCTGAGCTGGAAGAGAGGTGTGCGTCAGGGGTTCCGGCAAGAGATGATACGCAAAAGGGACGGAGTACTGGTGGCCACGGCGGAATTGAGCGCCGCCCTGCTGTATGCTGATAGTCTGAAACCGGCGCGCATGCCGGCCTGGTTGGAAGCGGAGTTGAACAATGACAAATGACTTACAGGTCTGGCAGCTGATCCTGGATGCGGGTTGGCTGGTAAAAGGTGTTCTGGCGATACTGCTGATGGCTTCGATCGCGTCGTGGATGATTATCTTCAATAAACGCGGGGTACTGGCCAAGGCCGAAAAAGCCGCTGATACCTTTGAAGAGCGTTTCTGGTCGGGTACCGATCTGACCAAGCTGCATGAAAGCATTGCTTCCGGCCACCGCCTCACCAGCGGGATGGAGCGCATCTTCGACTCTGGTTTTGCCGAGTTTACGCGCATGCACCAACAGGCCCGCATGACACCCAGCGCCATGGTGGAGGGCGCGCAGCGGGCCATGCGCATCGCGCTGACGCGCGAGACCGAGGAACTGGAGCACCACCTCAATTTCCTCGCCACCGTGGGTTCCACCAGCCCTTATGTGGGTTTGTTCGGCACCGTCTGGGGCATCATGACCTCGTTTCACCAGCTGGCCAATGTCAACCAGGCCACCATCGCGATGGTGGCGCCGGGTATTTCCGAAGCCCTGGTGGCCACGGCCATGGGTCTGTTCGCGGCCATTCCCGCGGTCATTGCCTACAACCGCTTTTCCAATCAGGTCGATCGGCTGGAGGTGCGTTACGATAACTTCAAGGAAGAGTTTTCCAGCATCCTGCAACGCCAGGCGCACGCGCTGAGCCAGGAGTAGCCATTCATGGGAACCGCGAAAGGACGACGCCGGCCGATGGCAGAGATCAACGTCGTCCCTTACATCAACGTCATGCTGGTGCTGCTGGTGATTTTCATGATCACGGCCCCGCTGCTGAACCTGGGTGTCGAGGTTGAACTGCCGAAGGCGGATGCCGAGCCGCTGGACACGGAACAGAACCAGGAGCCGTTGGTGTTGACGGTGATGCAAAATGGCGACCTGTACCTGAATGCGGGCGGCGATCTGGCCGGCACCACCAGCGGCATGATCGATGCCGAAACCCTGGTGACTACCGTTTCCGCCATCGTCCGCCGCAACCCGGAAATACAGGTGTTGGTCGGGGGTGACGAGCGTGTGGGCTATGGCGAAGTATATAACGCCATGGTGCTGCTGCAGAAAGCCGGCGTGCTGAAAGTCGGCTTGATGAGCGACCCGTTGGACATCAAGCCCGGGGCGGAGCCTGGCGCGGACGGTTGAATGATCGCCCGCGAGGAGTTTTTCCCCCTGCTGCGCGCCTTCGTGCTGGCGCTGGCTGTCCATGCCCTGATGGTGCTGTTGGTGGTGTTGGGCACGTTCAACTGGAAACCCTTTCGTCAGCCCCAGCCGGTGGGTATGACCATTGAAGCAGTGATCGTCGACACGGGTGCGATCCGCGAGCGGCGGGAACAGGCGCAGCGGGCGGCGGCCGAGGCCGAACAACGTCAGCAGGCTCAGGAACGGCGCGCACAGGAGTTGGAACAGCAACGTCAGCGCGAAAAAGAGCTGGAGCTGAAGCGGCAACGCGAAAAAGAACTGGAAGCACAACGCCGGCAGCAAGCGGAAGTGCAGCGCCAGAAGACCCTGGAAGAACAACGCAAGAAGGAAGCCCAGGATCGTCTGGCCGCGCTGCGCCTGGAGCGCGAGCGCAAGCTGGAAGAAGAGCGCCAGCAGCAGCAACGTGAACTGGAACAGGTCCGCAAGCAGGCAGAAGAGGCAGAAAAGAAACGGCAACTGGAAGCCGAGCGCCTCAAACAAATGGAAGCGCGCAAGCAGACCGAAGCCGCCGAGCAACGCCGCAAGGCTGAAGAGGCGGAACGGCAAAAGCAGGCAGCGGCTGCAGAACAGGCGTTCAAAGCCGGCCAGCAGGCGACCAAGAGTGACGAATACGTCAGCGCAATTCAGACCGTGGTGACACAGAACTGGCTGCGGCCGCCTACCGCGCAGGCCGGTCTGCGCTGTACACTGAAAATCGCGCAGATTCCGGGGGGGGAAGTCATTTCGGCAGCCATTGCCGGCAACTGCAATGGTGACGAAGTCACTCGGCGATCCATTGTCGCCGCGGTGGAACGGGCCGGTGCACTGCCCTATCGTGGCTTTGAAGACGTATTCAAGCGTGAAATCGACTTTATTTTTATCTACGACGGTGAATGAAAACGTGAAAAAAATTATTCTGACGGTGCTTTTGCTGCTGACCGCTCCCTGGGTGCAGGCGCAACTGCAGATCGAAATCATCAGCGGCAATGCCAGTGCCCTGCCCATCGCCATCGTTCCGTTCAAATGGGAAGAAACCAGCCCGCCTCCCATCACCGGTGTGGCTGAAATCGTTGCCGGTGATCTGTTCCGTTCCGGCCTGTTCGACCCGATGGAAGAAGATGATATGGCTGACCGTCCCGCCGATGAGGAGTCGATCCGCTTCGGTACCTGGCGGCTGCTTAAAGTCGATTACATTGTGGTCGGCAAGGTCCGCACCGCGGCGGATGGTGGTCACGAACTGGTGTACCAGTTATTCGACGTGCATACCCAGGACAAGCTGTTGTCACAAGTCACCACGGTAGGAGAGGGCGATCTGAGGTTTGGCGCACATCGCGTGGCGGATGCCGTCTACCAGGCGATCACCGGAATACCCGGGGCGTTTTCAACCCGCATCGCCTACGTCACCTCGACCGGCACGGGCAAGGCGCAGCGCTACGAATTGGTGGTGGCGGATGCAGATGGTTTCGGTCCCCAGTCCGTTGTGGGCTCGCCAGAGCCGCTGCTGTCACCTGCCTGGTCGCCCGATGGCCGCAAACTGGCCTATGTATCCTTTGAAAAAGGCAATTCCGCCATTTATACGCAGGACGTTGCCACCGGTGCACGTGAACTGATTTCCAGCGGGCCCGGCATCAACGGCGCGCCCGCGTTCTCGCCGGATGGACGGAAACTCGCGCTGACCCTGTCGCGCTCCGGCAACCCGGAAATCTATGTTCGCGACCTGGCATCGGGCCACGAAACCCAGCTTACCAACCACTGGGCCATCGACACTGAAGCGGCCTGGGCGCCGGATGGATCGGTCATTTACTTCACTTCGGACCGGGGTGGCAAACCGCAGATCTACAAGGTCCCCGCGGGCGGCGGAAACGCTGAACGGGTCACGCTTTCCGGCGATTACAATGCACGCGCCAGTATTGCCCCCGACGGGCGTCGAATAGCAGTAGCGCAAGGGCGTGGAAACGAGTATCGTATTGCTGTGTGGGATAACGAGTCCCAGCGATTTACCGTTCTGACTCCCGGTGTTCTGGATGAATCTCCCAGTTTCGCACCCAATGGCAGTATGGTTCTTTATGCGACGCGCGAGGGTTTGCGCGGCGTGTTATCGGCTGTCTCGGCGGACGGCAACGTCCGGCAGCGACTGATCCTCAGCGAGGGAGATGTTCGCGAACCTGCATGGTCGCCTGTTATCAGGTAGAATAAACACAGTTAACTTTCATTAACAACGCCGCTGAAAACGGCGTACGAAACAACAACCAGGAGAAAATGATGAATACCGTATTGCGATTGGTCATGGCACTTTCGATTGCGCTGGCAATCGGAGCTTGTCAGCCGAAACCGAAACCAGCCGAACCGGCGCCGTCAGCTGCAAATGCTGCCCCCGCTCAGGCGGTAACCGAGGCCGCGCCGGACCCGCATGATTATACTGATGCACGTAACTTTGACAACCCGGAAAGCCTGTTGTCCAAGCGCGTCATCTACTTCGATTACGACAAGTCCGCCGTCAAACCGGAATTCCGCGCCATCGTTTCCGCGCATGCTGCCTACCTTGCAGCGCATTCCACTGGCCGCGTAACGCTTGAAGGCCATGCCGATGAGCGCGGCAGCCGTGAATACAACCTCGGCCTTGGCGAACGCCGCGGCAACGCAGCCATGGGCCTGATGTCGGCGCAGGGCGCACGCGGTGACCAGCTGGTGGTCGTCAGCTATGGCGAAGAGCGCCCGGTCTGTCGTGTCAGCGATGAAGATTGCTGGTGGCAGAACCGGCGTGTGGAGATCGTGTACACCACGCGTTGAGCATGATCCGCAGCAGATTGGATAAAAACGTAATGGCCAGCCTCGTGCTGGCCATTATTGTTTCTATTCCGTCATTGAATGTGGCGCAGGCGCAGACGGGCGAGCAGAACGTCACCGCCAATCTGGTCATACAGGTGCAGGAACTGCAGGACGAAGTACGTACCTTGCGCGGCCGCATGGAAGAGCAGGAGCGCGAACTGAGCAGCCTCAAGCAGCGTCAGCGGGACCAGTATCTCGATCTGGACCAGCGCATTTCCGATCAGCGCAACAGCCAGCCCGTGGCAAGCCCCGCGGGTAATGATCAGCCGCTTGCCGGTCCGGCTGCCACCAGCACGCCGCCGGCGGAAGATCTGCCGGAAGTTCGCGCGCCCATGGAAACCCAATCCGAAACGGTTCCCATTGCTCCGCCGCAGGTTGAAAGCCAGACCGTGGCGGCAGCCGCCGGCGATGAAAAAGCCGACTACGACAAAGCCTTTCAGGCCCTCAAGGAGTTGCGCTACGCGGATGCGGCTGAGGCGTTTCAGTCGTTTCTCGATAAATACCCCAACAGCCAGTATGGGGACAATGCGCAATATTGGCTGGGTGAGTCCTATTACGTCACGCGCAACTATGATATTGCCCTGGTTGCTTTTCAGCGTTTGATGGATCGTTTTCCTGACAGTCCCAAGGTGCCCGACGCCTTGCTCAAGGTGGGTTACACCCATTACGAACTCAAACAATGGGACAGTGCGCTTGCCGCCCTGACCCAGGTGCAGAAAAGTTATCCGGATACCACGCTGGCCCGGCTGGCGGAGAGCCGTTTGCGCAGCATGCGCATGGAAGGCCATTACTGAGCCGCTGCAGCACGTTACAATGGCGGGATGAGCAAGCCTGCACCACCTTATATCCCCGAGTCACGCGCGGGGATGTTGAAAATTACCGAGATCTTCCACTCCCTGCAGGGCGAAGCCCGCCAGGCCGGTTTGCCGACGGTGTTCGTGCGTTTAACCGGTTGTCCTCTGCGTTGTACTTATTGTGACAGTGAATATGCATTTTACGGTGGCAAGTGGATGCATTTCGATGCGGTGATGGACACCATCAGCCAGTATGGTACGCGCCATGTATGTGTCACCGGCGGCGAACCTCTGGCACAAAAGCGCTGCCCCGAATTGTTGCTGCGTTTATGTGACGCCGGCTATTCCGTTTCCCTGGAAACCAGCGGCGCCATGGATATCCGCCTGGCCGATGAGCGCGTCAGCCGCGTGATGGACCTGAAGACTCCCGGTTCCGGCGAGGCAGACAAGAACCTGTGGTCGAACATCGCGGCGCTGACGCCGCACGACCAGATCAAGTTTGTCATCTGCTCGCGTGAAGATTACGAGTGGTCGCGGCAACAATTGAGTGAACGCTGCCTGGCGGACTACTGCGAAGTGCTGTTTTCTCCCAGTTGGGGTGAAGTGGATAGCACCGCGATGGCGAACTGGATTCTTGCGGACCGGCTGCCGGTGCGCTTTCAGCTGCAGTTGCACAAACTGCTGTGGGGTGGCGTGCCGGGAAAATGAATGCAGAAATGAACAAGGCCGTGGTGCTGCTGTCGGGCGGACTGGATTCGGCAACCACGCTGGCGATGGCGCAAAGCCAGGGTTTCGAATGCTACGCCCTGGCCATGGATTATGGTCAAAGGCACCGTTCCGAACTCAACGCGGCGCGCGCAGTCGCAGCCGCGGTGGGTGTCAGCCTCAAGATTCTCAGCCTGGACTTGCGCGCCATCGGCGGCTCGGCGCTGACCGCCGACATCGACGTGCCGGAAACGCCAGCCGCAGGCATTCCACTGACCTATGTACCGGCCCGCAACACCATCCTGTTGTCACTGGCACTGGGCTATGCCGAGGTGCTGGGCGCCTGCGATATATTCATCGGCGTCAACGCGGTGGATTATTCCGGCTACCCGGATTGCCGCCCGGAGTTCATTGCCGCTTACCAGGAAATGGCGCGGCTGGCGACCCGCGCCGGCGTCGAGGGTGCGAGAATGACACTGCACACCCCGCTGATCAGTCTCAGCAAGGCCGCAATCATTGCCGCGGGACAGGCGCTGGGTGTGGATTACAGCAAGACGGTGTCCTGTTACCAGGCGGATGAGCAGGGCAGAGCCTGTGGTGTCTGCGATTCCTGCCGCATTCGCCGGGATGGTTTTGCCGCGGCGGGCGTAGTTGATCCCACACGCTATCGTTAACGGCCGGTATTTACCGCTTTTCAACTTGAGACCCGGGGTGAATTCCCCTAAAATGCCGCCTCCCTTCATTGGGCCGTTAGCTCAGTCGGTAGAGCAGAAGACTTTTAATCTTTTGGTCGAAGGTTCGATTCCTTCACGGCCCACCATCCTACCGGGCGAGACTTCTTACATGCTGCTGCGCAGCATGTAAACCGTCTCGCCCTTGACGACATTCCAAGACACGATCTGAGTGCATTCTGGGTGGTTTTCTGCGTTCCTGCCTCAGTGACCGTCATCCGGTCACTCGGCGCCGCGAGGGCTTCAAACTCGCGGCTGCGCCGCTCGTCCGTCGCCCCTCGCTTAACGTGGCTCCAGGGAAAGGATGTCTTTTTATGATAATATCTCATGACAACAATACCATCCTGAGGTAATATACATCGATGGCAATAAACAGCTTCAAAAGCAAAGAAGCGCAGAAGATTTTCAGTGGCCGGTTTTCGAAGAAATTGCCGCAACAAATCCAGCAACGCGGAAGGGAAAGCTTGAAGCAGTTAGACGCAGCCGAAAACTTGAATGACCTGCTCATACCACCGTCAAACATGTTGGAACAGTTAGAAAATGACCGCACCGGTCAGTACAGCATTCGGATCAATCAACAATACCGTGTGTGTTTTTTTTGGAAGGACGGCAACGCTCATGAAGTTGAGATTGTTGATTACCATTAGACACCAGGGAGGATTTTATGGGTACGAAGAGTAAGGGGTTAAAGCCAGTGCATCCCGGTGATCTATTGGGCAGGATCATGAAGGAGTTGGAAATATCCAGTTACGCACTGGCCAAGGCTACAGGTAAGACGCCAACGCAAATTCATCGAATCGTGAAGCACAAGGCAAGCATAACAGCGGGCATGGCACTTCTGATTGGTAAAGCATTGGGCACATCTGCGGAGATGTGGGTGCGCCTGCAGGCGCAGTATGATCTGGAAATTGCCGAACTCATGCAACCTGCTCTGCATGTGGAGCAGCTCGTGGATGCCGGAAAGAGGGTGGCCTGAGCCTGACCCCTGCCGTATTCTGCTTCAAGAGCGTAAGTGAGTTTGGTAACATGAATTCCGGTGCCGGTGGTTTCCAGGTGGGAAAATCAGCGCTCGCTGCTGCCCTTGCAGTCCTGTTGCTTGCCTTGAGCGGAGTGCTCGAGCGCACCGACCGTTGGTGGTTCGACACCTTGCAGGCGTTTGGCGCCGGTAGCGCACCCGTCGCGGATGACACAGCGATGGTGTTGATCGATGAGCAATCGCTGGTGGCCCTGGGCCAGGCACCTTTTGCCATGCGCTGGCCCTGGCCGCGCGCGGCGTTCGCCGCGCTGCTGGCTGGCTTGCAGGCGGCCGGTGCGGAGCGGATCGCAGTGGACCTGATTTTTTTCGAAAACTCTGCGGCTGCAGAGCAGGACGCGTTGCTGGGTGCGGTAGCCGCGGGATTGACCGGGGTTGTTCTGGCGGCAGTCCCCGACCGGCTGCCAGCCGTCTGGCCTGATGAGTTCCGGCAGGCGCACCCCGAGCTTTTCAGCGGGCAGGCAAGGTGGGGATTCGTAAGCTCGCAGCCGGATACGGACAGTGTGATCCGGGCTTATTTTCCCCGCGGATCCCTCGCAGAATCGATGCTCGAGCCGGGTGCTGACGGGCCAATAGCCCCGAACGCGTCGATTCTGTTACGCTGGGCTGGCAACCTGGAGCAGTTGCGCGCCCGCGATCTGACGATGGTGCCCGCCGCGCCGTTCGTTGTTGCCGGGTGGGAAATCCTCGAGCAAGCAATGCAGGCAAGTCCAGATCTCGATCCCGTGGTACTGGCGGCAGTCATCAATACAGCGCCCCCTCCTTCTGGTGAGGTATTCGAACGGGTGCGCGGAAAAACCATTTTCGTCGGCGCAAATGCCGCGGCCACTTTTGATGCCATAGCCACCCCATTGGGGGCGCCTGAGCCAGGTATCGTCCTGCACTGGAACGCATATGTGAATCTGCAAACGGGCGACTTCATTTCGGCTCTCAATCCGCTGGTGAGCTGGGCTGCGGCGCTGGCCGTCATTATGCTGTTGCAGTTTTCAGGCCGCGCGGTCGTCAGCTTGCGACGGACCTCGGTCGTGCTCCTCGCCAGCCTGTTGTTCGTGGCGGCCGGCAGCGTTGGCTTGTTCTTCGCCGGGCTGTGGTTCGCGCCTGGCCTGCCCATTGTGGCGGCCATGATCGGATTTACCGCTGTAGTGGTAGAGAGTTTCAGGGTGGAACGCGCACGCAAGCAGGAAATACAGGGCTGGTTTGGCGCTTATGTCTCACCGGCAGTCGTCAACCGGCTGCTGGCGGACCCCAATGCCATCGAGTTGGGTGGCGAGCAGCGCGAACTCACGATTCTATTTTCCGACATCGCCGGGTTTACCACCATCAGCGAGTGTTTACCGCCGGCGGAGCTGGTCGGGCTGATCAATCGATTCCTCGAGGACCAGACCGAGCGTATATTGGACCGCGGTGGCTACCTGGACAAGTACATCGGTGATGCCATCATGGCAGTATTCGGTAGCCCGGAGGAATTGGAGAATCATGCACTTGAAGCTTGCCGCGCGGTGCTGGACTGCCGCCTTGCACTCGAACAACTCAACGACGAAATCGAACCTCAATTTGGATTTCGGCTCGGCATGCGTACGGGGATCAATACCGGGGATGTAGTCGTCGGCAACGTGGGCTCCTCGCGTAAAAGAAATTACACCGTGCTGGGTGACGCGGTAAATCTTGCGTCCCGACTCGAAGGAGCGAACAAGCAAACCGGAACCTCCGTCCTGCTGGGGCCTGTAACCTCGGCGCGCGTTTCAGAGTTCATGGTTCTGCGTCCGGTCGCCCGTTTGCAGGTTAAGGGCAAGACGCGGGCGGTGGAAGTTTTCGAGTTGCTGGGGGACAGGAACGGTTCTGATGCGGCGACGATTGATTTTGCCGCCACCTTTACACGCGGATTTCGCGCATACTGTGAGCGGGATTTTGCTGAAGCTGAAGCAGCATTCGAAATGGCAGCAATGAAGCGTCCGGGCGACGCGCTCAGCGTGCACTATCTCGAGGAAACGTTGAGCCTGGTGCAATCACCGCCCGAACCCGATTGGCAGGCTGTGCTCAAACTGGAGACAAAATGAAAACTGTTCGTATCCTGCTCTGGTCCGGTATTTTCGTGCTGGCGTGTAGCATCGCGATGCCCGCGAGTTCCGCGGAATTAAAGACAGGCCAGAA
Organism: uncultured Gammaproteobacteria bacterium; assembly: GCA_963708905.1. Lineage (GTDB taxonomy): Bacteria > Pseudomonadota > Gammaproteobacteria > Xanthomonadales > SZUA-36 > SHZL01. The sequence goes on along the minus strand of CAVPUV010000073.1, from coordinate 5,456 downwards.
GGTCTGGTCAAAGCATTTCGAGACCCCGCTGCTGGCCGAACCCTCGCCGCTGGCCAGCGTGCTGTCGACGGTTGGCTTTGCGGAAAAACTCTCCATCCTTGAGACGCGGGGCGGCTGGTTGCGTGTTAAATCCGGCAGTGCAGAGGGCTGGGTGTTCAACGGCAATATTGCGACCGATAAACCCGCCATGGCGCCAGCGGCCGGATGGACCAAGGTCGATGCAACGAAAACCAACACGGTCGCCGCCGCCCGCCCGCTAACGCCGGCGGCAGAGGGTTATGCACAGAGACACGGCGCCAGTGATGCCCAGGCGGACATCGACTGGCTCGACGCGGAATCGGCCCTGGTCACGGAACAGGATATCACCGCTTACATGGCAGCCAATCAGAAGGGGGAGTACCAGCAATGAAGCACTCCGCGGTCCTGTCCCTGTTACTGTCCCTCGGCTTCGTGACACCGTATTCCGCGCACGCCCAGATTCCGGGCCTGGGCGGTCTTGGCGATGCGATCCAGAAGGTCAAAAAAACCGCCGATGATACGTCCCGGATCGCAAAAGGCGCGTCGGGCCTTTCGCTCGGGGAAGAAGTGGCGATTGGCGATGCCGTTGCCATCGAGATCGTCGCACGCTACGGAGGAGTGTGGAGGGATCAAGCAGCGACGCGCCGGGTCAACCTGACCGGTCAGGTACTGGCACAATACGCGACGCGCCAGGACCTCGAGTGGCGCTTTGGCTTGTTGGACGCGGATGCCATCAACGCTTTTTCCGCGCCAGGCGGCCGCGTGTTCATTACACGGGGGCTGTATGAACTGCTGCCGAACGATGATGAACTGGCCGGAGTGCTGGCGCACGAGATTATTCATATCGATCAGCGCCATGCCGTCCGTATCATCGCACGGAGTGAACTCCTCGGCGGCGTTTCCGACCTGGTGGCAGACAACAACGCCAGCTTTGCCCAATACGAGGAGGTCGTTGGTGATGTTACGAGTGAGATTCTCGACAAAGGCTTTGATCCCGGCACTGAATACGATGCCGATAAGAAGGGGCGAAGCCTCGCGGCCGTGACCGGTTTTGCGGCCGGTGGTTTGCGCGCGGTGCTGACTCAAATTGGCAGCATGAATGGTCAGTCGGCCGAAGTGTTCTCTACGCATCCCTCGATTGAGTCGCGTTTGCAGCGATTACCACAGGATCCGCCACCTGCAAGCTCTGAAACGGCAGACCACACCGGCAGGGAGCTTGAATAAGGGGTGCAATGGGAACGCCCTTCAACACGGGTCAGAGTAAAGTGCCAGAGTAACAGGCTGGTTAGTTGTCAGAAAAATCTGAGTCTACTCTGGCACTTTACTCTGACACTTTACTCTGACCCCGGCCGCCAACCCCTGCCGCCAAAATGTCAACGGCAGAATGTGAATGGTATGGTTTGATGGGCGCTCCCATCAGGCGTACCGTTATTGTCCACTTCTGCTGCAGGAGGGAGTGTCTTGCGTTCGGCTCAGCGGACATGGCATGTCACTGTCGGGAGCGCGTTCCGCGCCGCAGTAGTCGCGCTTTTCACCCTTGCCGCTGCACCTGCCCATGCCAAAGATCTCCTCGATTGGGTGATCGAGGCGGTTGACCCGACGCTGGCGCCGGCACGACCCCTCATCGAGTGCCTCGCCGGCGGTGGCAACGCCATAGATTGCGCCGCCGAAACGGCGAACAAGCAAGCCACGCAGACTCTCGGCATCGGCCCGGGTGATGACCGTATCAAAAAGCTTGTGGCGGTCTTCGAGGCGGCGCGCGATGAGCAGTGGCTGAAAGTCGTCAACATCGGTGGCCAGGTTGCGGCGAAAACCATCATCTGTGCCGTGATACCTGTGCAGGGACCTGTCAAAGGACCTGTCTGTGACATCGTCGGTTGGGTGATCTCGACCAAGGCCCAACAACTCGACGACGCCTATCAGGCGTTAAAGGGACCGGACTGGTGGGCACTTATAGGCGTCGTCGGCACCGGTGCGTGTCAGTTCATACCTGGTGACGGCGCGGCCGGAGCCGCCAAGGATGTGCTCTGCAGCGCGCTGGCGGAGGTGTTGCTGGCGGCGCAGAAAGCCGCGGAACAGGTGGCAAAAGGGTTTGTAGCGGGTGCTGACGCGCTCGAGAACGCCATCTTCGGCGACGACAGCCACATGCCCTACAACACCTATTACGCACTCTATTGGCAGCCCTGGTACCAGTACGCCACGGCGCTGGCGTTCGAAGGTCAGAGCATTGGCCCGATCTCCAGCAAGATCTGGCATCCCTGCGTCGACTACTTCGATGCGCACAACCAGTATCGTTCGACGGCGCGAAAGACCTGCAGCGACATGCGTGACAAGCGCTTCAGCCCGGAAGTCCAGGCCTTTGCCAAGGCTCTGCCGGTGGCCGTGGACGGCTATTTTGAATCCGTGGCCCGCCCGGCGATCCGCGGCGCGGTGCTCAATTCCTACGGCAAGCCTTCGTCGGGAGAATTGCCGTTGCAGAAGCTCTTCGTGAACGTGAACTGTCCGTTCCAGATGCGTGCGCGCTTCCCGTTCCCCGAACCCGACGATGGGCGCTGCAAACTGCTGCAGGACCAGGGCAAGAAATTTGAGCTGTTCAAATCTTTATTTAATCAGCTTGCGACGCAGTGCTTTGCCGACCTGAAGCTGCAGGACGTGCAACCCACCGTCTGGGCAAGGGCCTGCGACGCGATGACGAGCCAGTACCAGCAGGCCTTTGCGTCGGAATCGCTGAAGTTCATTGGGCAGATAGGCAAGCTCAAGAGCAGGGGCTGTGTCGGGCCAGGCCAGGAGGAAGCCAAAAAGAGCGGCCTGCGCCTGATCTGTGATAATTATGCCGGGTACTCGGCATGTCTGGAGGCGCTCCAGTCCAACGGCAAGAAATACTGCAGGCAGTACGTACCGCTGGTGCAGGCGAGTAGCCAGGGCGGCGGCAATGCGGCCGTCAGCGGCACGCCGCAGCTCGTGCCAGGAGCGGTCAATGCCGGGGCGGATTCGACAACTGCGGCAAGGCAGGCAGAGCCGCGGAACCGGCGCGCCAGCGCCAGCACCATCGCTGCCGTCGGCCGGGTGCTGCAGTCCCAGTCGGGGCCGATCGACGCTGAGGCGGAAGCATTATTCGCGGCCGGCAAAGTACAACTGCGGGGTGGGCGCACGGTATCCCAGCCCATGGCTGGTTTTGGCCAGGGTTGGAGCGCTGACGCGCAGCTGTTCTGGCTTGACGGAGCGGCTGGGGCGACGCTGGATTTCCTCATCGAGGTGCCGCGGGCGGCAAGCTACGAAGTGGAAGTTTTCCTGACGCGCGCGCCTGACTACGGGCAGTTGCAGATGGAAGTGGACGGTCAGCGCTCCAGGGCCGGGTTCGACGGCTATGCCCCTGGGGTGATGCCACCCGTCGCCATTGCCCTTGGGTCCTATGCCCTGGAGCCCGGCACGCGGCGCGTGAGCCTTATGATCGTCGGCAAGAACCCAAGTTCGACGGGCTTCCTCGTCGGTGTCGATCGGCTGCGCCTTGCCCCGGCTGCGGCACGCTAGCGCACCCGGAGCCAGTGTTATCGCTGCTAGCCAGTTCGTGAAATCAGTCATCCTGAGGTGTCGTCTATGAATTCCGCCAGTTTCTTTGCAGGACTCAAAACACTGTGGCGCGTCATGGCGCTGACATGGGCCGCAATGCTGCTCACTGCCCTGGTTTCTTCCGCGGCAACAGCACAGAGCACCGTGCCAGTGGTGATGGAAGGCGAGGCGCTGATTGGCACGGCACAGGCCTCGGATGGTCAATTCGCGCGCCAGGAGATGGCAGGGTTTGGTGCGGACTGGAGCGGCAACGCACAGCTGTTCTGGGGCGCGCGCCAGCCGGGGGCACAGCTGCGGCTGAACCTGAACCTGCCCGCCGCGGGGCTGTATGAAGTCAGGGTGTTCCTCACCGTGGCGCCAGACTTCGGCATTGCCGAAATCATGCTGGCGGGGCAGGGCCTTGTCAGCTTCGATGGCTACAACGATCGCGTGGCGCTGCGTGAAGCGACGCTCGGCAAGTTGCAACTCGCTGCGGGTCCGCAGGAGCTGCATCTGCGCGTGACCGGCAAGAGCGGACAATCGACCGGCTACTTCATGGGCATCGACCGTGTCGAGTTGCAAGCGGCAGGGGCCACCGTATCCCCGGCGTTGGCCCGCGCCCTCACGCTGAGGAAATCATTGGACAGTACCTCCGTGACGCCGCCCTCATCGCCCGGAATACCGCAGTCGACTATCCCACCACCACGCCGGCTGCGCCTCCACCGCCACCTCCAGCAGAACCGCCGATACCGCCGGAGCCGCCGTCATCGCCCGGAATACCGCAGTCGACTATCCCACCACCACCGCCGGCTGCGCCTCCTCCGCCACCACCGGCAGCTCCACAAAGCGTCGAGCCCTGGACGACGCAGAACGTCATCGATTCGCATATCGACGTGTCGGCCCAGTACGGGCTGATGCGCATGCTGGCAGGCGAGCCGGAAGAGCGGATCGTGGGTTCCAACATTTTGAGTGCGGTCAAGGACAAGACGCTGGGCGGGATCTATCAGGAGGACCAGCAGGTGCCGGCCCTGCGCGCCCAGGCGAGTGGCTACGGCTGGTGGCAGATCCTGCCGAAGTCGGCAGCGGGCGTGAAGGTGGACAGCACATGCATGACCGATCCTGCACCCAAGGCGCCCATCATCGTGATGCGCAAGAAAGCCGAAACGAACCCGATAGCCTATGACCAGGCATTGCAGGATGCCTGGTACGATTGCGGACTGCCGCCGGCGCCGGTTCGGCCTTACGCGAAGACCCTTCCAGACAAGCAACCGGCGGCGAAAGCAACTCGCTGTGCGGCACCCGGCGCAGAAACCCAACTGGTGGTCGGCTTGACGCGCACGGCTTCAAAGGCGGCAGAAGGATCCGCGATCGCAGGTGCGCAAGTCGTTATCGAAGGCCAGAGTACTACGATTGCGCAGGCCACGGACGCCAACGGTTTTGCCGACTTTGATCTGCCTGCAGGCGGCTTGTATCTGGTTACCGTGCAAAGCGTCCCCGGTGCAAGCGGCCCCATGGCCAGCAACAGGACGGTGGATGTTCTCCCGCAGTGTACAACCTGGACGAATTTTGTATTTGCTGAAGCCTCATCTGCCGACCCCTGCGAAAAGGTGCAACAGCAGTGGGAGGATTGCGTGTCGCCGGAGGTCAAGAAAGGCAACAATGATTGCAATGCCACTTTCATCAAGTCGGATAGCGCATGCGACCATGAACCGGAGTGCGAGAAATGGGTCAAGACCCATTACGATGAGTGCATGCAGGTGCTGAAGGACGAATGGGTTGCCGGGCCAAGAGTTGCCGGGCCAAGCTGCCGAAGCAAACCATTTGCACTTTGGTGGCTGATCAAGCCATACGAGGGCGCCATCCGAACGAGTGTTTGGAGAGGGTCAGCG
>CAVPUV010000072.1:0-70900 GCA_963708905.1 uncultured Gammaproteobacteria bacterium | reverse complement strand
TGAGCCCCCGGACCGCAGGTACACCGCAAGGTGGGCCCCTGAGTCCGCTGCTGTCCAACATCCTGCTGACGGGACTGGATCGGGAACTGGAGCGCCGCGGCCATGCCTTCTGCCGCTATGCCGACGACTGCAACATCTATGTCCGCAGCCAGCAAGCAGGGGAACGGGTCATGGCGAGCATCACCCGGCTTTCTGGCGGATACGCTCCAGCTCACGGTGAATGTGACCAAGAGCGCGGTGGCGCATCCGTGGCAGAGGAAGTTTCTGGGCTACAGCCTCACCTGGCACCAAGCCCCGAGACTGCGGATCGCAGCGGCCAGCCGGCGACGGCTGGAGGCCAAAATTCGCGAAGTGCTCAAGGGCGCGAGAGGTCGTAGCCTGGCCACGGTTATCACTGAACTCAACCCGCTCCTGCGCGGCTGGATGGCATATTTCCAGCTGACCGAGAGCAAGCAGGTGCTGGAAGAGCTGGATGGCTGGATCAGGCACAAACTGCGCTGTATTCTATGGCGGCAGTGGAAACGCCCGTATACTCGTGCGAAGCATCTGATGAAGGCGGGATTGAAGGAAGAACGGGCGTTCCGCTCGGCCTTCAATCAACGTGGGCCGTGGTGGAATAGTGGTGCAAGCCACATGAACCAGGCTTTCCCGAAGTCCTTCTTTGATCGTTTAGGTCTGGTGTCGCTGCTCGATACGATGCGCCGACTCCAGTGTGCTCCATGAACCGCCGGATGCGGAACCGCACGTCCGGTGGTGTGGGAGGACGGCGGGAGTAATCCCGCCTCCTACCCGATGTGCGCCCGGCAGGGCGCACTCACTTGGAGGTGAAAGTCCTCTACTCGCCCGGCAAGGGGAAGAGTTAGCCGAACGGCAAGGGTGTCGCGGGCGACTGCGAATCTGGAGGAAGCCGAAGGCAAAGCGCTGGCCTGACGAACAGGAAGCGGATAGGAGGCGGCACGGCTGGGTCAGGCGGCGTATATCGTCAAAGCCCGAAACTTGCACGGAACGCCGTGACGTATATCCGACAGGTATAAGCGTGAAGGTGGGTGCATCATACCCGGGGAGATCTACATGGGTGCCGAGGGCAACCTCCTGTGCTACCGACATTGAGAGGTGTTGGGAAGCCCATGCAGAAGTCAGCAGAGGCCATAGTAGGGGTCAGTACGAACCGAAGGGCCAAACATGGAAAGCCGCAAGTAGGCGGCGGGACCACACGGACAGTCGATGAAGGCAGAAGAGACACGGCAAGTGACTACCCAAGCGGAGGAACTGGCGCAGAACGCTGGCGGGGCTGCCATGGGCGCCGAGACTGACGTGACGACCCGTTGGCGGACGAAAGCGGAGTCAAGCGGGCTGATGGATGTTGTGTGCGAACGCGACAACCTATGGCTTGCGTATCAACGGGTGGTCAAGAACAAGGGTGCCGCGGGTGTCGATGGCATCGGTATCGCCGCGTTCAAAGATCACCTGAAGCAATACTGGCCGACGATCAAGGCCAAGCTATTGGCTGGGGAGTACATCCCCCAACCGGTACGCCGGGTAGACATTCCCAAGCCGCAAGGCGGGGAGCGGACGCTCGGCATTCCGACGCTGACGGATCGACTGATCCAGCAAGCGTTGCATCAGGTACTGTCACCGATCTTCGAGGCTGACTTCTCTGCATCGAGCTATGGCTTTCGAGCGGGGAGGAACGCCCATCAGGCCGTCAAGGCAGCGCAGCAGTATGTTGCCGCAGGTCGCCGGGTGGTGGTGGACATGGATTTGGAGAAGTTCTTCGACCGTGTTAATCATGACCTGCTGATGGAGAAGCTATCGAAGAAGATCGACGACCGACGAGTACTGCAACTCGTGCGCCGGTTCCTCGAAGCGGGCATGATGGCAGATGGGGTGGTGAGCCCCCGGACCGCAGGTACACCGCAAGGTGGACCGCTCAGTCCGCTGCTGTCGAACATCCTGCTGACGGGACTGGATCGGGAACTGGAGCGCCGGGGCCATGCCTTCTGCCGCTATGCCGACGACTGCAACATCTATGTCCGAAGCCAGCAAGCAGGGGAACGGGTCATGGCGAGCATCACCCGGTTTCTGGCGGATACGCTCCAGCTCACGGTGAATGTGACCAAGAGCGCGGTGGCGCATCCGTGGCAGAGGAAGTTTCTGGGCTACAGCCTCACCCGGCACCAAGCCCCGAGACTGCGGATCGCAGCGGCCAGCCGGCAACGGCTGGAAGATAACGTCCGCAAAGTACTCCAAGGCGCGAGAGGCCGTAGCCTGACCACAGTTATCACTGAACTCAACCCGATCCTGCGCGGCTGGATGGTGTATTTCCATCTGACTGACAGCAAGCGGGTGCTGGAAGAGCTGGATGGCTGGATCAGGCACAAACTGCGCTGTATTCTATGGCGGCAGTGGAAACGCCCGTATACTCGTGCGAAGCATCTGATGCAGGCGGGGCTGAAGGAAGAACGGGCGTTCCGCTCAGCCTTCAATCAACGTGGGCCGTGGTGGAATAGTGGTGCAAGCCACATGAACCAGGCTTTCCCGAAGTCCTTCTTTGATCGTTTAGGTCTGGTGTCGCTGCTCGATACGACGCGCCGACTCCAGTGCGCTCCATGAACCGCCGGATGCGGAACCGCACGTCCGGTGGTGTGGGAGGACGGCGGGAGTAATCCCGCCTCCTACCCGATGTGGCCAAATCCCACAATGCGCTAGAATCTGATGCTTTCGCTGACGCGTCACCTAACCCAACGAAGCCATCCTATGAGCATTGACGAAATCAACCGGCCCAGCCATTTCATCCGTAACATCATCATTGCGGATATCGAGTCCGGGAAACACCATACGATACTCACCCGCTTCCCGCCCGAACCCAATGGTCATCTGCATATCGGCCACGCCAAGTCCATTTGCCTGAATTTCGGCATGGCCGAGGAATTCGGCGGCGCCACCAATCTGCGTTTTGATGATACCAATCCGCTGAAAGAGAATGAGGATTATGCCCGCGCCATCATGCAGGACGTGCGTTGGCTGGGTTTCGAGTGGAAAGAACTGCGCCACGCTTCGGACTATTTCGAGCAGCTATACGAGTACGCCGTGCACCTGGTCAGGAACGGCAAGGCCTACGTAGAGGAACTCTCGGCGGACGAGATCCGCGAATACCGCGGCAGCCTGACTGAAGCCGGCCGCGACAGCCCTTACCGGGACCGGCCGGTGGTAGAGAACCTGGACCTGTTCGCGCGCATGAAGAACGGCAAGTTCGAGGATGGGAAATATGTTCTGCGGGCCAAAATTGACATGGCCGCGGGCAACATCAACCTGCGCGACCCGGTGATTTACCGGATCCGCAATGCAGCGCACCACCGTACCGGAGATACCTGGCACATATACCCGATGTATGACTGGGCGCACGGCATTTCCGATGCGATAGAAGGCATTACGCACTCATTGTGCACGCTGGAATTCGAAGATCACCGTCCGTTGTACGACTGGTTCCTGGACAACATTCCCGCGCCGTGCCGGCCGCAGCAAATCGAGTTTGCGCGTGGCAACCTGGACTACACGGTCATGAGCAAACGCCGGTTGCGGCAATTGGTGGAGGAAGGCCATGTCAGCGGCTGGGACGATCCGCGCATGCCGACCCTGGCCGGGCTGCGCCGGCGGGGCTTCACTGCCGCATCCATACGTTCGTTCTGGGATGAGATGGGTATTTCCAAGTCCGAAAGCATCATATCCATGAGCCTGCTTGAGAACGCGTTGCGCAATGATCTCAATGCCCGCGCACCCCGTACCATGGCCGTGCTGGAACCATTGAAGGTCGTATTGACCAATTTTCCGCCGGATGAAACCGAGTGGCTGGAAGCGGCGGTGCACCCGCAGGATGAATCCATGGGTTTGCGCAAGGTTCCGCTGAACCGCGAAATCTGGATTGAGCGGTCGGACTTCCTGGAAGATCCGCCCGCCAAATTCTATCGTCTGAAACCCGGCGGCGAAGTGCGCCTGCGCAATGCATTCATCATTCGTTGCGTTGCGGTGATCAAGAATGAACAAGGTGAAGTGGCCGAGCTTCACTGCGAATTCGATCCGGACAGCCGCTCGGGCTTGCCGGGCGCCGCGCGCAAGGTCAAGGGCACCATTCACTGGGTATCGGCGGTCCATGGCGTGCGCGCGGAAGTACGCTTGTGCGACCGCCTGTTCAATGTGGCCAATCCGCTGGCGGACAAAACGCGCGATTTTCTTGAATTTCTCAACCCGCATTCGCTGGATATCATCACCGATGCCGTTGTCGAACCATCGGTGGCAGAGGGCCAGCCGGGCGATTATTACCAGTTTGAGCGCTCGGGTTATTTTATCCATGACCTCGTGGACTCGAAGCCAGGCCGGCCCGTGCTCAACCGGGCCGTGACTTTGAGGGATTCATGGGCGAAGCTTGAATCGTCCTGATCCTATGACCTGCGGCACGTCAGGTCGACAGCTGAATTTGTTACACTTCCATCCTGTTCATTGACCGGGGAGAGAAGCATCATGGGCTGGATCATTCTTGGATTGATCGTTGCAGTTGTCCTGTTCGTCATTACGATCTACAACCGTCTCGTTGCCGGGCGCAACCGTTACAAGAACGCGTTTGCCCAGATCGATGTGCAACTCACCCGCCGTCATGATCTGATTCCCAACCTGGTTGAAACGGCGAAAGGTTACATGGCGCATGAGCGCGGCACCCTGGAAGAGGTAGTCAATGCCCGCAATGCAGCGGTATCCGGGCTGAAGGCCGCCGCCAAAGACCCAACCGATCCTGCGGCCATGAAGCGCCTGTCTGAAGCCGAGCAGGGACTGTCTGGCGCACTGGGCCGCCTGTTTGCTTTATCCGAGGCTTATCCTGACCTCAAAGCCAATCAAAACATGATGCAGCTTTCAGAAGAGTTGACCACGACCGAGAACAAGGTCGCCTTTGCGCGCCAGGCTTATAACGACTCGGTCATGGCATACAACACGCAGCGTGAATCCTTTCCCGGCAATTTGATTGCCGACCGTTTCGGATTCAAAGGCGCTGAGTTGCTTGAAATTGAAAATGAAGCCAAGCGGGAAGTTCCCCGGGTCGCATTCTGAGTTCCGGCAACGGCGCGTGTTTGCTGCTGCTTAACGATGAACTTCTTCGAGCATCAGGATAAAGCAAGGAAACAGTCGCGCTGGTTGGTGCTGGTGTTCGCCCTGGCCGTACTGTCGGTGGTGGCAGCCGTCGATATTGTCCTGCTGTTGACCCTGGGTGTTTCGAATTCACCCGCAGGTGGATGGCAGCCGTTCTCCGCCCAGTCACTGGGCCAGAACCTGTCCTTGCTGGGCGGCGGTGCGCTGGCAACGGTCCTGGTGATCGGCCTGGCCAGCCTGTTCAAGACGGTGAAACTGCGCTCCGGCGGCGGCCAGATCGCCCGTGAACTCGGTGGCAGCCTGCTGGAATCAGACTCGCGGGATCCTCTGCGCCGTCGGCTGCGCAACGTGGTCGAAGAGATCGCACTGGCCTCCGGCGTACCGGTGCCGGAAATTTATGTGCTGGAGCAGGAAGCGGGCATCAATGCTTTTGCTGCCGGTTACACGACCACTGACGCTGCGATTACCGTCACCCGCGGCACCCTGGAAAAACTCGACCGTAACGAATTGCAGGGTGTGGTAGCGCATGAATTCAGCCATATCCTGAATGGCGATATGCGCATCAATATCCGCCTGATGGGCGCGTTGTTTGGCATCCTGCTGTTGGCGCTGATCGGCCAGCGCATCTTGATGCACTCACGCTACATGGGCCGTTCGCGGGGCAAAAACGGGTCGGCCATCTTGCTGATCGCATTGGGCTTGACGATCGTGGGATACATCGGCCTGTTCTTTGGACGCTGGATCAAGGCCGCCATTGCACGTCAGCGCGAATACCTTGCCGATGCAACGGCAGTGCAGTTTACCCGCGACCCCGATGGAATTGGCGGCGCACTGAAGAAAATAGCCGTCTACAGCGAAGGGTCTCTCGTGGTTGCGGATACCGAGGAAATCAGCCACATGCTGTTTGCTGACGGGCGGAAAATGTTGCTGTTTTCAACCCACCCGCCACTGGCGGAGCGCATACGGCGGATCGAGCCGGCATTCAAGGCTGACGACCTTGATCGCCTTGCTGCCCGCCTGGCGACTGAACAACAACAGCAGCCCAAGGAACGTTCCACAGGCAACGATAAAGCCCGCACAAGCGCGGCGGCAGCGTTTGGTGGCGCCGGCTGGATCGGTGCGGGCGGGTTGATCGACCAGATCGGTCAGCCAAATGGGGAGCGCATTTTAATGGCGACAGCACTCGCCGCATCCATTCCCGAAAACGTCCGGCAAGCGGCTCAATCCGCTGAGTGGGCTGCGGAAGTCCTGTTTTATGCACTGCTGGAGCGGGAGCACGAACGCAGGGAGCAACAACTGCTACTTATCGCACAACGCATGGGTGCGGACAGTGAGGCCCGGGTGCGGGCCCTGCTGACAGCGGACCAGGTGCCCACTGCGGGTCAGCGCTTGCCTTTGCTGGAATTATCTTTCCCGGCATTGAAGCGCCGTCCGCCCAAGTTCGTGGCACGCGTGCTGGCGGTGGTGCAGGACCTGGTCAGGCTGGATGGCAGTGTTGACGTGTTCGAGTATTTGCTGGCCGGACTGATCAGCCAGCACCTGTGGGAATCGCAAAACCCGCATCTGGTCAGGACCGCAGGCAATCTGACGTTGAGCCGCTGCATGCCTGTAGCCAGCCGGGTCCTTGCCGTACTGGCGGTCCACGGTCACGAGAGTAGCGCCGCGGCCACCGCCGCGTTCCGCGCCGGGATGAACAGCCTGGCAGCCGGCGAAGCGGTGGAAATGCCGGCCGTGGATGGCTGGGTGAACATCCTGGATGAGGATTTACCACAACTGGACCGCATGCGTAGCAGCGACAAACAGCGCCTGGTCAACGCGCTGCTGCTGACCGTGGCGCACGACGGCAAGACCATTCCCGTGGAGCTCGAATTGCTGCGGGTCAGCTGCAGCCTGATCCACGTTCCTTTGCCTATGCTGACCGGCTTTCCGGGTGAGCGACACACTACGTCATAAGGCAGTTTCAGATTTCAGCGGCGAATTTCTCGGCGATCATGATGGTGGGTGCGTTGGTGTTGCCGGAAACCAGACTTGGCATGACTGAGGCGTCAACCACGGAAAGGCCTTCCAGACCACGGACATGGAGCATCGGATCGACCACTGCTGATTCGTCCACACCCATTTTGCAGGTGCCGACGGGGTGATAGATGGTCTCAGCTTTCCTGCGGATGAAAGCCAGCAATTCCGCCTCGGTCTGCACACCCGCACCTGGGTAAATCTCGTCACCGGCATACGGTATGAATGCGGTCTGGGCGAATATTTCCCGCGGCAGACGGGCGCATTCGATCATCATCTTGCGGTCGTAGTCGGTGCTGAGGTAACGCGGCTGCAAGGCCGGCGCCTGCTTTGGATCGGCCGAGCGCAAGGTAATTTCACCACGGCTTTGCGGGCGCAGGGCACAGGTATGGATGGTCATGCCATGGCCAGGCAGGCGGTTTCTGCCATGATTATCCAGTAGCGCGGGCACAAAATGCATCTGGATGTCCGGGCGTTCATCGTTCGCATGGCGGCTGACGATGAAGCTTCCGGCTTCGGCGATGTTTGAACTACCCGGGCCGTTGCGGCCGAACAGGTAGCGCAGCGCCACAGCCACTTCGTTGAGCCGGTCGTAAGTGATGGGCTTAAGGCTTTTGACCAGCGTGCATATATCGAGGTGATCCTGCAGATTCTTACCCACGCCTTCGAGTTGGTGATGGACTCTTATGCCGTGTGCGCGCAAGTTGCTGGCGGGTCCGACGCCGGACAACATCAACAGTTGTGGCGAATTGATGGCTCCTGCGGCCAGGATGATGTGTCCGGCGGTGGCGGATTCGAGCGGGTTTTTATGCTGGTACTTCACTCCCACGGCGCGCGGGCCATCGAACTGAATCACGTGCGCCAGCGCCCCGGTGCGCACGGTGAGATTGGGTCTGTTCCGGGCAGGGCGCAAAAAGGCCACCGCGGCGCTGCAGCGCCGCCCATTGCGCTGGTTCACCTGGTAATAGCCAAATCCACGTTGCCTGGCGCCGTTAAAATCCTCGTTACGCTGGTAGCCTGCCTGCTCCGCTGCCTGCAGAAAAACCGCGGACAAGGGGTTGCTGTAACGCAAGTTCTGAACGCTCAGGGGACCGCCGACACCGTGGTAGGGTGAAGCTCCGTTTTCCTGGTCTTCGGACTTGATGAACCAGGGCAGCACCGATTGGAAATCCCATCCGGCATTGCCAGCTGCTGCCCACGCATCGTAATCCTCGGCCTGGCCGCGGGTATAACACATTGCATTGATGGAACTGGATCCACCCAGTACGCGCCCCCGGGGCCAGTACAGGCGGCGGTTGCCAAGTTCCGCCTGCGGTTCGGTTTTATAGGCCCAGTTGACGTTTTTCAGTGCCATTAACTTACCCAATCCGGCCGGCATGTGGATGAACGGATGCCAGTCGCGTCCGCCCGCTTCGAGCAGCAGCACACGATGATTGGGCTTCGCACTCAATCGGTTGGCCAGGACGCAACCTGCTGATCCGGCCCCGATGATGATGAAATCAAATTCCATACGTTAGCGTATTGACTGGTGCTGGCATGATAGCGAATAAATCACCCGTGGGCGAGAGCGTTTGCCTGCTATTGCTGGCGTCATTCTTTTGCCGACGTCATCCCGGAGTTTGCAACGCGAATCTCTGGGATCCAGTGCCATATCAAGTCACAAATGATAGTCTGCTGGACAGGGTATCGGGCAACTATGAGGCATGATGGCTGAATCAGTCGAAGTCAATCACGGCCATGCCATCATCGAGCGGCTGGTTCGGGTGGAGCCAGGGGAGTGGCCCCGGCTCATGCTGGCATTTTCCTACTTCTTTTTTCTGCTGGGCGGATATTTCATGCTGCGGCCCATTCGCGGCACAGTAGCGGCATACAACAGCGGTATTCTTCACTGGTTGTATACGGCGACCTTCATCACCATGCTGGCGATCGTGCCCTTGTTTGGCTTCCTGGTATCACGGTTTCGTCGCGGTCAGTTCATTCCTGCCATTTATCTTTTTTTCATCTGTAACCTGGTGCTGTTCATGCTGGGATTCCGGGATGAGGCGACACCCATTTGGATACAGCGGGCATTTTATGTCTGGCTCAGCGTATTCAATCTGTTCGTGGTTTCGGTGTTCTGGAGTTTCATGACGGATATTTTTCACCCGGGTCAGGCACAGCGCTTGTTTGGCGTCATCACGGCAGGCGGGAGTATAGGCGCCATTATCGGCCCCAGAGTGACGGCCGGGATGGTGAGCGAAAACGGTACGCTGGGGGTAATGTCGGTATCACTGGCTTGCCTGTGCGTTGCCACCATGCTGGCGATCATTCTGGGGCGGCATCAACGCGGCATCACGCATACCCGGGTAGAGGTGATAGGTGGCAGCGTCTGGCAAGGAGCCATCCGGGTTTTCCGCTCCAGGTACCTGCTGTATGCGTGCCTGCTGATGCTGTTGCACAATCTCACCTCCACGTTTCTGTACAACGGCTTGGCGGTGCTGGTGGATCAGCAGATTGCAGGGTTTGAAGAGCGGACTGTATTTTTCAGCAACATCGACTACGTCGTCCAAATCATCGCCTTCATCCTGCAGTTTTTCATAACCTCACGGCTGGTCAGTAGTTTCGGCATACCCCGAACACTGGTGTTCATTCCTTTGCTGCTGGCCGGTGGCTTTGTCATCCTGGGCGGCGCCATGAGCCTGGTTCTGTTCGCTGCCGTGCAAGTGGCGCAGCGCTCTTTGAACTACGGAATCCTGGGGCCGGTCAAGGAAATGCTGTTTACGGTGGTTGATCGCGAGACCCGATACAAGAGCAAGAATTTTATCGATACGGCCATCTATCGTGGCAGTGACGTGGCTGCGAGCTGGGTATTCAAAGGCCTCACCACGGCAGGCCTTTCCATGGCGCAGATTGCCTGGATCTATGTTCCCATCATGGGGTTATGGGCCTGGGGAGCATGGTCATTGGGCAAGATTTACACCGGGCTGCGCGCCGGTCTCGACCCTGTGGAATCGGCGCCAGCCCCACCTCCGTGAAGAGCCATCCGCCGTCCTGCCAGACTGCTGCCTCCTTACCGCCGTCATGCCAGGCTGCCATTTTTACTACCGTCATGCCAGACTGCTGCCTCCTTACCGCCGTCATGCCAGGCTGCCATTTTTACTACCGTCATGCCAGACTGCCGCAGGCATGTTTGGCATCCAGAGCAGCCATTTAACGCAGACTGGATCCCACGCGCCTGCTGGCGCAGCCGCTGGGATGACGGCTGATACGAGTCTCGTTTCCCTGCTGCCGCGTGGCGGCTCCAAGGAATCGTCAATCCGTGGTCAGCGGATAAAACCGGGGTCCCTGTGTGCCGTCCAGCTTTTCCACGGCGCAGCCATAAAGACGCTGCAAACTGGACTCACTGAGCATTTGTCCGGTGCTGCCGGCGCACCATTGTCCTTGACCAAACAGCATCACCACGTGGCTGCAATACCTGGCTGCCAGGTTGACATCATGCAGCGCGGCAATGGCCGTACTTGCAGCGCCCACAGTCCGGGCACGAATCATGCCCATGATCTGGACCTGATGACGCAGGTCGAGATGGTTGGTGGGTTCGTCCAGCAACATGATATCCGGCTCTTGCACCAGTAATGCGGCAAAGGCCAGCCGCCGGGCTTCCCCGCCGGACAGGCCGGTAACGCTGCGTTGCGTAAAGCCACCGAGGCCTACAGCCGTCAGCGCTGCCTGCGTTTTGTCAATGTCCGCTGGGCTTTCGCGTTGCCAGTAACCCAGGTGCGGATGCCTGCCGGTGAGGGCGATCTGTAACACGCTGGAGTCGAAGACGTAGGCCGTATGTTGCTGCATCATGCCGACATGGCGCGCCAGAATTCTGCGCGGCAACTCATCCATTGCGCGTGATTCGAGCAACACCTGTCCCCCCTTGGGTGGAAGCAATCCGGCCAGGCACTTGAGCAGAGTGGTCTTGCCCACGCCGTTGGAACCCAGCAGACCCCAGAAACTGCCCGGTGACAGTTCAAGATTGAAATCAGTGACGACCTGTATATCGGCGATACTCAAATCGAGGTGGCTGCAGTTCAGCCGGGTCATTGCTTCAGCTTCGCACGGTTGAGCAACAACAGGAATAGCGGAACGCCAAGCAGCGCGGTCACTACGCCGACGGGCAACTGCCGCGGCGCCAGGACCGTTCGCGCCAGCGTATCGGAGACGACCAGGAAAAGGCCGCCGAAAAGGGTCGCGCTGGGCAACAATATCCGGTGATCCGAGCCAACCAGCAGGCGCATCAGGTGCGGCACGATCAGGCCGACAAAACCAATATTACCGGCAATGGATACAGCGGCTGCAGTCAGGATGGAAGCCAAAAGATAGACCAGCCAAAGCAATCCCTGGGTGGGTTCACCCAGTAAACGCGCCGTCGTTTCGCCCATGGCGAGCACATTCAGACTGCGGGCCAGACCCATGCAAACCAGGAAGATGGTTGCCAGGACCAGCAGCACCCATGGGGGCGTGATGGCATAGCCAAGGTCACCTATCAACCAGAACAGCATGCCCCGCAAGTTACTGTCGCTGCCCAGCGCCAACACCAGGCTGATCAGGGCAGTCCAGCCTGAAGCCGTAACCACACCTGTCAGCAGCAGGCGCGTGGTGCTCCATGGTCCTTCACCGCGGGCAAGGCCGAATACCAAGAGGATCGAAGCCAGGGATCCAGATAATGCGAGCAACGGAATAAAGGCCATGGCGACCCCCGCCGTCATTCCCAGCAATGCCGCGAATGCGGCGCCCCCGGAGACCCCCAGGATATAGGGGTCTGCCAGGGGGTTGCGCAACAAAACCTGCATCAGGCAACCAGACAGGGAAAGCAGTGCGCCGACGGTCCAGGCGGCAATGGCCCGCGGCAAACGCAAGCGCCACAACAATTCTCCGTATTCTGTCCGCGGGTTCGAAATAGCTTGGAGCCATTGATCCAGGCTGAGGGATACCGATCCGGTTGCAGAAGCCAGTAGCAGAGCTATTATGGATAGCAGCAGCAAAACAACTAGCAGCAGGCGTTTGAACGCTGTTGGCATCATGGGAAAGAAACGATTAACATTCGACCAGCAAAGTAACATCAGGAATACTGGCAAGCAACACATGGCCCAGATGGGTCGAATGCATTCACTGGACAATGTTCTGATGATAGATCCCGACGGCTACAGGCCCAACGTGGGCATCGTATTGCTGAACCATGATCGGCGAGTGTTTTGGGCACAGCGGGTGAGTAATGACGGCTGGCAGTTCCCACAAGGCGGAATGAACACCGATGAAACCCCGGTTGAGGCTATGTACCGGGAGCTGCAAGAAGAGACGGGTTTGCTCCCCCGGCATGTCGAATTACTGGGAAACACGCCGGGCTGGTTGCGTTATCGCCTGCCGCGACGCTACCAGAGGCAGTTAAGCAAGCCGCTGTGCATCGGGCAAAAACAGGTTTGGTTCCTGTTGCGCTTTTTAGCGGATGATTCAGCGTTCAGTCTAAGCCGTACGGAAGAGCCGGAATTCTGCGATTTCCGTTGGGTGGATTTCTGGTACCCGGCGGAAAACGTGATTACTTTCAAACGGCGGGTATACCGCAAAGCCCTGTCGTTGCTGGAACCGCTGCTGGAAAATCCGGGCAACACTGCCAGTGCATAGCTGACCGGCTATCGACATCCCCTGGCCGGCGTCGTCGGTGGGTAATTGACAATCATTCGCATTTGCGTTTATGATGTGGACCACACGCCAGCAAGAAATTTTGTGAGCTTCGGGTTATGTATATTTGCCTTTGCCATGGAGTCAGCGATTCCGCCATCCGCGCGGCGGTGGACAACGGCGCGCAGACATTCAAACAGCTCAGTTTCATGACGGGCTGCGGAACTCAATGCGGTGCTTGTGCGGTGGAAGCCAAATCCCTGCTCAAGGAGTGCCTGAAATCACAAGATTCGCGGGCAACCCGACCGCTACTTCAAGTCTTCAACGCCGCCTGAATCAACTCAGGTAAGCTCTGAATAAATCAAAGTTTCCTCAGTTTTTCCTGAGCGGCGCGCGCCTGGTCAATCTTTTCCATCCAGCAGGAATTCATTCTTCATAGTAGAATGAATTATTCTTAATCCGCGCTGGCAATAGTAGGAGGCATGAATAGATGAAAGGCGACAAGAAGGTTATTGAATTTTTAAACGTTGTTTTACGGAATGAATTAACCGCGATCAATCAATATTTTTTGCACTCTCGCATGTTCAAAGATTGGGGTATGACCGCTTTGGCTGACTATGAGCACCACGAGGCAGTCGATGAAATGAAGCACGCCGATCAATTGATTGAGCGTACTTTGTTCCTGGAAGGATTGCCCAATCTGCAGGACCTCGGAAAGTTGATGATCGGAGAGCACACACAGGAAATGCTCGAGAGCGACCTGCGCTTGGAGATGGATGCCTTGCCTGCGTTGCGTGAAGCCATCGTTTATTGTGAGTCTGCAAAAGATTTTGTCAGCCGGGACCTTTTTAATCAGATTCTGAATTCCGAGGAAGAACATGTCGACTGGCTGGAAACTCAATTGCAACTGATCGGAAAGGTTGGAGTTGAAAATTATCTTCAATCACAAATGAAAGTCGCTTGAGCCGATGTTGAGATATCAAGCTCCAGCCCTTATTTTGCGATGACATATGCTTAGCCACACCAGCCAGCCATGCACCTTTGAGCGCGATTGTGACGTCGTGATGATTCCATCCGGCGACTCGGTCACCATTCCGGCAGGAACCTCGGCTTATATTACCCAGGCTCTTGGCGGCAGTTTTACCGTGTTCGTTGATGGCAACCTGTTTCGCGTGTCGGGCATGGACGCTGATGCTATTGGCCGGGAGCCTATTCTGCCGCCCAGCCTGCCGGAAAATGCAAGTAACGATGACGTTGAAAAATTGCTGTGGGATCAGCTGAAAACCTGCTACGACCCAGAAATCCCGGTGAACATCGTCGATCTCGGGCTGGTCTACAGTTGCGAGGTCGATGTGGAAGAATCCGGTGAGCGTGTTGTTGCAGTGCAATTGACGCTGACAGCGCCTGGTTGCGGCATGGGCGACATCCTGGTGGATGATGTTCGATCCAAGCTGGAGCTGGTGCCAACGGTTAGTCGCGTTGATGTATCACTGGTCTTTGAGCCGCCGTGGAATCACACCATGATGTCCGACGTGGCCCGACTTGAAACCGGCATGTTTTGAACCTTTGACTACGGCCGCTATTTGCCATGCGTTGGTGGTATGAGCGTCGCGATGACGTGCTCGATATAGGCATCGAATTCTTCGCTGCTCAGGTTCGGAGTTTGGTGCTGGCGTTGCAGTTGCAGGAATCCAAGATATACGGAATACGTTAAGCGCGCCTGGTTCCTGGCTTGATTTTCCGGCATTCCCATTTCCAGGAAGGCTGCAGACAAGTGCGCCATACGACGATTTGCCACGCGTTCCAGCACCGGCTCTACCTGGGGATGACCGGCAGCTGCACAAAGTTCGCTGTAAACTTCGTGAGTCAGTTTCTCTTTGCCCACCCGGCGGAAAAAAGAGATCAAACGGTCTCGTGGATGATCGATTTCCCCCAGTGCCTTAATCAGATTCCGGCTGTCGTGTTCTTCCCATCTTTGCAATGCCTGTTGCAACAGAGATTCGCGGCTTGAAAAGTGCCAGTAAAAACTGCCCTTGGTGATTCCCATGCGCCGTGCCAGCGGCTCTATGGCAACGGCCTGGACGCCCTTTTCTGCGATCAGTTCGACCGCGGCCCGTTCCCAGTCTGCTGCTGAAAGCGTTGATCTTTCGCTCTTATCCGCCGTTTTTACCGTTGCTCTCGCTCTCATGTGTTTACCCTTATTGATGCCATCTTAATCGGCCTTCTATGGATTCTGTCCGCAACGTATCGCATCCATTAAAAACGAAGATTGTATACACGCGTGCAAACCCGGCCGCAAGGGAATTTGACTTGTGGCTGGCAGTTTTCCATACTCTGGCGTATGGAAATGTTCTTTTTCAGGAAGACTGCGTGGGAGAATTGACGTGACGTTGCTTATGGTTCTGACTTTATTAATAATTTCACTGGTTTGCGCCTTTTATGGTGCCACGCTGGTGCTGTGGACCGCCGCTACGGCGGTGGCTATGGTGTTATTCGCGGCGACAGGATTCGTTGCATTGCCGGGCTTGGTTGTAACTTCCCTGCTTTTTATCGCCGCTGCAGTGCCGCTCAATTATCGCCCCTGGCGGCAGAAGTTCTTCAGCGCGCCTTTTCTGCAGCAGTACCTGCGCATGGTGCCAACTCTTTCCGAGACCGAGCGGGTCGCGCTCGAAGCCGGTACCGTGGGCTGGGAGGGTGAGTTGTTTGCCGGCAAACCAGACTGGAAAAAACTACTGGACATGCCGTTCCTGGAGTTGAGCGTAGAAGAACAGGCTTTCGTTGAAGGCCCGGTAGAAGAACTATGCGACATGCTCAATCAATGGGAAATCACCCACCGGGATGCCGACCTCAATGCGGCCACCTGGGAGTTTCTCAAGCGTCACAGGTTTTTCGGCATGATCATTCCCAAGGCATATGGCGGCCTGGGTTTCTCGGCATTGGCGCATCGCGCGGTCCTGCAGAAAGTCTCATCCATCAGCGCCGTGGCGGGTTCTCATATAGCTGTGCCAAACTCGCTGGGCCCGGCCGAACTGCTTTTGCATTACGGTACCGAGGAGCAGAAAACGTATTACCTACCCAGGCTGGCTCGTGGCGAAGAAATCCCCTGTTTTGGCCTGACCGGCCCAATTGCTGGATCGGATGCGACCTCGATCCCGGATTACGGCATTGTCTGCAATGGCGAGTACAAAGGTAAATCTGTCACCGGCATCAGACTGAATTTTGACAAGCGTTACATCACGCTGGCTCCGGTCGCCACACTGATTGGCCTGGCTTTCCGGCTGTATGATCCGGATGGTTTGCTGGGCAATAACAAGGATCTTGGCATCAGCATTGCCCTGGTGCCGCGGAATACCAGGGGAATGGAAATAGGCATGCGTCATTTACCGCTGAATGTCCCCTTCCAGAATGGACCGATTCGTGGCAAGGACGTTTTCGTCCCGCTCGAAGCATTATTGGGCGGGCCAAAAATGGCCGGCCAGGGATGGCGCATGCTGATCGAGCAGCTTGCTGTTGGCCGGGCCATTACACTGCCTTCCAGTTCAACCGGTGGTACAAAAATGGCGGCGCTGGCCACGGGCGCCTATGCCCGCATCCGCCGGCAATTCAATCTGCCGATTGGTCGCTTTGAAGGCATCGAAGCCGCGCTGGCCAGGATTGCGGGTAATACCTATGCCACTTCAGCGTTGTCCAGAATGACCGCCACCGCGGTTGACCTGGGTGAAAAGCCAGCTGTTTCCTCGGCCATTGCCAAGTATCACGCCACCGAGAAAGGCCGGGAAGTGATCATGGATGCGATGGATATTCACGGCGGCAAGGGCATAATTCTCGGTCCGCGCAACTATCTGGCCCGCGCCTGGCAGGGCATGCCGGTGTGGATCACGGTCGAAGGGGCCAATATCCTCACGCGCAGCATGATGATCTTCGGGCAAGGCGCCATCCGATGTCATCCGTACGTCCTCAAGGAGATGGAGGCAGCGGGTTTACAGGATCCCGCGGAGCGTATCAGCCGCTTCGACGCATTGATGTTTGCCCATATGGGCTTTTCCATTAGGAACGCCGTGCGTAGCCTGGTGCTGGGCATGAGTTTTGGCAAGTTTGCCGCAGTGCCCAAGGATCGCCGCACGGCGAAGTATTACCAGAAACTGTCGCGCTATTCGTCAGCGCTGGCCTTCGTAGCGGACATTGCGATGCTGACACTGGGCGCCAAGCTCAAGCAGAAAGAGCACATCTCCGCGCGACTGGGCGACGTATTGAGCCAGTTGTATATCTGCTCGGCCATGCTCAAACGCTACGAATCGGTAGGCCGCCCGGCGGCAGACCAGGTCATCCTGGCGTGGGCGTTTCATGATGCCATGTACAAGATTCAGGGTGCCTTACGGTTGGTGATCGATAATTTTCCCAACATCGTGCTGCGCACCCTGCTGCGTCTGGTCGTCTTTCCACTGGGCCGCAGGGAGCGTGCACCCGGTGATCGCCTGACCCATAAAGTGGCACAATTGCTGCTCGCTCCATCAGATACTCGCGACCGGCTGACCCACGGTATCTACAAGTCGGCCCGCAGCGGCCACCCCATCGGAATGATGGAGCAGGCATTGCCGCAAGTCATTGCCGCAGAACCGCTGGAGCGTAAATTTCTCAAAGCGCTAAAAACAGGTGATCTTGCGGGCATCACCTGGGCTGAACAGTTGCAGGACGCCGTCGCCAGTAGCTATCTCACAGCGGAGGAGGCAGCCATCATGACCAGGGTCCGTGATCTGGTCATGGAGATCATAGCCGTTGATGAATTCGACGCCGAAGACCTCCGTCTCGGGCGGCAGGTCGAGGTGGAGGTCGGCGCCCAGCACGCCGCGTAAAACCTTGTTATAAAAAGATGTCATCCCCGGCTTTGCGCAGCTTTGTAAGGGCGTCATCGCAGGCTTTGTGCAGCTTTGTAAGGGCGTCATCCCAGGCTTTGTGCAGCTTTACAAAGGCGTCATCCCAGAGTTTGCAACGCAAATCTCTGGGATCCAGAGTGCATTTAAGGGCTGCTCTGGGTCCCAGACCCGCCTGCGGCGGTCTGGGATGACGGCGGTCTGGGATGACGGCGGTAAGGGGGGCGGCGGTCTGGGATGACGGCGGTCCAGCAAACAAGGGCGTCATCCCAGGCTTTGCGCAGCAAAGGCCTGGGATCCAGTCTGCAGCAGTCTGGCATTACGGCGGTTGAGGGGTGGCGATTCGGCTTGACGCAGGCGGCTTGAGTTGCACGTTGACGGTTAAGGCGTCGTAAGATTGATCATCACAGGAGCCTGTCGGATTTAACCGACCCAAGCGGGGAAAATCCGACGGCTCCTGGGCCGGTGCATTTAAACCCTTTACCGGACTTGCTCGTCAAAGCTGTCATGGGAGGAGCTGCTGCCTTGGTATCGTGGAATACGACCCGGACGGACCACGATGAGGACGAGGAACTGGTGGCGTTGGCACGCAGTGGCGACGTTCCAGCCTTTGAGTCACTGTACCGGCGTCATCGCAATCGGATATATGCGCTGGTGTGGCGGCTGTGTGGTGGCGACAACAGCTTGGCCGAAGATCTGTTGCAGGAGGCATTTGTGCGAGCCTGGCAAAAACTGGACAGTTTCAGGGGCGACAGCCGTTTTGGCACCTGGCTGCATCGTCTGTCCGCCAATGTCGCTCTGAGTGACCGGCGCATCCGGGTTCGCCGTGCCAGGCACGAAGAGCCGCTGGATGAATCGGCTGAAAGGACGGTAACGGGTTCCCGTGATGTTTTTGCCGCACAACGCAGGGACCTGGAAAGGGCCATTGCCCGTCTGCCGGAGCGCGCGCGAACCGTATTGGTGCTTTTCGACATTGAAGGTTATGGACACGCGCAGATTGCTGCGATTACCGGAATGGCAGTGGGTTCTTCAAAAGCCCAGTTGCATCGGGCCCGCCGGCTGGTTCGCGAGGACCTCGAAGCATGAACAAAATCCAGCATGAGCAGGCGTTTTTACGACAGCTGGCAAGCCTGCCGCGTCAAATCGCTCCGGCACAGGATGTCTGGCCGCAGATAGCCGAACGACTTGCGTCAACCGCCACCAGTGGGAGCAAGACAGCTGCCTGGCGATTCCGGCTGTGGCCGCTGGCCACCGCGGCTTCCGTGCTTATGCTTGTTGCCGCGGGCGTACTCATGCAGAGCCAGTGGCGTGATTCAACAGCGGCTTCGACCGGCGGCGATTCAGCCCTGACGCTCGTCGCTCCGCCAGGCGGGCCCTATTCAGTCACTGCAAGCACCGCTGGCGAACTGGAATATCAAGCCGTCTTGCGGGAATTCATGGCTCTGAACCAGGCTCCATGGACAGCCACAGGATTGAAGCCAGAATGGATCGAGCGGGGCTGGGGCGCATTGCGCCAGGTCGAATTGCAATTGTCAGCCGCGCTCAGGGATGAGCCTGACAATGAATTCCTGAATTCGAGGATGACCGCCTTACGCGCCCGCCAGATTGAATGGTTAAAACAGATCGCGGCAATGGACCAGTGGAGCAACACCCTATGATGAAAATCACACACCCGATTTTACTTGCGACCGTTACTTTACTGTTGCTGCCGGCAGTCCATGCAGGTTCGTCAATTGAACAGAGCCGGGCGATGCGGAAGGACGGGCTGTTGAAGGTAGAAAATGCGGCCGGCTCCATCGAGATCACGTCCTGGGATAAAGCCGAGGTCCGAATCAGCGGTGAATTGGGAGACGATGCAGAGGATCTCGAAATCCTGGAGACCTCATCCGGGGTGGAAATCCGGGTGCGCAACCGCAACAACCAACGCAATGTGGATGAATCGCATCTTCGTTTGCAAATTCCCGCCGCAGCCAGTGTCGAGGCCCGGAGCATCAGCGCCGATATTTCCGTGCAAGGCCTGGCGGGCGCCAGCCTGGTGTTGAATTCCGTCAGCGGAGATCTTACGGTCGATGCACGTACCGAAAGACTGGAAGCCGAGTCGGTCAGTGGTGACGTGATCTTCCGCGGCCATGCGCCGCGCGCCTCCGTGGAAACCGTCAGTGGTGAAATGGATCTGCAGGGAATTGAGGGTGAAATTCGCCTCAGCACGGTGTCGGGCGATGCTGAATTCACTGGCAACCGGATCGAACGGGGCCGCTTCGAAACCGTATCAGGCGACCTGGCGATGGATCTGGATGTGATTGTCGGCGGGCGCCTGAATGCCCAAAGCATGAGCGGAGATGTGCGGCTGACGCTGCCCACCGCGCAAGAGGCCGAATTTACCGCACAGACCTACAGCGGCGAAATCCGCAGCGATTTTGGCAGCGTCAACGAGGACTCGCATGACCGAGGTAAAATCTTCTCTTTCCGCGC
The DNA here is from genome assembly GCA_963708905.1 of uncultured Gammaproteobacteria bacterium. Lineage (GTDB taxonomy): Bacteria > Pseudomonadota > Gammaproteobacteria > Xanthomonadales > SZUA-36 > SHZL01. The sequence goes on along the minus strand of CAVPUV010000072.1, from coordinate 50,762 downwards.
AGGCGGCAACGGCGCAAACATCAGGATAGAAAGCTTCAGCGGCGACATCCGAATTCGCCAACGCTGATTCGCCGGGAAACCCCGTTAATTGCGCGTTAATTGCGCGTTAATAAATCCTTCCCAAACGGTTCCGAATGGTGATACTATCTCGCCAGTTCGGAGACGCTTGCTGCTTTTACCTGTGCCGGTGCTTATGGCCCGTAGCAATGAAGTTGCCAGCAGACGAAGCAGTAAATAATAAAAATTTAATTTTTTATTCGGGGTGTTCTGATCGATGGGACGGAAGTGGATCGGGCGCATGCTTGATTCGGATGCCTGAACACCAGTTCGACGACTAATCACATGACACTGCATGAAGGAGAATTCATGTCTATCAACAGGAAATTACAATCAGCCATTCGCCTGGCATTGAATGTGAGCGCGGGTGCGGGTGCGCTGGCCATTGCGTTTACGCCCAATGCGTTCGCGCAGGACGCGGCCAGCGATTCAGATAAAACCGAGCTGCCACGGCTGGAGATTGAAGAAACCGTGGTTACCGGATCGCGCATCAAACGCGCGGACATCGACAGCGCCAGCCCGGTGACGGTACTCGACCGGGCGGATATGCAGCTCACCGGCATGCTCGACGTCGGCGACTTTCTGCAGCGCATGCCGTCCATGTCCGGCTCACCGATCGGCACCACCACCAACAATGGTGGCAACGGTTCGGTGCTGATCGACTTGCGTGGCTTGGGTACTGACCGCACCCTGACCCTGGTCAACGGCCAGCGCATCGTCGACAGCGGCGATTTCCAGACCATCCCGTCCATCATGGTTGACCGCATCGAAGTCCTCAAGGATGGCTCCTCGGCCGTGTATGGCGCCGACGCCGTGGCCGGCGTGGTGAACATCATCACCCGGCGCGATTTCGAGGGCGTGGAATTTTCCGCGCAAACGGCGGACTGGTTTGACAGCGCCGGCAAGCAAAACTCCTTCGGCGTGATTGCCGGCACCGAGTTCGACCGCGGCAATTTCGTGTTTGGCGCGGAATATATCGATCAGGATGAAGCCTTCCAGGCTGACGTGCCGTGGGCCTTCATGCAGGATTCCTTCTACATCTACCCGGAGGGCTGCGAACGGCAGGTCGCTGCGCCGTACGACGGCACCCCCTCGGGTGGCTGTTACCGGGCTGGCTCCTCGTCGATCCCGGAAGGGCGGTTCCGGATCCCCGGGAACCGCACACTCAACGGCCAGCCGGTGCTGGACGACGAAGGCGACCCGGTGCCGTGGCCGTTGCTGCTGATCGGCACTCCCCAGGCGGGGCCCAATCTGGCGGGTACCCCGATAGTGCACGACGGGCGCAACTACAATTACGCGCCGGTCAATTACCTGCAAACGCCCTACCAGCGCTACAACATTTTCAGCGAGGGGCATTTCGAGGTTACCGACAACGTGCGCTTCAACGCGGAATTCCGCGGCAATTACCGTAAGTCGGCCCAGGAACTGGCGCCGACACCGCTGTTCTGCGACAACGGCGACCCGTGTTTCCTCGTGGATCCGACTAACCCGAGTAGTACCGGTATTTCTGGCGACAACTTCTATTTGCGCCAGGCGGTCCAGAACTTCAACGCGTCCAACGATCCTGCCGTCTCCGGTTTCGACGACCTGCCGTTGGGTGCCGGGGCCACCACTGTCCGTCGGCGCATGTTCGAACAACCGCGCCGTTTCACCCAGGAAATCCAGCAGTGGCAATTCGTGGCGGGTCTGGAAGGCAAACTCCAGGACGTGGACTGGAATGTCTATGTCAACTATGGTACGCGCAGCCGCTCGGACCAGGATTTCGGTCAATACAGCGGCGCGCTCCTGGCGCAGGCGCTCGGCCCCTCGGACGATGTGGATGGTGACGGCGTGCCCGAGTGCGTTACTGACATCAACGATCCGTCGTCGGTGATCCCAGGGTGCGTGCCGCTGAACCTGGTGGGCGGCGGTGAAGTCGTGCGTGAGACCGGTGAGCCCGTTGTGGGTACCGTCACGCAGGAGATGTTCGATTACATCAGCTTCACGCTGAATGATTCATATTCAACCAGGAACACCAGCGTGGGCGCCAGCGCCAGTGGTTCGCTGTTCGAATTGCCGGGCGGTGAACTGGGCTGGGCCGCGGGTTGGGCCTACTGGAAGCAGGAGTTCCGCTTCACGCCCGATTCCGGCAAATCCGCCAACGCCGTGACCGGCAACGCCAGTACCCCGACCAACGGCGACCTGATCAACAACGGCGTGTTCCTCGAGGTGCTGGCGCCGGTGTATGATAATGGCTCGCAGGCGGTCACCCTCAAGGGTGGTCTGCGCTACGACGACTGGGACGCGTTCAAGGGCGATGAAACCTGGCAGCTCGGCGTGGAATTGCAGGTCGTAGAGGATCTGAAGCTCAGAGGCACGGCCGGCACCATCTTCCGCGCGCCCACCATCAGCGACCTGTTTGCCGGTTTGCAGGACAGCTTCCCGACCTTCGCTGATCCTTGTAATCCGACCACTGGACCGATCGCGGCGGGATGTAATGGCCAGACCTCGCCCGCCGACGAAAATCAGGCGCTGAGCAAAGTCGGCGGCAACCCCTTCCTCCAGCCCGAAACCGGCGACACCATCACCGCCGGAGTGGTGTGGACGCCCAGCATTGGTGAACACAGCTTCACCGCCACGGTCGACTACTGGAAGATCGATGTCGATGACGCCATCAGTTCGTTGGGTGTGCAGTTCATCCTCGACGACTGCTATATCAATCTGAACGAAGCGTCCTGCGCTCTGGTCACGCGCCGCCCGGCGGACTTCGGCATCGCGCAGATCATCGACGGCCCGCTGAACGTAGCCACCCAGGGCGCCGAGGGTGTCGACACCGAGATACGCTGGGACTACAGCTCGAGCATCGGTCTGTGGCAAGCCACGGTACTGTGGTCGCATCTGATCAAGCGTACCAAGACCCCGTTCGCGGGCGCCGAGGAACAGCGGCTGGACGGCCGCTTCACCGATCCGACCGCGCAGGATGGCGGCGCCTATGCCGAAGACAAGGCGAACTTCACCTTGCAGTGGGCGCTGGGTGATCTGTCGATCGGCTATCTGGCCGAGTACATCAGCAGCCTCGATGCCGATACTTTCTGCAACTGCGGTGAGGGCAACCAGCCGGATGGTACCTACATCCAGGATATCCATGCCGAGCTGTATTCCGACATCGTGGTCAGCTACGAACTCGGCGGCCTGGGCCTGACGCTCACCGGTGGTGTCACCAACATCACCGACGAAGCGCCTCCGTTTATGGACATAGGCTTCAATGCCACCACCGATCCATCGACCTACCGTCTGTTCGGGATTGGCTACTACCTGCGCGCGGCATGGAAATTCTGATCGCTTGTTGATTCAGGAAAAACAAAGAAGGGCCGCATCTGCGGCCCTTCTTTTTGGGGTCAGAGTAAAAATCCCGGGTCAAATGACCCGGGATTTTTACTCTGACCCCTGTTTTTGCCAAAAAACGTCCTGCTCCACCAACTGGTACAGCGCTCCGGCCTTCCGCGCCAGTTCGTTTCCAGCTTCCCCCTGGCGAGCGGCATCCAGCTGCCATTGCAGGGCGAAATGCCGGGCGGCCTCCCGCGGGGTTGCTGCCACTGTTGAAAGCGTGTAAGTCAGCGGCGCGTCGCCACAAATGAACCAGTCGAATCCACTACTCTGGTGCTGCCGGCGAATCTTGCCGATCAGCAGCGTGCAAGGCAGCACCCAGGCCGGCTTGGCCTCGACCACCAGACTTTCGACCAGACCACGCTCCATCATTTCGTGAACTGCGTTGTTCATTTGGCGCTGGATCCACGCCTGCAGCGCCGGATCGTTCAAGCCGCCGGTACCGGGCGTGTCTTCTGTCACCGCCCGCGGGCCTCTAGCGCCCAGGCCAGGGGTAAATCCTGCCCGGAGGCCAGCAGTGGTCCGGCCTGCTCCACGATGGTTTGCTTGTTCAATAGATTGCGGATCCTTTCGAACTCCGGCTGGTCGACGGCGCAATCCATCATCGAGGACATGCGCACGGCGTAGTCATCGAGTTCCGCTTCCATGCGCGCCAGCCAGGCCAGCATTTCGTCCGGATCATAGTGTGGGAGATCGTCATGGATCCGGGCCACATCAGAATACACACGAGCGATGGTATCGCCGGCGACCTGCCTGCCGTGCTGCGCCATGATCTGTTCCAGCGTGGCCACGGCCGGCGCGAGCCGCGCGGCAGCGGCTTCATAGGGCGTCCGGTCCGCGCCACGCACCGCCGCGAAGCCGGCCTGGAACATGTCGATCGCCAGCGGTATGAAACGGCTTTCATGCAGCCGCTGGATCGCATCCAGACTGGCGGCGCACTCGCGGTGAATGCTGCCCGCGCGGTGGTGGATCAACAGGGCCATGTTCCCGCCCGGCGCGAGCAGCCGGGCCGCTTCAGCGATGGCGTCGATGCCGGCATATTCCACACCGAACTGGCTGGTGATGATATTGAATCTTTTCGCATCCAGCGGCATGGAACGCGCGTCGCAAACCAGCCCGTGTACCGTGGGAAAACGCTGGCGGATGTTGGCGATGGCGGCGGCCGAGATGTCCACGCAGGTCATGTCCAGCGGGCGGTCGGCGAAAATGTCCAGCGCGCATTCCACCACGGCGCCGTTGCCGCTGGCGATATCGAGCAGCGATGGTGCTTCACAGGTCTCTTGCAGAGGCTGGAAAAAGTTGCTCCAGAACGTCCTGATTGCCGGGTGGCTGGCGCCACCAGCCGTCCACGCACCAACATCCCCGGTAACACGCCAATAGGTATCCCAGCCGTGCGCGGTCCGTGCGGAATGGATTTGGGATTCGCGGCTCATCCGGATCATGGTCAAAAAAAGTTAGTATAGCGTGCATCCCGAATAGGATGCACGCTAACGCGGCACATGGAAGTGCCGCCATTTTCAATGACGTAAGTCATTGAAAATGAGAGCGAAGCAAAACCACGCTTTTGCTTCGCGATCCCATAACGGGCTGGGATGCCCGTTTATGGACAGACACTAGTATAGCAGCGGCAATTCCTTAACAATAGCGGGATGAACAGTGAGTTATCCCGCATCAGCACGACGGCCCGGCGCGCCGTGGAGACCCGTGAATGGGCCATTGTGGCGGCCTGCGCGACGGAAATCCTGCGCCGTGAACCGGGCAATGCCGAAGGGCATTTTCTCGACGGTCTGTCCTGGAAAGTACAGAAAAAGCCACTCAGGGCGATCGAGGCTTTCGAGAAGGCGCTGGCAGCGGATCCTGCCCGCTACGATGCCGCGGTCGAACTGGCCAATCAGTATTCGAGCGCGCGCCGCAATGGTGATGCCGCCGCGCTGCTGGCGCGCTACCAGGATGCCCTGTTCAATAGCCCGATCTATCTCGATATGGCCGCTACCGTTTACACCGAAATCGGGCTGCCGCAGAAGGCCTGGCCACTGTATGTAAAAGCCAACGAGCTGCAGCCCGGCGCTGATCTGTTTCAGGCCAACCGGGCGGCTTGCGCCGTGTACCTGGGCAAGATCGAGGAAGCCCGCGAGCTCTACCTGGCTCTGCTGCGGCGCTTTCCGAACCACCGGCGTAATCATTACCACTTGTCCCGCCTGGGGAAAGCCACGGACTTGACTCACGTGGAACAGATGAAGGAAATCCTGCGCGCGAGCAGCGAGCCAGCCGAGAACCAGATTCCGCTGTTTTACGCCATTGCCAAGGAACTCGAGGATCTGCAGCAGTGGGATGAATCGTTCGAGTACTATCGCCTGGCAGGAGATGCCGTCAGCAAGGTCGCCGCCTACGATGTCACCGGAGATATTGCCCTGATCGATCGTATCATCGAGGTTTGCGACAGCGCCTGGCTGACGGATACCTCGCACGACACGCGGCGCGGCGAATCCGGCCGGACCCCGCTCTTCATCGTCGGTCTGCCGCGTACCGGCACCACCCTGACCGAACGCATCTTGTCTTCGCATTCCCGCGTACACAGCCTGGGCGAAACGCTGTTTCTGCAAATGGTGTTGCGGCGCGAAAGCGGCGTCGCCAGCGTCGAGAGCATGAGCCCGGCCATGATCACGGCCCTGGCGCACAAGGACATGGGTCTGATCGCCAGGGGCTACCTGGACGCGGTAGACTACCGCCTGGGCGCGGAGCCGATGTTCATCGACAAACTGCCGTTCAATTTTCTGTATCTGGGTTTCATCGCCCGGGCCTGGCCCGAAGCTCGCATCGTGCACCTGCTGCGCAACCCGATGGATGCCTGTTTTTCCATGTACAAACAGGTGTTCACCTGGGCCTACAAGTTCTCTTATTCCCTGGACAGCCTGGGCCGCTATTACGTCGCCTATGACCGGCTGCGCCGCCACTGGCAGCAGGTTCTCGGTGACCGCCTGGTCGAGGTCGAATACGAGGCGCTGGTGGCGGACCAGGAAGGAGAGACCCGCCGCCTGCTCGAACGGCTTGGCCTCCCGTTCGAGCAGGCCTGCCTGGACTTCGACCGCAACCTCGCGCCGAGCACCACCGCCAGCAGCGTGCAGGTGCGGGAAAAGGTCCACAGCGGTTCGGTGCAGCGCTGGAAACATTTTGCCGGGCAGTTACAGCCTCTGAAGGAGCAGCTCGAAAGCGCGGGTATCCGCATCGAGTGAGTTGGCTAGTGTGAGTCAGGCCGTGAACAACGACTTCGCCCGCATCAGTGCCGTCGCGCGCACGGCGGTCCGCGCCGGTGACTGGCCGCGCGTCGCCGCCGGCGCACGGCAGCTGCTGCAGCAGAACCGGCTCAGCCCAGAGGGCTGGTTCCTCACCGGTCTGGCGGAACAGGCCGCCGGCAGGCCGCGACAGGCAATCGTCAATTTTGAGCGCGCCCTGCGCCTCGATTCCGGTCGCTACGACGCGGCGGTGGAGCTGGCGCAGTTGTACTGGAGCCAGATGCGCCATCGCCAGGCGCGTGACCTGTTGGATTCCTGCGAACCCTTGCTGCTGAACAGTCCGCTTTACCTGGATATGGCCGCAACGGTCTGGACCCGGCTGGGACTGCACGCCCGGGCCTGGCCGCTGTACCGCAAAGCCAACGATCTGCAACCGGGAATCGAACGATTCCAGGCCAACCTGGCGGCCTGCGCCGTATTGCTGGGGCGAATCGACGAAGCCAGGTCTGCCTATCTCGATCTGCTCGCCCGGCACCCGGGGCATCAGCGCAACCATTATGAACTCTCACGCCTGGGCCGGGCACGGGACCGGGCGCACATCGAGCAGATGTTGCAGATCCTCGATGACACACGCTTGCCGCCGGAGAAAAATATTTTCCTGTATTACGCCATCGCCAAGGAGCTCGAGGATCTCGGTGAGTGGGAGGAGTCGTTCGGCTACTACCAGCGGGGCGGGGACGCCGCCTCCGCCGTGGCCCGGGCGGCCGGTTACGACCTGGGTCAGGACATCGAGCTGATCGACCGCGTTATCGAGGTCTGTGACGGCCGCTGGCTGGCTGCGGACACTGCCGCCAGGGCACCGGTCAAGACCGTGGATGCCCGCAGCCAAACACCGATTTTCGTGGTCGGGTTGCCGCGCACCGGCACCACCCTGACGGAGCGTATCATCGCCAGCCATTCGCGGGTCGAAAGCGCCGATGAGACGTTTTTCATGCAGATCGCCATCAAGCGCGCCAGCGGCCTGCGCAGTGGCAGCGAAATGAGTCCGGAGATCATCGCCGCCGCGGCGCGCAAGGACATCCGCCGGATTGCCGCCGGCTACCTCGACGCGGTCGAGTACCGCCTGGCTGGCCTTCCGTTTTTCATCGACAAGTATCCCCTCAATTTCCTCTACCTGGGATTCATCGCCAAGGCGTTTCCGCGAGCGCACCTGGTGCACCTGCGGCGCCACCCGATGGATGCCTGCTTCGCCATGTATAAACAGTCTTTTTTCAGGTTTGCCTACACCCTGGAGGACGTGGGCAGATATTACCTTGCTTATGAGCGTCTTTACCGGCACTGGGCAAAGGTTCTGCAGCATCGCCTGATCGAGGTGAGGTACGAGTCTCTGGTGGCTGAGCCCGAGGGCCAGATACGGAGTCTGCTGGATAAACTGGGGCTGGAATTCGAGCAGGCATGCCTTGATTTTGAGCAGAACGAGACCCCCAGCGCCAGCGCGAGTTCGGTCCAGGTGCGCGAGAAGGTTCACCAGCGTTCGGTCAATAACTGGAAGAATTTTGCCTGCCAGTTGCAAGGCCTGAAGGATTTCCTTGAACAAGCCGGCATTGCCGTGGATCAGGCCGAATAAGGGCAGCCCGGTTTCAGAACAGACAGCAGGGGGCGGCACAGAGCAGGGATGATCGCGCCTGAGTCCAGACGAGCAGCCATTGCGCGTTGGAAATCCAGGTAGTACATTGGCAACCAGGGGAAGGCGCATTGTTCAGCTGTCGTTGGGTTGACAACTGTACAGGCGCGGTGAGGAAAGGGGATCGTCATGCGAGGCAAAACCTTCCGGGTGCTGAAACCTCGGCGCCCCGTGCATCGGCTTATCGGTGGATTGTCGCGGACTCGAGCTGGATTTACTTCACGTCGCCTGCCGGCAAGGTGGGTCCGATCCACCGGCATGAACCTGCTGTGGCATGAACTGAGAACGCCGCTGACCGGTATTCTGGGGATGTCCGCACTGCTGAGCGACGCCCGGCTTGCCGGGGAGCAGCAGCAGTTCGTGTTGGCGCTGCAAGCATCGGGCCGGCAAATGGGGAGGCTGGTAGAGAGAATGCGTACGGCTGAGTCCGCGGTCAATCTGGCCGGACCTGAGCCGGTCAACGGTCTGAAATTGCTCGAACAGGTGATCCGGGCACACTGGCCGGCGGCAATGGACAAGGGTATCGGGCTGTACCTGGTTTTTGATCACCGCCTGGCGGAAAACTGGTATTCCGATGGTGCCTGTTTGCGCCAGCTGCTGGACAACCTGCTGGCCAATGCCATCAAATTCACCCAACGTGGTCACGTTCTGGTGGAAGCCCATCCGGCTGAACCTGACCAGCATGGCAAACGGGGTATCGTATTGCAGGTTCGTGACACCGGCATCGGCATTGCGCACAGTGACGGCCGGCGAATTTACTCCATTCGCGAACAAGGCAGCGGTGATGTGGCGCAGCAGTATGGTGGATCGGGACTGGGCCTTTTTGTTTGCGAACGCATTACACAGTTGCTGGGGGGCAGCGTGCAGCATCGGTCAAATTCTGGCGGAACCTGTTTCAAGGTGGTGCTGCCCGGCATAGTTGAACCCGCTCATGACACAAGCCATCGCTTACATCCGGCCCTGCTCTCGGGCCTGCAATGTCAGCTGGGGCTGGGCCAGCCAGTCGGCCGGGTAGTGACGCATTGGCTGCGACGTATCGGTGTTCAGGTGAGCTTCATGGCAAGGCAGAAACTTCGGCGACTACCGGATCAGTGCGATGCCGTGATTTGCGACTCTGAGCTTGTCGACTCTTCGATCGGTGGCTTGCAGGCGGCCGCCGGGTCCGGCAGACCGGTGTTGCTGTCGCGTTATTTCCCATCAGCTGCCATGGGGTGGGAAGATGAGCCGGGAATCCGCGCGCTGGAGCTACCTCAGCCGATACTGCAGTCAAACCTGGCGCCTCTGATGTTGCAGCTCGCGCTGCAAAGGGCTAAGTACCGTGACCCATAGATTTCGACACGACCAGCGGCTCGCCCGAAGGGAGCCCCCGGGATGCACCAGGACGGCGTTGCAGCGCTTGACAAGGACTGGGGGGGCCATTGCCTGCGCGCTGCGCCTTGTCCTGGCACATCCGGGGGGCTCTGGTTGTATCGAAATCTATGGGTCACGGTACTAAGTGAAACGCCGGGCTCAGTTGCGCCACGGCATCGATCAGGGCTTGCAGGTGGTCCGGGTTCACGTCAGGAGTAATACCATGTCCCAGGTTGAATACATGACCGGCGCCCTGGCCAAAACTGGCGAGGACATGGTTGGTTTGCTGGTGAATGACCTCTGGCCTGGCGAGCAATACCGCCGGATCCAGATTGCCCTGCAGTGCAACGCGATGCCCTACACGAGCGCGCGCTTCCGCCAAAGTAATCGTCCAGTCGACGCCGAGTGCATCACAGCCTGTATCCGCCTGGGCTTCCAGGTGTGCATTACTGCCTTTACAGAACAGGATCACAGGTATGCGCTGGCCGTCGTGTTGGCGCGTCAGTCCGGCAACGATCCGGTCCAGGTAGCGTAACGAGAATTCCCGGAACGTATCGGCAGACAATATCCCGCCCCAGGTATCGAAGATTTGAATGAGCTGTGCGCCGCTGTGGATTTGAGCATTGAGGTAGTCCGTGACGCTGTCTGCCAGCTTTTCCAGCAACACATGCGCCAATGCGGGTTCATCGTAAATGAGTTTCTTGATTTTACTGAATGATTTGCTCGACCCGCCTTCAACCATGTAGGTGGCCAGAGTCCAGGGACTGCCGCTGAATCCGATCAGCGGAACGCGGCCATCGAGTTCATGGCGCACCATCCTGATGGCATCCATGACGTAAGACAGCGATTCCCTGACCTCCGGCCGCGGAAGATTGCGGATGTCCGCGGGGGTTGCTATGGGTTTGCTGAAGCGTGGTCCTTCACCCTCGGTAAAATACAGTCCCAGCCCCATCGCATCCGGAATGGTCAGGATGTCGGAAAATATAATGGCCGCATCCAGTTTGAACCGGCGTAAAGGCTGCAGCGTTACTTCGCAAGCCAGCTCGGGTGTGCGGCACAGATTCACGAAGCTGCCGGCTTGCGCCCGGGTTTCGAGGTATTCGGGCAGATAGCGACCCGCCTGGCGCATCACCCAAAGTGGAGTACGGTCTACGGGCTGGCGAAGCAAGGCCTTGATAATCAGATCATTTTTTAGTTTCATCAAACATTTCCTTCATCCGGCTCAAGGCCGGTCCGGCGCTGGTCGGCATAATTCAATAGCATTTGCGATCTGCTCAGCCGTGCTTTGATCATCGATCACGGCACTGCCGATGGCCTTTAGCAGGATCAGTCTGAGCCCGCTGGTCAATCCCTTCTTGTCCAGTTCGAGCGCCTCTGTAATGGCGTTGGCGGTAACACATTGCGGCAGTTCAAGCGCAAGATCAAAGCGCTGCAACAGACCGCGAAGTCTATCCGCAGTGCCGCTGGCGCACAAACCACGCAACTCGCTGAGGCGAGCGGCGACCACCATGCCGATGGCCACGGCCTCTCCGTGCAGGTACCGTTTGTACCCGGTCAATGTCTCCAAAGCGTGGCCAAAACTGTGGCCAAAATTAAGCAGGGCCCGTATTCCGCCTTCCCTTTCGTCCTGCGCAACGACCTTAGACTTGTTCAGCACGGATTGATGGATCAGGTGATGCAAAATTTTTGTGTCGCGCGAACAGATACCCGCAGCTGCAGACTCCATCCAGTCAAAAAAACCCTGGTCCATGATGGCGCCGTACTTCACCACTTCCGCCAGCCCTGCATTGAACTCGCGTTGCGGCAGGGTTGCCAGTGTACTCGTATCGATGATGACGGCCACCGGCTGGTGAAAAGCACCGATCAGGTTTTTGCCCTGCGGATGGTTGATCCCGGTTTTCCCACCCACGGAAGCATCGACTTGCGCCAGCAAGGTAGTGGGCACCTGCATGAACTGAATGCCCCGCATATAGCTCGCGGCGGCAAATCCAGTGATATCGCCGACCACGCCGCCACCCAGCGCAATGACTGTCGCGTCCCGCTTGGCATGCATGCCGACGAGCCGGTCGATGATGCCTGACCAGGTATCCCTGGTCTTGCAATATTCCCCATCGGGAATGATGTGCGCCGCCACTTCACGTCCCGCTAAAGCAGCGCGCAGCCGATCCAGGTACAGCGGGGCGACCACATCATTACTGACAATCAGGGTTTTGCCCCGGCCGAGGTGTGTTCGCCACAAGGGTTTGTCATCGATGATGTCGCAGCCCAGGTAAACCGGATATGACCCACCGGCGAGATTGACCTCGATGGTTTGCATGTCAGGATCCGGATCTGGCGTTGTTAGGGTCATGAGACTCGGCTCCGGTAGGGTCACGATACCTGCAAATGGCCTGGTAAATCTGGTTCACCGTGCTGTCAATATTGCGATTTTTCGCCGGGAAAATGAGGTCTGCTGTCTGCTCGTAGAGCGGGTTTCTGTCCTGGGCCAGTTCCAGCAGTTTGCAGTGTTTGTCCGGAGTTTGCAGCAGTGGCCGTGACCGGTCCCGGCCAAGGCGGTCCAGTTGCTGGTCGACCGAGGTCCGCAAATAAACCACGATCCCGCTGCTACGCAGGAGATCCCGGTTGTCCTGGTCGATGATGGCGCCGCCACCCGTCGCGACCAGAACGCCTTCCAGCATGGAAAGTCGTTGCAGCATCCGCTTCTCGCGTTGACGAAATCCTGCTTCTCCTTCGATTTCAAATATCAGGCTCACACTGGCGCCTGTATGGGTCTCGATTTCCTGGTCGCTGTCATAAAATGACATGCCAAATTTCTGTGCCAGACGATAACCAATCGTGGTCTTACCTGATCCCATGGGCCCGATCAGGTATATATTCTTTTTTGCATCAGGCATGGTCTGACCTTATTTTGAGCGTGCACGCGGTGTGAACATTGGGTACCATGGCGGAACTTTTTCGCTACCTGTGTTGCCATTCCCGATGATTCGATTTTTCATTTTGTTCACGGTGTTGCTGGTCGGTCTGTTCACGCTGGAGATTCTACAGCCGGCGGAAAAGTACGTCATCCTGCCTTTCACATCTTATGTTGCCGACATCAGTGTGTGGATTATCCAGTTTTTTGATGACGGCGTGATTGCCCGGGTAAATGTGATCAAGGACCAGGCCAGCGGGTTTGGTGTCCGCATCGAGCGGGGATGTAACGGTGTGGAAGCTATGATCATTCTGTGTGCTGCGATTTTTGCCTTTCCGGCACCCATTAAAAACAAGCTGATGGGTTTCGTGGTGGGGTTTTTTGCCATTCAGATTCTTAATATCATCAGGATTGTCAGTCTGTTTTATCTCGGACAATGGAACCAGGTGGCATTCGAATGGTTCCATCTCTACTTGTGGCAGGCACTGATCATAATGGATGCGCTCGTGGTGTGGTTGATCTGGTTGCGCACCTTACCCCAGGCGAAGCTGCGGCGTCAGCAGGCGGCACAGACGGGACCGCAGGACTGATCACGGTACTAACTGTGGATCTGTCCCAGGAAATCATCGATCGTTTCAATCGCACCATGCACGCGGCGCGCGTAGCGGGCGAACTTGAGCCCACGGCCATGGTGCTGGCCACCAGCGATGGGCACGGCCTGGTTACGTCGCGCACTGTACTGCTCAAGGCACTGGATTGCGACGGATTCGTTTTCTTCAGCAACAGGAACAGCCAGAAAGGCCAACAGCTGCAGTCCTGCCCACGGGCGGCGGCGACTTTCCTGTGGAAGGCCATTGAAAACCAGGTGCAACTGGCCGGCAGCGTCAAGTCCGTAACTGATGAAGAGGCTGATGCCTACTTTTCCACCCGTGACCGCGGCAGCCAGGTCGGGGCGTGGGCATCCTTGCAGTCGCAAGTGCTGGACAGCCGGGAGACGCTGGAGCAAAGGGTCCGGGAGTTTGAAGAAAAATACCAGGGCAGGGACATCCCGCGTCCACCTTACTGGTCTGGCTTTCGTTTACAGCCGGAAACCGTGGAGTTTTGGCAAGGACGGAAGTTTCGCCTGCACGACCGCTTTAAATACAGTCAGGAAGGCGGTCAATGGATAATACAACGCTTGTACCCCTGATTGCCGGGATGCGGACTTACCATCCCAGCAAAAGCATCAGAAAACGTATGGCGATCAGCGCAAACAGAGGCGAGAGGTCAATTCCGGCGATGGGAGGAATAACCCTGCGTATGGGCCGCAGCACCGGTTCAGTCAGTTGAAACACCAGCGGAATGAAGGGGTGCCTCAGCCCTTGCCCCAGCCAGCTGAGAATGACTGCGACGATGATCAGGAAAAAGTAAGTCATCAGCAAAGTCATCAGCAGCTTGATTACGCTGAATGCGATGATTTGCTGCCATTCCATAGCGCTGGAGCCAATTTTCCCGGCCAGCCAAACGCCAATTAATTCCAGCGCAAGCATGAGCACGACGGAAGCCGTATCGAGTCGTCCGATGGAAGGAATAATGCGCCGCAATGGCACCAGGGCGGGGTTCGTCAGCCTGATCAGGAGTTGCGACAAGGGATTGTAAAAGTCCGCCCGCACCCATTGCAGCAACAAGCGTAGCAGCACTGAGGCCACATACAGATCGATCAGTGTGCCGACGAGGTAGGTGAGCGCATTGACGCTGGAGCTGTTCACATCCCGGGACCTGAGACCCGCGACAGTTCTTTGCCACGCTGCTCGGCTGCAGCTGCAGCCATGTACACCAGTTCGGAGAACTTGCCTTGTGCAAGCACTTCCAGGGCAGCCTGGGTTGTGCCACCTGGTGAGCTTACGCGGTGACGCAACTCCGCCACCCCAGTATCCGAGCTTTTGAGCAAGGCGCCCGCACCCACACAGGTCTTTGCGGCCAATTGGCGGGAAATATCTTCAGGCAGTCCCAGGCGGATACCCGCCTCGGCCAGCGTTTCGGTCAGCAGGAAAAAATAGGCAGGACCACTGCCTGAAATGGCGGTTACCACGTCCATCAGAGACTCATCTTCCACCCAGACGACTTCTCCCGCTGCCCGCAGCACGCGTTCGGCCTGTTCACGGTGATGCGTCCGGCAGTGCTCACCCGCATACATTCCGCTGATACCTTCACCCACAAGTGCCGGTGTATTGGGCATGGAACGGATAACAGCCTGTCTCGGTCCCAGGTGCCTGACAATAGCCTCGATGGTGATACCGGCCGCTATGGACAGTATCAGCTGTTCCGGCTTTATGCTGCCGGCAAGTTCGGCCAGCACGCCTGCCACGATCTGTGGTTTGACCGCCAGCACAATGACATCGGCCCCCTTGGCCGCTTCAATAGCATGGCTGCAGACAAACACGTCGAAGGTGGATCGCAGCCGAATTCTCGCTTCTTCGCTGGGATCGGCAACACGCACCTGCAGGCGCGGGTCCCTGGATTTCGTCAATCCGCTGATCAGGGCTGTGGCCATGTTTCCGCCGCCAATGAATGCAATTAACATGTTCAGGTACATCCTCTGTGTTATCTGTGAAAGTGCTGTTCTCCAGCTTCAGTTCCTGGGGCCGAACAAGTCTGTTCCAACTCTGATCATGGTACTGCCTGCGTGAATGGCCTGCTCAAAATCCGCCGACATGCCCATGGAAAGAGTATCGAGCGGCAGGCCAGCTTCACGTAGCTGACAATACAGACTATGCATGCGCAGGAAGCCAGGTATGGCGGTACTTCCGTCACGCGCAATTTCGGGTATCGCCATCAGGCCACGCAATTTCAACCGCGGCAAGGACAAAGCCAGGCGGGCGAGTTGCGGAATTTCCTCGGGTAACGCGCCGGATTTTTGTTCTTCACGGTCTATATTAACCTGCAGGCAGATGTTCAATTCGGGCAGGCCTTCCGGCCTTTGACTGGACAGTCGCTGCAGGATCTTGGCGCGATCCACACTTTGCACCCAGTGGAATTGCCCGGCCATCTCACGCGTCTTGTTCGACTGCACGGGACCAATGAAATGCCATTCAAGATCAAGGTCATGCAATTGCGCTTGCTTTTCCAGTGCCGCCTGCAGGTAATTTTCACCAAATGCCACTTGTCCAGCCCCATGCAGCCGGCGGATTCGGTCAGCTGATTGACCCTTGCTGACCGCTAAAATTGAAATTTCATCAGGACAACGGCCCGCCACTGCGCAGGCCCGGGCAATCCTTGCATTTATATTCTCAAGTTTGGTGTTTAAGTTGTTCATCTTGCAGGAAGACTATGCATTGATCTATTGTAGGGTCTGGCATCACAGGATTTTGGCCTGCACACTGGTTTGGCTGCATTGAAACAGTCATTGTATCGCGACCGGTTGGATTCAAGGAGAGAACATGGATATTGCAGAGCTGTTGGCCTTTTCAGTTAAAAACAACGCATCGGATTTGCATCTATCATCCGGTTTGCCACCCATGATTCGTGTCGATGGTGACATTCGCCGCCTGACTCTGCCGGCAATCGATACCGCACAATTAAGCGAGCTGCTGTACAGTACGATGAGTGACCAGCAGCGGCGCGATTTTGAAGCCAACCTTGAAGTGGACTACTCCTATGGCGTCTCCGGGCTGGCCCGTTTCCGCGTCAATTGTTTTCATCATGACCGGGGTGTGGGCGGCGCTTTCAGAACGATCCCCGATGCGGTGTGGAAACTGGAGGATATAGGAGCCCCACCGGTATTTCGTGAAATAATTAATATACCCCGTGGCCTGGTTTTGGTGACCGGGCCGACCGGGTCAGGAAAATCCACCACGCTTGCAGCCATGATCGATCACCTCAACACCAGTGTTGAAGGCCATATTCTGACAATTGAAGATCCGATTGAATTTATTCACAAGTGCAAGCGCTGCCTGATCAACCAGCGGGAAATCCACCGCGATACCCACGGCTTCAACCAGGCTTTGCGGGCGTCCTTGCGTGAAGATCCGGATATCATCCTGGTCGGTGAAATGCGTGACATTGAAACCATTCGTCTCGCCTTGACCGCCGCGGAAACCGGTCATCTTGTATTCTCCACGCTGCACACCAGTTCTGCCCCCAAAACCATTGACCGCATTATCGATGTGTTTCCCGCTGGTGAAAAATCCATGGTCCGTTCGATGTTGTCGGAATCATTGCGTTCTGTAATAGCCCAGACACTTTTGAAACGGGTGGGCGGCGGGCGGGTTGCCGCCTGGGAAATCATGGTTGCCACACCGGCGATCCGCAACCTGATTCGCGAGGACAAGATTGCACAGATGTATTCTGCCATCCAAACGGGTCAGAACATGGGTATGCAAACGCTGGACCAGGCGCTTGAAGCCCTGGTCGGTCGTGGCATCATCACCCGGCAAGAGGCCGGCAGGAGAGCGGTCGACCGCAAGCAGTTTATTTAGTGTCTGTCCATAAACGGGCATCCCAGCCCGTTATGGAATCGCGAAGCAAAAGCGTGGTTTTGCTTCGCTCACATTTTCAATGACTTACATCATTGAAAATGGTGGCACTTCCATGTGCCGCGTTAGCAGGCCCAAGGAGTTTTAAATGAATAACGTAAACGGCTGGCTCAAACAACTGCACGAAGAAGTCGGTTCGGACTTGTTCGTCATGGTAGACGCGCCGCCCTGCATGAAAGTACAGGGCAGAATCAAACCTATATCCACCGATGTGCTTAAGCCGGATGATACGCGCGACATCGTCTTCAGCCTGATGAGCGAACGGCAGAAAAACGAGTTTATTCAGACCAGCGAATGCCAGTTTGCCTATTCTCTGAGCGGCGAGGTGCGATTCCGCGTCAGTGCCTTTTACCAGCAAGGTCACATTGGCATGGTGTGCCGCCGCATTGAAAACCGTATTCCCACCTTCGAGGAACTGGGGTGTCCGGACGTGCTGGCGGAACTGGCGTTGCTGAAAAGGGGAATATTGCTGTTTGTAGGCGCAACCGGCACGGGCAAATCCACCACCATGGCTGCCATGGTGGGCTATCGGAATCAAAGGATGACCGGCCACATCATAACGGTTGAAGATCCCATCGAATATGTACACAAACACGGTAAAAGCCTGGTCACGCAGCGGGAAGTGGGGATCGATACGGAGTCGTTCGAGATAGCGCTGCGCAACACTTTACGCCAGGCGCCCGACGTGATCATGATCGGGGAAGTGCGCACACGTGAGGCTATGGAACACGCGATCACTTTTGCTGAAACAGGACACCTGGTGTTGGCCACACTGCATGCCAACAACGCCAACCAGGCTCTGGACCGCATCCTGCATTTCTTCCCGGAAGACTTCCGTGAGCAGTTGCTGCTGGATCTTTCCTTTAACTTGCAAGCTACAGTTGCACAGCAATTGATTCCCTCTCTGGACGGCTCCAGGCGCTGGGCTGCTTTCGAGTTGATGATAGGTTCACCACTGGTCAAGGACCTGATTCGCAAGGGCGAAATCCACCAATTGAAGAATGTCATGCGGGATTCGAGTCATCACGGTATGATCACTTTCGACAAGTGTATGTTCCGCATGTACAAAGAAGGAAAGATTTCCTACGACGATGCTCTGCGCCACGCGGATTCGGCTAATGAAGTACGCCTGATGATCAAGTTGGATGAAGGCGGTGATGTGGACTCCCTGGCGCGCGGTCTGGCT
This sequence comes from uncultured Gammaproteobacteria bacterium, assembly GCA_963708905.1. Classification (GTDB taxonomy): domain Bacteria; phylum Pseudomonadota; class Gammaproteobacteria; order Xanthomonadales; family SZUA-36; genus SHZL01. The sequence continues at coordinate 32,461 of CAVPUV010000072.1, read as the reverse complement.
GGAGTCGAAGTGCTCGGAGGAGACCATTAGCGCTGAACCTGTTCTGGTAACAAATGGTCCTAGTCCCGATGTGACCACCCCCTCGTTTCATGCGGCTGCCGGTTCGGCACGATGCTCTGGAGTAATAAATGCGCGTATTGATCATTGAGGATAACCCCGATATTGCAGCAAACCTCGGAGATTTTCTCGAAGACCATGGCCACACGGTGGATTTTGCCGGTGATGGAGTAACCGGGCTGCATCTCGCGGTCGTAAACGATTTTGATGCAATTGTGCTGGATCTGGCCTTGCCCGGAATGGATGGACTGGAATTATGCCGCAGGTTGCGTGCAGATGCAGATAAAGATACTCCGGTCCTGATGTTGACCGCACGTGACCGTCTGCAGGACAAGCTGGCCGGTTTTGAGATGGGTGCAGATGACTACCTGGTCAAACCGTTTGAGCTGCAGGAAGTGGAAGCGCGGCTGAAAGTGCTTGCCAGCCGGGGCCGGCGGCGTTTGCGGCGCGAGCTCGAGGTGGGCGACCTCGTATTCAACCTGGACACGCTTGCTGTTACCCGGGCCAATCAGGACATTTACCTGAATCCCATCGGCCTGAAACTGTTGCAGATTCTGATGGAAAACTCGCCCAATGTGGTTTCAAGAAATGACCTGGAAATGGAAGTTTGGGGCGAAGAAATGCCGGACAGTGACAGTCTTCGGGTACACATCCACTCTTTACGCGGTTCCATCGATAAGCCATTTGGCAGCAGCATGATCCAGACCCGCCACGGAATTGGCTATCGGCTGGTTGAGTCGGATGCAGTACCGCCGCAGGCTTAGAAGTCGAATCGTCCTGTCCTTTTTGCTTTTCGGTACGCTGTTAAGCATATTGTTCGCACTCAGTACGCTGTTTTTGCGCAACTATCTCGAGGACCAGCTGATCGGGGCAACACTGCAGCAGGAGCTGGATGATTATGTCAACCAGCTGCGGCTTGATCCCACGGTGGTTGAGCCTTTTTATACCCGCATTCAGGGTTACATTACCCGGCCGGGTGATCCGAACCAGACCGTGAGCGCCCAGATCCGGGGATTACCCAACGGGGTGCATGATGTCCGTACTGATCTGGGTGTGTTCAAGGCAGCCGTGCGCAAGGACGAGGACCTGTGGGCCTTTCTGATTTACGATGTAAGCGACAACCAGAAACTGAAAAAGCAACTGATTATCGCATTGGTTGGAGTCGTTCTGCTCTTTTCCGTGCTTTCGTTCACGCTCGGCGCATGGTCGTCACGAAGGGTCATGAAACCGGTGACGGACCTTGCTGACCGTTTGAACATGCTCAGCGAAGAACGTGCCTCGGAACGGCTGTCCCATCACTTCGCCGATGATGAAGTCGGACAGTTGGCGCTGGCGCTGGACAGCTATGCAGACCGTCTTCACCACCTGGTGGAGCGCGACCGTGAATTCAACGCGGATGTGAGTCACGAGCTGCGGTCACCGTTGACGGTGATTACCGGCGCGACCGAATTGTTGTTGGCGCAGCCGGATCTTGATCCCAAAGTGAGAACCCGTTTGCTGCGCATCGCCCGCGCAGCTCGCCAGTCAGCCGATATTACGACCGCCTTGCTTCACCTGGTGCGGGCGGAGCAGGGTATTGATCAGGACAGCGCCGCGCAAAACGTAAGCCAAATCGTCAACGATGTGGTGCACCTGTACGAGCCGCTGATCGGCAACAAGGAGCTGAAGCTGCTGGTGCGGGAAGAAGACCGCGTCAGTGTGATTGCACCCGAATCCGTGGTGGCGGTTACCGTCGGCAACCTGATTGGCAACGCGATAAGATATACCGCCAGCGGGGAAGTTGTAATTACCATCGGCAATGGCAGGGCTGTAGTAGAAGATACCGGTCCGGGGATACCGGAGGAAGAACTGGAACATGTTTTCGAAAGGCACTATCGCGGTCAGAACATTTCAGGCAAGGGCGCTGGACTTGGGCTGGCGATCGTCAGGCGATTATGCGAGTTGTATGGCTGGTCGATACATTTCAGCAATCGCGACAGCGGCGGCTTGCGTGCCGAACTCCGGTTTTTTGAGGCTTAGGAGAACCAAGAATGAGTATCGTTGCCTGCCCGAAATGCGGTAACAAAGTTTCCAGCCTGGCAAAATTGTGCCTGCATTGCGGCGCTCAACGCAGCGGGCCTGGCGGCGAACTTAGCGATGAGCAAGCGCTGGTATACCGGCAGCGCCAGGCACGGGAAAAAGTCTACCATCTGAATATGACCAGCTACGCCGTTATTACGGTCTTCCTGGCGGCATTTGGATGGTATTGGTGGGAAACTTCCGGATTCCAGCGACCCTCTTCTGCCGGCCCTTACATTCTGATGGGTTTGAGTGCATTCGCTTACCTGATCATTCGTGTTCTGCTGTTCCAGGCACGGAGTAAACAAAAGCAATTAAAACGCACGCTATGGTCACGCCGATCTGACTAAGGAAACTCTGATAATGCATGGATGCATTATTCAGAGCTTTCCTAAAATTACTGGATACGCTTGACCCGGCAGTCCGATGAGTACCCTTCAACAGACAGCCGCCAGGTTTTCAGCATGCCTGGTTCGATCGTGACCAGCGGATCCTTCACCGCCTTTATATAAAACTTGTCCTTGTCAACCTGTTGCCAGATCATTCCGTTTTCCAGCTGGAACGTCGTCTGTCCATCCCAACCGGTAAAAGTACCAACCACGCGGCTTTTTATTGCGGTCCGGGGCATGTCCTTCATCTTTTGCAGTTCAAGACCGCGCAGATCTTCATTCCCCCCAGGGGTTGCGGGCTGGCCTGCGTCCAGCGTGGCGAGAGAACGGCGGCGTATCCACAGATTGAGCGCAGCCAATTCATCCGGAGTCAGTTTTTCCAGCCCCGCTGCACTGAATTCCTTGCCATTCATCTGCTCTTCCAGCGAGGAAAAGGCTGACTGGCCGGCAGCTGAAGCGGAAATAGTGATAACCAGCATTGTCAGGATTATTTTGTTCATCATTAACCTTCAAATTCGAAAACCGGGCAAGTCTACCATGGTCAAGTCATGCGGCCGGTTACGGGCGTGAGCAAGAATTCTTTATGTGCTAATGGTGGAGCGGTATCAGGCGCTGCATGCATCCCGCGGGTGGCCAAAAGCTCGGGACAGCAGAAGGATTCAGCCTACAAATCCTGCTGATAACGGACGTAAGGAATACGCCCATAAATGGACTCATAGGGGTCGGTAGTCTTGTCACTGTTGTTGCGTTCATTCACGCCTGCGCCGAGAACGTTGCTGGCACCTATGCTCAGGTTTGCCTTCCATGGGGCGCGCCAGGTGAAGTGGACGTCAAACGTACTCATGCTGTCCAGATTTTCATGGTTGAGGAAACTCACCGGTTCCCGGTAGTAACCGCGAATGCCACTGCTGAATGCGCCCCGGTTCCATTCTATTCCCAATGCGGCGGAGTCAAATGGTTTGGCTACGCTCCAGTCCAGGGTGCCGAGGCTGTGACCATAAATGCCCTGGTAGTTTGCATCCAGCACCCGGGTCAGCGCCAGGCCCAGACGGATTTCTCCAGCCTGGTCGGTGGCAATTCCAAGCTGGAAATTCAGATCGATGCCGGTGGTTTCGCTGTTGATGTATGCAGCAGACATGGCGCCGGGCAAACCCTTGTCCCCGGCAAGCGGGGTCAACATGGCATTGTCGAGCAGGACGGCGGGGTTGTTGAACTGGCTCAGTTTATATACGCCCACTGCGCCATTCTCCGCTGCTGCTGTGGTAAACCAGTTCATCGAAGTGCTCAGGTTACCGGATTCATGACTCGCGCCCAGGTTCAGTGTACGACGGTCAAATGTCGCATCCGCTCCGCTCACAAAGTGGCAACCCGACGCCGTATAGGAATCCGGCCCCAAGGTGCCATTCAGGCACTGAATACTGCCCAAAGTCTGAAACTGGGTGGTTCCCAGAATCTGCTCTGCCCCGCCGTGCAGGCTCAATCCATTTCCCAGCGGCATCCTGAGTACCGAGTCCAGGCCCAACTGGTTGGAACCTGGCCCGATCGAGAACAGATGATGACCTGCTTCCAGCACGATTGGATGGGCTAATTGCAATTGCAGTTTGCGGGTCTCGCTGCCGCCGAGGTCAAATTCGAAGGCGCCAGTTATCGGATCCAGCACCATGGGCGTGCCGGGATGGAACCTGTGCCGGCCACTCAGGTCAGACAGGACCAAGTCAGACCTGGCCAGATCACCCGGACTGCGATATGACGAGACCGGCGGGTTCACGGCGGTGTCAGAACTTCTGGCAAAGCCGGGCAACAGACACAGAAAGGCCGAGGCAGCAAACAATACTGCCCTGGACCTGATCTGATATATGCCCGCTCTCATCGTAGCTACTGTCCCCATTTTCCTCAGCCTGGTCACAGGCTATCCTTTGGAAAAGCATTTTCAACAGTGGTTCCATCCAATCATAGCAAAAATTCATGGAAATCACGTCAAAATATTGCCGAATGCCGCTGCTATACTACTGTTTTCCGCTATATTGGCCCACATTTCGATGGTTTTGACACGCACACCGGTCTGCAGGTTTGGCGCCAAGGCGCCTGATTTCCATCTCTCCGGAACAGATGGGAAGATCTGGTCTTTGCAGGATTGCGCAGGCCCGGGCGGCTTGCTGGTCATGTTCATCTGCAACCATTGCCCTTATGTTAAAGCGATAAATCACAAGCTGGTGCGGGATGCCCGTGACTTGCAGGCATTCGGCGTACGTTGCGTTGCGATCATGCCAAATGACACTGAGCTTTATCCGCAAGACTCGCTGGAAAGCATGCGGAAAGTTGCCCTTGAGCTCGGCTATCCATTTCCCTACCTGATCGATGAAACCCAGGATGTTGCAAAAGCTTATGGAGCGGTTTGCACGCCGGATTTCTTTGGCTACAACGCGAATCTGCAACTGCAATATCGCGGCAGGATGGATGAGAGCGGCGCCGGCAAAGACTCGGGAGCGGTCCGGCGGGAGTTATTCCTCGCCATGAAGCAAGTGGCGGAAACCGGCAAGGGTCCGGAGCACCAGGTTCCATCCATGGGTTGTTCAATCAAATGGCGGGAGGGCTAAGCCGCAAATTGCAGCAGAAGTAATCAGCAATATCAGCGTTGGTAAATAACACCCCGGGCTGTGACTGGGTTAGTATGGTCGTGCATTCCTGACCCGGCGTATGCCGGACTTTTTATGCATGGGGCGCCAAAATCAATGAACCAAGTATTTCTGGTAGGAATCGATTGTAGTGAGTGTAGTCAACGGGCTGTGGACCATGCAGCCGCCATGGCCGAAGCCAACAAGGCCAGCCTGGTCGTTGTTCACGTGATCGAGTGGTCGCCGTTTTCCTTCAATACCGCCATGGAAAACGAAGTACGGCACCAGCGACGTGAAGCCGAACTGGCACAGGCGCACGCGGAAATCGTCGACCCGGTCGTGAGCCGATTGCGTGCACAGGGGATCGATGCGCAAGGCCTTATTCGCCATGGCCATCCGGCAGAAACGCTAAATCAACTGGCCAGAGAAGTCGGGGCTACCAGTATCATCGTCGGCCGCAAAGGTGTGTCCCGTATCAAAACGCACCTGTTTGGCAGTGTCCCCAGTATGCTGGTGCAAATCGCCGAGCAACCCGTCACCGTAGTGCCCTGAGACGTTTACCCGGGAGAGTGTTCATGTCAAGAATAAAAAAAATGGTCTCAATACTGATGCTTTTGCTGCTGCCTTTGTCAGTACTCGCCCAGGAAGGCATCGACAGCCGGATAGACCAGGCCGTCAAACCCTATGCTGACGCCGTCGCTGGGTTCATTTTCTCTTCGATTCCGGTGGCCGGCGTGCAATTTCCTTTGATCGTGATCTGGCTGATCGCGGCCGCAACTTTTTTCACGTTCTATTTTCGCTTCATCAACCTGCGGGCGATGAAACACGGATTCCAGCTGGTTCGGGGTGACTACAACGACCCATCCGCAGCGGGCGAAGTCACCCATTTCCAGGCACTTGCAACTGCACTTTCCGGCACCGTGGGTCTGGGTAATATTGCCGGCGTGGCGGTGGCGGTGTCTTTGGGTGGCCCGGGCGCGACATTCTGGATGATCGCCGCCGGCTTCCTTGGCATGTCATCCAAATTCGTGGAGTGCACACTGGGCGTCCGTTACCGCAACGAATACGCCGATGGGACGGTATCCGGCGGGCCCATGTATTACCTTTCCAAGGGCCTGGCTGAACGCAGTGAAAAACTCAGGTTGCTGGGCAGGACACTGGCGGTGATGTTTGCCATTTTCGCCATTGGAGGCTCATTCGGTGGCGGCAACATGTTCCAGGCCAACCAGAGCTTCAAGCAGGTGGTGGCGGTGACCGGAGGGGATGCCAGCTGGCTGGCGGACAAGGGCTGGCTGTTTGGCCTTGTGATTGCAATCCTGGTGGGCTTGGTCATCATTGGCGGCATCCAGGGCATCGCCCGGGTTACATCGAAACTCGTTCCCTTCATGGGCGTACTTTATGTTGGCGCGGGAATGGTCATCATTCTGATGAACCTGCCCGCACTGCCGCAAACTCTTATCGACATCTTCAACGGGGCATTCACTGCTGAGGGCATGGCCGGTGGTGTGGTGGGCGTGTTGTTCCAGGGCTTCAAACGCGCGGCATTTTCCAACGAGGCGGGTGTTGGTTCGGCGGCGATTGCACACTCCGCGGTCAAAACCAAACGGCCGGTAACCGAGGGTTTCGTGGCGCTGTACGAGCCCTTCGTTGATACCGTGGTGGTGTGCACCATCACCGCAGTGGTCATCATCATCACCGGCAGCTGGGACCCCAACATCGACCCCAGCCAGGGCGTGGCCCTGACCTCTATGGCCTTCGAATCGGCGTTTTCCTGGTTTCCCTGGGTATTGACACTGGCGGTGGTCCTGTTCGCTTATTCGACGATGATTTCCTGGTCCTATTATGGCCTCAAAGCCTGGACCTACCTGTTCGGCGAATCGCGGGTCACCGACACCGTATACAAGGTTCTGTTCCTGGCGTTCGTGGTAATTGGTTCGTCGATGCAACTTGGTTCGGTCATCGACTTTTCCGACGCAATGATATTTGCCATGGCTTTCCCGAACATCATCGGCATCTATTTCCTGTTACCGGTGGTGAAACGCGAGATGAACGAATACTGGGCGGATTACAAGGCAGGGCGTTTGCAGAAGTTCGGCAAGGCCGCGACGCTGGCCTGAACAGTACGTTTCGCTCAAAACCGGGTGAAAGCATGATATCGGGCCTTGCCCGGGCCACGGTCTATCGGCGAAAATTACCCATTGCTTCTTAATTCAGAATTACAGTTCCTGGAGCTTTTGTCTCCAGCCGCGCCATCTGCCAGGGAATCGTGATGCCCACTCGTCGTGAACTCGCCAATGCCATTCGAGCCTTGTCAATGGACGCGGTTCAGCAAGCCAACTCCGGCCACCCCGGCATGCCCATGGGCATGGCTGATATCGCCGAGGTCCTGTGGAACGATCATCTGAAGCATAATCCCGGCAATCCTCATTGGTGGGACCGGGATCGCTTTGTATTGTCCAATGGCCACGGTTCCATGTTGCTCTATTCACTGTTGCATCTGAGCGGTTATGACCTGCCCATCGGGCAGTTGAAGAATTTTCGCCAGCTGCACTCCCGGACACCGGGTCATCCGGAATTTGGTGAAGCGCCGGGTGTGGAGACCACCACCGGACCTCTGGGCCAGGGACTTGCCAACGCTGTGGGCATGGCGTTGGCGGAAAAAGTTCTGGCCCTTCGTTTCAATCGCGAGGGTCATGCCATTGTGGATCACCGCAGCTGGGTATTTCTGGGTGATGGTTGCCTGATGGAAGGCATTTCGCACGAAGTCTGTTCTCTGGCCGCTACCCTGGGTCTCGGCAAGCTCACTGCGTTCTGGGACGATAATGGCATTTCCATTGACGGCGAGGTCAAGGGTTGGTTCACCGACGATACCGCCGCGCGCTTCGAGGCGTATGGCTGGCAGGTGATGCGTGACGTGGATGGTCATGATCCGGGCGAAATTCAGCAGGCGATAGAAACCGCCCGTGCAGAAACCGGTCGCCCAAGCCTGATCTGCTGCCGGACGATCATAGGCTATGGGTCGCCCAACAAGCAGGGTACGGAAGCGACCCATGGTGCACCATTGGGCACGGACGAAGTAGCGGCAGCGCGGGAAGCCCTGGGCTGGCATTACCCGCCTTTCGAAATCCCGGCGGAGATCAAAGCGGCATGGGACGCCAGTGAATCCGGCTCACAGGCTGAACAGGCGTGGCAGGAACTGTTCTCGTCTTATGGTTCCCGGTATCCGCAGCTGGCGGCCGAGTTCACACGCCGGATGGCGGGGGAACTCCCCGCTGACTGGGAAGCGCAAACCCATCGCCTGATTGCATCGATGCAGGCCAGCGGCGGCGATGTGGCGACGCGCAAGTCGTCGCAGATGGCACTGGAGGCTTTTGCCCCGATATTGCCGGAACTGATAGGTGGTTCTGCCGATCTGGCCGGCTCCAACAACACCATTTGGTCCGGCAGCGTGGACGTCCGGCAAGGTGACAGCCAGGGCAATTACATCCATTTTGGCGTGCGCGAATTCGGCATGACGGCGATATGCAATGGACTTGCCCTGCATGGTGGCTTCATTCCTTACAATGCGACTTTTCTGGTATTTTCGGATTATGCCCGCAATGCGGTGCGCATGTCTGCACTGATCCCGACCCACAACATCCACGTCTATACCCATGACTCGATTGGTTTGGGTGAGGACGGTCCGACACACCAGCCGGTCGAGCACGCCGCCAGCCTCAGGATGATTCCCGGACTGGAAGTGTGGCGGCCCTGCGATACGGTGGAATCGGCGATGGCGTGGAAGATGGCGATCGAAAATCGTGGGCGCCCCAGCGTGTTGATATTTTCCCGGCAGAATTTACCGCACCAGGCGCGCAATGGGGCGCAATGCCAGGCAATTCGCCGGGGCGGCTACATTCTGCGGGAGCCGGCGGAAAAAACCGATGCCATCATTATTGCCACCGGTTCGGAAGTCGGCCTGGCAGTGGCTGCGGCAGATACCCTGTCCGCGGAAGGTATTGGAGTACGTGTCGTTTCCATGCCCAACCCGGGCTTGTTCCTGCAGCAGAGTACAGCTTACAGACACTCGGTTTTACCTCCCGACCAGTACGCGCGTGTCGCTGTTGAAGCGGGGGTAAGTCACTACTGGCACCCGTTTGTGGGCGATCGAGGGGAAATTGTGGGAGTGGACCGTTTTGGAGCATCAGCGCCCGCCAAGGTGTTGTTTGAATATTATGGCCTGACCAAAGAAAAAATCATCGAGGCTGTGCACAAGAGCATGGCGGCGGTACAGGCCAATCCGGCATAAGTAGTGCGCATCCGGAAATGAACGCACGCTAACGCGGCACATGGAAGTGCCGCCATTTTCAATGTCGTATTCATTGAAAATGAGAGCGAAGCAAAACCACGCTTTTGCTTCGCGATTCCATAACGGGCTGGGATGCCCGTTTATGGACAGATACTAAGTGATTTCAACATTCAGGAGTAAGTAAATGGCGATCAAAGTGGCAATCAACGGTTATGGCCGCATCGGGCGAAACATTCTGCGAGCCCTTTATGAAACCGGTCGTACCGATGAGATTCAGATCGTGGCGATCAACGATCTTGGGGATGCTGAAACCAATGCGCACTTGACTCGCTACGACACCGCGCATGGAAAGTTTCCTTTTGCTGTCGCCGTCGAAGGTGGTGATCTTGTGATCAACGGCGATCACATCAAAGTGCTGGCCGAGCGAGACCCGGCGAAATTGCCCTGGGCCAAACTCGGAGTCGATGTAGTGCATGAATGCACCGGGTTATTTGCCAGCAAGGAAAAGGCCGGTGGCCATATCACAGCGGGCGCCAGCAAGGTCATTATTTCCGCTCCGGGGCAGAACGTTGATAACACGGTGGTATACGGTGTCAATCATGACAGCCTGAAATCCACCGACCAGGTCATTTCCAATGCTTCCTGCACCACCAATTGCCTGGCGCCACTGGCCAAAGTCCTGCATGCGGGGATCGGCATCGAACATGGACTGATGACGACCATTCATGCCTACACCAACGACCAGGTGTTGACCGATGTGTATCACAAGGACCTGCGACGCGCCCGTTCAGCCACCATGAGCCAGATTCCAACCAAAACGGGGGCGGCGGCAGCCGTCGGAATGGTTCTGCCGGAACTCAATGGCCGCCTGGATGGTTTTTCCATGCGGGTGCCGACAATCAACGTCTCGGTGGTAGACCTTGTTTTTACTGCCAGCCGGTCAACTACCGTCGATGAGGTCAACCAGATCGTTCGTGAGGCAGCCGAGGGAAGTTTGAAAGGCATACTCGCCTACAACGTGCTGCCCCTGGTTTCCATCGATTTCAACCACAACCCGCATTCATCCATTTTTGACGCCACGCTCACCCGGGTCATGGAAGGAACGCTGGTCAAGGTGCTCGGCTGGTACGACAACGAGTGGGGCTTCAGCAACCGCATGCTGGATACTACGGTTGCCTGGATGAACGCCTGAACGAGGTTATTGAGTTTGGTGTCCAAATTGCGCCAGCAGGAGTTACCGACAGTATGAATGTTATGCGCATGGAACACGTTTTTATGGCCGGCAAGCGGGTGATGATCCGGGAGGATTTCAACGTTCCACTGCTGGCAGGCAAGGTGACATCTGATGCGCGCATCCGGGCGGCACTGCCCACCATTCGTTTTGCCCTGGAGAAAGGGGCGGCGGTGATCCTGCTTTCGCACCTGGGCCGGCCGATCGAAGGCGAATTCTCCGCCGAATTTTCTCTGGCGCCAGTGGCGGAGCATTTGGCCGGTCTGCTGCATCAGGCGGTGCGTTTCGAGCCCCGGTGGCTGGATGGCATTGAGCTTGGACCGGGTGAAGTCGTGCTGTGTGAAAACGTACGTTTCAATCCGGGCGAGAAGAAGAACGATGAACGGCTTGCGGCGAAAATGGCTGCTCTGTGCGACATATTCGTTATGGATGCTTTCGGCGCTGCGCACCGGGCACAAGCGTCGACGGAAGGTGTGATTCGTCTGGCGCCCATCGCCTGTGCGGGCTTGTTGTTGAGCCGGGAACTGGATGCGCTGGAAAAATCGATGCAGGAACCTGTCCGTCCCTTGCTGGCAATCGTTGGCGGCGCCAAGGTTTCAACCAAGTTGACCGTGCTGGAAAATCTGCTTGGCGTGGTCGATGAGTTGATCGTTGGCGGTGGCATCGCAAATACTTTCATTGCTGCCGCGGGATATCAGGTCGGCCAATCACTTTACGAACCTGACCTGGTTGCCGCGGCTCAGCGCCTGATTCGCAGTGTGCATAAAAAGGGCGGAGATATTTCCCTGCCGAAAGATCTGCTTGTGGCAAAATCGTTTTCGGCGGAGGCTGAACCGATGGTCCGTCACCTTGACGAAGTGGCAAACGACGAAATGATCCTCGATATTGGCCCCCTGACGGCGGTCGAGTACGCCGGGATCATAGACGGGGCTGGCACCGTCGTGTGGAACGGTCCGGTTGGCGTATTTGAGTTCCCTGCCTTTGCTGTCGGCACCCGCGCCGTCGCCGAAGCCATTGCGCGATCGAAGGCGTTCAGCATCGCCGGTGGGGGGGATACCCTGGCCGCCATAGACCAGTTTGGTGTCGGCGAAAAAATCAGTTACATTTCAACCGGGGGTGGCGCATTTCTCGAGTTTATCGAGGGCAAGACGCTGCCGGCAGTTGCTGCACTGCAGGATCGAACCAAGTTATGAAACTGGATCACATCGACAGAACCTGCAAAATTCGCCGCACCAAGATCATTGCCACGCTGGGCCCGGCCACTGACAAGCGCGAAGATCTGCATGCGGTCATCAATGCGGGCGCGGATGTTTTGCGTCTCAACATGTCCCATGGGCCGGCCGAAACCCATGTTCAACGGGCCCGGATGGTCCGCGAAGTCGCTGCGGAAGTAGGCCGGGAAGTGGCCATTCTGATTGACCTGCAAGGTCCAAAAATCCGCATCGAGAAATTCGCCGACGGCATGGTGCAGTTACAGCAGGGTGACAGGTTCACCCTCGATGCGGATGATCACATCACACCCGGCACCCGGCAACGGGTAGGCGTAAGTTATGCCGGCCTGCCTGATGACGTTCAGGTCGGCAACGTTTTACTGTTGGATGACGGCCTGATTTCCATGCGTGTCGTTGCGATCAACGGCCGCAAAATCGTTTGTGAAGTTGAAAGCGGTGGCAAGTTGTCCGACCGTAAAGGGATCAACCTGCAGGGTGGTGGTCTGTCCATTTCGGGAATCGCCGAACATGATTTGCCGCACATCCGGCTGGCAGCTGAATTGGAGGCAGACTACCTCGCGGTATCGTTCCCCAGTTGCGCTGAAGATATGCAACGAGCCCGCGATTTGCTGCGCAAGGCGGGTGGACATGCTGCGCTGATGGCCAAAATTGAGCGCGTCGAAGCGATCCATAACCTCGAAGAGATTTGTGATGCTGCGGACGCTGTGCTGGTTGCGCGAGGCGACCTCGGGGTGGAAATTGGCGACGCGGAGTTACCGGGGCTGCAGAAGCGCATCATACTGACCGCGCTCAAGCTTAATTGCATCGTGGTCACCGCGACGCAGATGATGCAATCCATGATCGAGAATCCAATCCCGACGCGGGCTGAAGTGCTGGATGTTGCCAATGCGGTCATTGACGGCTCAGACGCGGTCATGCTCTCTGCCGAAACGGCGATTGGCAGACACCCGGGAAAAGTCGTCGAAGCAATGAATCGCATTTGTCTTGGCGCCGAGCGTCACTTCGACCGCGAAGGCGTCAGCATACAATTGAACGTGCGTTTCCAGAAAATCGACCAGGCGATCGCGATGGCGGCGATGTTCATGGCCAAAAACGTTTCCGTGCAGGCCATTGTGGCGCTGACGGAGTCTGGCTCCACCGCTCAGTGGCTTTCCCGTGTTCAATCGTCGGTGCCAATCTTCGCCTTGTCACCCAATGTGACCAGCCGCCGGCGCATGGCCTTGTTCCGCGATGTGTATCCGGTGGCGCATCAACCGCAGGGCGAGGACATGGATCAGTGCGTCAGGGATATTTCCCAACTGCTGTGGCGCAAGGGTCATATCAGGAGTGGCGACCGGGTCATCGTCACCATGGGTGATACACTCGGCCGTGAGGGTGGTACCAATACCTTGCGACTCATTAAAGTCGGTCCGGATGGGTATGCGGAAAAGCAGTCACGTCTGGATCTGCATTAACCCGTATTCCTTTGTAGCGCATTGGTCTTGCTTGCCACTAAGCAGTAAAATAGATTTTTCATTCGAATCGATTCGCCCAAAATGAATTCGGGCGTAATTCCATTTTTCAGGAGTCAGTCATGAACAGTATGGATCTGGTGTCGGTAGCGGAGGCGATGGTCGCTGAGGGAAAAGGAATACTTGCCATCGATGAGAGCTCGGGAACCATTGCAAAACGGTTCAAGGCAGTTAACATTGAATCCACCGAGGAAAACCGACGCGCCTATCGCGAAATGTTACTGACCACTGCCGGACTGGGCAGACATATCAGCGGAGCCATTCTTTATGACGAAACCATCCGCCAGACTTCCCGCTCGGGCGTGTCTTTCGTCAAGGTCATGCAGGATGCCGGCGTGCTTCCAGGTATCAAAGTGGATTTGGGCGCCCATCCTCTGGCGGGTCACCCCGGGGAAAAAGTCACCGAGGGTCTTGACGGGCTGCGCGGCCGTCTCGAGGAGTACCACGCATTGGGTGCGCGTTTTGCCAAGTGGCGCGCCGTGATCACAATAGGAGAAAATATTCCCACTTCCTCCTGCGTTGATGCCAATGCACATGCTCTGGCCCGCTACGCCGCACTTTGCCAGGAAGCGGGGATTGTTCCCATAGTGGAACCGGAAGTACTTATGGACGGTGCGCACAGCCTGGATGAATCATTCGAAGTTACCGAAGCCACGCTGCGGGCTCTGTTTAACCAGCTGTATGAGCAAAACGTATTGCTCGAAGGCACCATCCTGAAAGCGAGCATGGTCATTTCCGGCAGTGAGGCCCAAAATCGCGCCAGCGTTCCGGACGTTGCCGAAGCCACCGTGCAGTGTTTATTGAACGCGGTGCCGGCTGCGTTGGGGGGCATCGTGTTTCTTTCTGGTGGACAGGCGGATGTGGAAGCCACCGCTCACCTCAATGCGATGAACCAGTTGGGTGATTTTCCCTGGCCGTTGACCTTTTCATACGGGCGGGCCCTGCAAGCACCGTCTTTGCAGGTATGGGGTGAAGATCCGGCCGCCAATGTGGCCGCTGCGCAGAAGAAACTGGCGCACCGCGCGCGCATGAATGGCCTGGCTGCCATGGGCCAATATGACGAATCTCTTGAAGCGGCTTGAACCGCGCCCGCTGAGTACAGCCGGATCCCCAATTAAGCATCGGGAGTCACTGCCAGATGGCGGTTACTCACCGCCACAGGTGAACTGATGAGCGACAATTTGAAAGAAAACGCACTCTACTATCACCGGCACCCCAAACCCGGCAAGATCAAGATTACGCCCACCAAGCCACTCACTACCCAGCAGGACCTGGCTCTGGCCTATTCGCCCGGGGTCGCCGCGGCGAGTGAATTGATTCATGAAAATCCGGCGGCCGTGAGCGAAGTGACCGCGCGCGGCAACCTCGTGGCGGTAATAAGCAATGGCACTGCCGTGCTCGGCCTTGGCAACATCGGCCCACTGGCTGCCAAGCCTGTGATGGAAGGCAAAGCAGTTTTATTCAAGAAATTTGCCGACATCGATGTCTTTGATATCGAAATTTCCGAGCAGGACCCGGATAAGCTGGTGGAAATCATTGCCGCCCTGGAGCCAACCTTTGGCGGCATTAACCTGGAGGACATCAAGGCGCCCGAGTGTTTCCTGGTCGAGTCCCGCCTTAAGGAACGCTTGTCGATTCCTGTTTTTCACGACGACCAGCATGGGACGGCCATTATTACCGGGGCAGCAGTGCTCAACGCGCTGCATATCGTGGAGAAATCCATCGATGAAGTCCGACTGGTGGCATCCGGCGCGGGCGCGGCTGGTATGGCTTGTCTTGATCTGCTGGTCAACCTGGGCATGAGAAAAGAAAACATCCTGGTGGTTGACCGGCTGGGTGTTATTTTTACTGGCCGCAGCCAATACATGGATGCACGCAAGGCCGGGTATGCCGTGGACACGGAAATGCGCACGCTACGGGAGGCGATTTGCGGAGCGGATATCTTCCTTGGTGTTTCCGCCGGAGGTGTTTTGAGTAAAGAGATGGTGGCAACGATGGCTCAGCAACCCATCATACTGGCCCTGGCCAATCCGGAGCCGGAAATACGGCCGGAAGACGCACGTGAAGCCTGTCCGGACGCGATCATCGCCACGGGCAGATCGGACTACCCCAACCAGGTCAACAACGTGCTTTGTTTTCCCTACATTTTCCGCGGCGCATTGGATGTGGGCGCAACGGTCATCAACGACGAGATGAAGATGGCATGCGTGCATGCTCTCGCCGATCTGACACGCAAGGAAGTGCAACAGACAGGCGCGGTCTCCGCCAACGCTGAAGCATTGCAGTTTGGACGCGATTACATCATCCCCAGGCCATTTGACCCCAGACTGCTGGTGCAACTGGCGCCCGCGGTAGCCCAGGCTGCAATGGACAGTGGCGTTGCAACCCGCCCCATGGCCGATATGGATGCCTACCGTGAGCAACTCGAACAGTTCGTGTACCGCACCGGCTTGTTGATGAAGCCTGTGTTCGACGCGGCGCGCAGGGTCCCAAAACGCGTTGTTTACGCCGATGGCGAAGAAGCGGTGGTGTTGCGTGGCGTGCAATCAGTAGTTGATAACCAGATGGCATTTCCGATACTTATAGGCCGGCCTGCGGTGGTTCAGAGCCGCATCGAGAAACTCGGTCTGCGGCTCAAGGAGGGCAGGGACTTTGAACTGGTCAATCCGGAGTCCGACCCCCGGTTCCGGGATTACTGGACCACCTATCACGCGATCATGGAACGGCGGGGAATTTCGCCCGATACGGCAAAAACCATTGTACGAACGCGAACCAGCGTCATTGCCGCACTGATGTTGTATCGCGGGGAAGTGGATGCGCTGATCACCGGTGTCGTGGGCCGCTATCGTATCAACCTGGGCAATGTGCTGGACGTGATCGGCTTGCACGCCAGCGCGAAAGTGGCAGCTTCGCTCAGTGTGCTCAGTACCGAAGAAGGCACTTATTTTGTCTGCGATACGCATGTCAATGCCAATCCGACCGCCGAGGAGATAGCCGAAATTACTCTCATGGCTGCCGATAAAATCCGTATATTCGGTATTCGTCCCCGGGTTGCACTGTTATCCCATTCCGCGTTTGGCAGCCACAAGGATGACAGCGCGGGAAAGATGAAGACGGCGCTCAGCATTTTACGTCAACGAAATCCCGATCTTGAGGTCGAAGGCGAGATGACGGCTGATATGGCTCTGGATGAAAATTACCGCAAGCATGTGTTTCCCAACAGCCGACTGCGTGGTCCTGCCAACTTGTTGGTGATGCCCAGCCAGGATTCTGCCCACATCGCATTCAGTATGTCGCGAGTCATCAGCAACGGTGTGACGGTGGGACCCATCCTGCTTGGCCTGGCCCGTCCGGCACATGTTCTCACGCCGTCAGCATCGGTTCGCCGTATCGTTAACATGACGGCCATAGTGGTCGTTGAAGCTCAACTCTACGAAGAAAGCATGAACGGCTGAAGAGCCGGTCCGGGAGTTCCTCAATGAATCTGGAAGTTGATAAACTGCGCCAGGACAGTGACCCGCAGGAAACTCAAGAATGGCTCGAGTCGCTGCAGGCCATTATCGGGCGGCATGGGCCGGATCGCGCGCATTATCTGATAGAAAAACTGGTGGACTACACGCGCCGGTCCGGTGGCTACCTGCCCTATGATGCCACCACGGCTTACGTCAACACGATTCCTCCGCACCTGGAAAATCGCTCTCCGGGTAATACCGAGCTGGAATTCCGCATCCGTTCCTTCATTCGCTGGAATGCGATGGCGACCGTGGTCAGGGCCAGTAAGCGCGGGGGTGAACTGGGCGGTCACATCGCCAGTTTCGCTTCGGCGGCGACCCTTTACGATGTCGGTTTCAATCATTTTTTTCGTGGTCCGGATCATCCGGGTGGCGGCGACCTGGTCTATATCCAGGGCCATTCCTCACCCGGGATCTATGCCCGTTCATTCCTGGAAGGCCGGATCAGTGAACAACAGCTGGATGGTTTCCGTGAAGAATCCACCGGCAAAGGCCTCAGTTCCTACCCGCACCCATGGTTAATGCCGGATTACTGGCAGTTTCCAACTGTTTCGATGGGCCTGGGTCCGATCATGGCCATTTACCAGGCGCGTTTTCTCAAGTATCTGCATAACCGGGGCATAGCCGATACTTCAGACCGGAAAGTGTGGTGTTTTCTTGGCGATGGTGAAACTGACGAGCCGGAATCGCTGGGCGCCATCTCGCTGGCAGGCCGGGAAAAACTGAATAACCTGATTTTCGTGGTCAACTGCAATCTGCAGCGCCTGGATGGTCCGGTGCGCGGCAATGGCAAGATCATTCAGGAACTGGAAAGCGTATTCCGCGGCGCGCGCTGGAGTGTGCTGAAAGTCATTTGGGGCTCGTACTGGGATCCATTGTTTGCCAAGGACAAGGATGGGCTGCTGCGTAAACGCATGGAAGAAGCCCGGGATGGCGATTACCAGGCCTACAAGGCCAAGGGTGGCGCCTACACCCGTGAACATTTTTTTGGCAAGTACCCCGAGTTGAAAGAAATGGTCGCCAGTATGTCAGATCGGGATATCTGGCGATTGAATCGCGGGGGCCATGATCCGCATAAAATTTATGCCGCTTACAGTGAAGCGATGAAGCCACGGGAGCGACCTATTGTCATCCTGGCAAAAACCGTCAAGGGCTATGGCATGGGTGGAGCTGGCGAAGCGCAAAACATCACTCACCAGCAGAAAAAAATGGATATCGACTCGATTCGTCAGTTCCGCGATCGTTTCAGCGTCCCGATCACCGATGAAGAAATAGAGAAAGTGCCTTACTACCACCCGGGCAAAGACAGCCCGGAGATTCAGTACTGCTGGAACAGCGCAACAAACTCGGTGGGTTTCTGCCGCAGCGTCATGCTCAATTCGATGCGTTGAAAATCCCCGAGCTTCAGGTATTCGAGCCATTGCTGAAAGCGACCGGTGACCGGGAAATCAGCACGACCATGGTGTTTGTGCGGGCCCTGGCCATGCTGCTGCGCGATCAGTCTCTGGCCTCGCGTATCGTACCGATCGTGGCCGATGAAGCGCGCACTTTCGGCATGGAAGGTATGTTCCGTCAGCTGGGCATCTACTCGTCGGTTGGCCAGTTATACACCCCGATGGATTCTGACCAGCTGATGTTCTACAAGGAAGACAAGAAAGGCCAGATACTGCAGGAAGGCATTACCGAGGCAGGAGGCATGTCATCATGGATCGCTGCCGCCACCAGCTATGCAAGCAATGGCGTGCCCATGATCCCGTTCTTCATCTTCTATTCAATGTTCGGGTTTCAGCGGGTTGGCGACCTGACCTGGGCTGCCGGCGACATGCGGGCCAAGGGATTTCTTATCGGCGGAACAGCCGGCCGCACCACCCTGAACGGCGAAGGCTTGCAGCATGAAGATGGCAACAGCCATATGATCGCCGGCATGGTGCCAAACTGCGTTTCCTATGACCCGGCCTTTTCATACGAATTGGCTGTGATCCTGCAGGATGGTTTGCGTCGTATGTATGAACAAAAGGAAGACATCTATTACTACGTCACGGTAATGAACGAGAACTATCCGCACCCGGATATGCCGCCAGGCGCGGAAGACGGCATCCGCAAGGGCCTTTACCTGCTGAAGCAGGGGCCGGACGGAGCACGCAAAGTGCAGCTGATGGCCAGTGGAACCATTCTGCGCGAGGCCGTCGCGGCCGCCAGTATCCTGGAACAGGATTTTGCCGTCATGGCGGACATCTGGAGTGCCACCAGCTTTACTGAACTACGCCGCAATGGTGTGGAATGCAGCCGCTGGAACCGCCTCAACCCGGAAAAAGAGCCGCAAATTCCCTGGCTGACGCAGTGTTTACTGGATCGGCAAGGCCCGGTTATTGCGGCTTCTGATTATGTCCGGGCATTCGCCGATCAGGTGCGTGGCTTTCTGCCCCAGGAAGACTACATCGTGCTGGGAACCGATGGCTTCGGCCGATCTGATACGCGGGAAAAATTGCGTCAGTTCTTCGAGGTTGATCGTTTCAACATAGCCTATGCTGCCCTGTATGCCTTGTACCGCAAAGGTCTGTTGGGGCAAAGTGAGCTTATCTCGGCCCGTAGCAGACTGGGTATTGATCCTGACAAGGACAATCCTTCGCGCGTCTAGGGAAACTCTGAGCTTCCCTGGTGAAGGGATGGTTTGATGAAGCGGAGAACAGTGTGAGCAGATCGATCGAAATCAAGGTGCCGGATATAGGTGATTTCAGCAACATCCCGGTGATTGAAGTGCTGGTGTCGGCGGGTGACCAGGTAAATGCAGAGGATTCCCTGGTTACCCTGGAAAGCGACAAGGCCACGATGGAGGTGCCCGCACCGCAGGCAGGTGTGATTCGCGAGATGAGGCTGAAGGTGAATGATACCGTTTCCGCAGGTGACGTAGTTGCGGTCCTGGAAATTACCACGGAAGACGACGCGCAAACGCAGGAAACATCTCCAGGGTGGGACAGCAGCGCCGCTGCTGCTCACCAGCCACCGCCAGCCCGGAAGCAAGAACGGCCAGCATCGAAGAGCCAGCCTGATGCTGCCGTCACCGCTGCGCCGTTGCCGCGGGCTGATACTACCCACGGGGCTGCTGCCTTTGATCCACATACGGCTCCTTATGCCAGTCCGTCTGTGCGCAAGTTTGCCCGCGAACTGGGCGCGGATCTCAAGCAAGTTAAGGGTAGCGGAGATGGCGGCCGCATTCTGAAGGAGGATGTCGCAGGCTATGTCAAGTCCGTCATCAGCGGCTCAGCTCAAGGCAGTGGCAGCTTTTCCGGGTTCAACTTTCCGCCACCCCCCAAAGTTGATTTCTCCCGTTTCGGCAAGGTCACCGCGCAGCCGCTATCACGCATACGCAAACTATCCGCCGGATTCCTGCATCGCAACTGGGTCGGAATTCCACACGTCACCCAGCACGACGAAGCCGATATCACGGAAATGGAGTCGTTCCGCAAATCCCTTGCGGCCGATGCGCAGAAACAAGGTTTCAAGCTGACGCCGCTGGTCTTTCTGATCAAGGCCAGCGTCATGGCGCTGAAGCAATTTCCCCAGTTCAATGCTTCGCTCGATCTCTCCGGTGAAAACCTGATTCTCAAGGCTTATTACAACATCGGCATAGCGGTCGATACTCCGGAAGGACTCATGGTTCCAGTCCTGCGCGAATGTGACCGCAAGGGCTTGATGGATTTGGCGCGAGAGTTGAGCGAGGTCAGCGCCCGCGCCAGGGAACAAAAACTCAAGCCGGATGATATCCAGGGCGGGTGCTTTTCCATCTCCAGCCTGGGTGGCATTGGCGGCACCGCATTCACTCCGATCATCAATGCCCCGGAGGTCGCGATCATGGGTGTATCGCGTGCACGCATGCAGCCAGTTTGGGATGGTCAGGCATTCCAGCCCCGACTGATGTTGCCGTTATCGGTGTCCTATGATCACAGGGTAATAGATGGCGCCGCAGCGGCCCGGTTCACGCGTTACCTGGCCAGCCAACTCGAGGATCTCAGGCGCCTGACGCTCTGACGTGCAACGCCTGGATGGTGTCTGTCCATAAACGGGCATCCCAGCCCGTTATGGAATCGCGAAGCAAAAGCGTGGTTTTGCTTCGCTCACATTTTCAATGACGTACATCATTGAAAATGGCGGCACTTCCATGTGCCGCGTTAGCGTGCATCCATTTCCGGATGCGCACTGGATAATTCGCAGCACGAAAAGCATCAAGGAGATACACTGATCATCGCAAACCGTGGAGAAATCAGTCCGTGAGCCAAATCATCGAGATCAAAGTACCGGATATCGGTGATTTTTCCGACATCCCTGTCATCGAAGTGCTGATCAAGCCGGGTGATCGGGTCCAGCGGGAACAGTCTCTCGTAACGCTGGAAAGTGACAAAGCGACGATGGAAGTTCCCGCTCCTGTCGAAGGTGAAATCGTTGAAATTCTGGTTGAAATAGGGTCTTTGGTTTCCACGGGAAGTGTGATTGCGCGGCTGACCAGCAGCGCAACATCCGAAGATGGTGAGTCTGACCAAGTGCCTCCTGCTGAACCGGAAAACGCAGCCGAGCCATTACCGCGCCAGCAATTTGACAACTCAACCGATAAAGCGCGGGCAGAACCGGGCCAGGAAAAACCATCGTCGAACCCGGCGCATGAATACGACGTGGTGGTACTTGGCGCCGGGCCGGGAGGGTATACCGCTGCTTTTCGTGCTGCAGACCTGGGTCTGCGGGTCGCTCTGGTCGAACGTTATCCCGTGCTGGGTGGCGTCTGTCTGAATGTGGGTTGCATCCCGTCCAAGGCGCTGCTGCACACTGCACAGGTGATCGATGAAGCAGCAGCCATGTCCAGACATGGGGTTCAGTTTGGCGAACCCCGCATCGAGCTCGAAAAATTGCGTGCGTTCAAGGATCAGGTCGTTGACAAACTGACCGCCGGCCTGTCGGGAATGGCCGGGAAGCGCAAGATTGATGTCATCCAGGGGGTAGGAACATTTACCGGATCACATGAATTGGCCGTGGTCCAGGGTAACGACTCGCGGACTCTGGACTTTGCGCATGCCATCATTGCTACTGGCTCACATTCTTATGAATTACCTGGATTGCCCTGGGGAGATCCCAGGCTCATGGACTCCACGGCTGCGCTGCAACTGGAGGAAATTCCACAGCGTCTGCTGGTTATAGGTGGCGGCATCATCGGCCTGGAAATGGCTGGTGTCTATGCAGCCCTGGGCAGCAAAGTAACGGTGGCGGAATTGACCGCGCAGCTGATACCTGGCGCTGACCCGGACCTGGTCAAACCATTGCAATCGCGCATAGCCAGACGCTACGAGAATATTTATCTCGAAACCCGTGTTACCCAGGTGGATGTTGCCGACGATGCACTGGTAGCGCATTTTGCGGGTGCAAAAGCGCCCGAGACCGGGTACTTCGACAGGGTGCTGGTTGCGGTCGGCCGGATACCCAATGGCAAAGGACTTGGTGCGGAGGCCGCCGGCGTTGCGGTGACGGAAGAGGGCTTTATCGAGGTCGACCGGCAGATGCGCACCAATGTGCCGCACATCTTCGCCATCGGTGATGTAATCGGCCAGCCCATGCTTGCTCACAAGGCTACGCATGAGGGCAAGGTTGCTGCCGAGGTCTGCGCCGGAGAGCGCAGCGCATTCGATGCCAGGGTGATTCCGTCCGTTGCCTATACCGATCCGGAGATTGCCTGGGTTGGACTGACCGAATTGGAGGCGAAGAAAGCAGGTGTGGATTACGAGCTTGGGCGGTTTCCCTGGGCTGCCAGCGGCCGAGCCCTGGGGATTGATCGTACCGAGGGTTTCACCAAGTTATTATTCAACAGGGCCAGCAAACGCATCATCGGCGCCGGCATCACGGGCCCGCATGCCGGGGACCTGATTGCAGAATGTGCTCTGGCCATAGAAATGGGCTGTGAGGCTGCCGATATCGGTTTGACCATTCACCCCCACCCGACTCTTGCCGAGAGTATAGGTATGGCAGCGGAAGTGTTTAGTGGAACCATTACGGATTTATACGTGCCCGGGAAGTCGTAATGCACCCGGTTGGCGCACCACGCTTCACCACTTTTCCAGCGAAGCTTTTTAGCTAAGCGATCCTGCTTCAGTTCAGGATCGACAGACACACGCCCGAGATCACGGCCACCCCGATAAGATTCAGCACGAAGCCGGCCCGCGCCATATCCTTGACGCGTATCAGGCCACTACCATAAACGACGGCGTTGGGCGCGGTCGCGACCGGCAGCATGAACGCGCAGCTCGCACTCAGCACCGCAGGAACCATCAGCAACATCGGGCTGATACCTGTCCCTGTTGCTGTCGACGCCAGCAAGGGCATCAACAGGCTCGCCGTAGCGGTATTGCTGGTGACCTCGGTCAGGAATGTCACCACAAGGCACAAGCAGACGATGATGACCCAGGTGGGCAAATTCACCAGCCCGGTCAGTTCACCCGCGATGATGTCCGCGAGGCCGCTCTGCACGAACGCGACTGGCGATGGCGATGCCGCCGCCAAAAAGCAGCAGCACCCCCCATGGAATGCGTCCAGCAGCTTCCCAACGCAGCAGTCGGCCGCCCTCTCCATTGGGCAGCGTGGCCATGATGATGACCGCGATCAAGGCAACCGAGGCATCGTTCGCTTGCGGCATATTCAGCCATGCGCTCCAGCCGCCAAATGGAGTCTGCCGCGTAATCCATGCCAAAGCGGTAACAGCGAATACGATCAGCACCCTTTTCTCAGCTGGCCGCCAGCGACCTGTGCGGGGCAGTTCCACTGCTTGTGCCAGGCGCACACCCCGCGTCAACCAAAGGCCGGCCAGAGGTACCAGCACAATGACGACAGGGACACCCCAGCTCATCCACTGCAGAAAATTCGGAGCGGTACCAAATTCATTGAGATGCACTTGCATGAAAATCAGGTTGGGCGGGGTACCTATGGGCGTTCCCAGTCCGCCGATACTGGCAGCATAGGCAATTCCCAGCAGCAGGGGGACCGCCATGCGTTGTTCCGTGTGCTCCAGAACGGCCAGCGCCACCGGCAGCAGCATCAGGGTCGTTGCCGTATTGGAAATCCACATGCTCAGCATGGCGGACGCGCACATGAAACCCAGCACCAGCCCGCGGGCACTGCCGCCGCCAAACAGGTTGACCATGTACAGGGCGATGCGCTTGTGCGCGCCAGAATCCGCCATGGCCGTGGAAAGCATGAAACCACCCATCAACAGCAGGATCAAGGGGCTACCCAGTGCCTCGCCAGTCTGGCTGGGCGTAAGTACTCCCAGCAGCGGAAAAATCGCCAGCGGAATCATGGAGGTAAACGGAATCGGTATGGGCTCGAATATCCACCAGATCGCACACAGCAGCGTGACGGCGGCGGTGGCAGCCGGCGCATAGGTCCATCCCTGTTCACTGAGCAGCAGGAACATGGCCAGTGCGGCAAGAGGGCCTGCGGGCAACAGCCAGCGGCTCATTGATGCAAGTCAGCTGGATGCAAAATGAATTCCATATTCCTTGTGCGTTTTTCCATTCGTTGACGTATAGTAATCTGTACACCCAGGTTTCAGGCAAGTGAACTGTGCTCAATTCAGCACAGCGGTTGTCCGAGGGAACTGCCCGGCGCATGATTATACTTAGAACCGAATAAGCAAATTCGAATCGCCGCAGTTCTGATTCTGCACTTCATGGGAATACAAACAAATGAATAAACGTCTGATTTTCCTTTTGCTCTCCACGGTGTTTGTCATCCAGGCCCAGGCAGCGCCGACTTCTCCCGCCAGAAACAAGGACGGCAGTATCGTCACCGGCATATTGACAGCCGCATTTGATCCTGCGAACGGTGTGTTGCCGTTTCCGCATAATCTGCTGTATACCGGGACCAGGGATTTGACTTTGAATCCGCCCGTTGCGAACCCTGCCAACGTCGGCGATCCGGCGGTAGCGCTGAGCGCCCTCGATGGTTTCAGCACTACCGAGAAATGGGTAGCCACATTTCTGAACACCACTCCTCCCGCCCGCGTTCCCGGAGCTATTGACCCCGCATCCGTTGTTCCAGGGCAATCGGTGCGGGTGTTCCAGGTGACTACCCAGCAATTTCTGGCGGTCACCAGCATCATCCGGGAGTTGACGCCCGGCGTCGATTTCACTGCGGTCGCCAGCGGCAGCGTGGTGGCCATCATTCCACTCAAGCCCCTGCCTCAATACTCCAGCTTCATGGCGGTTCTGACCAATGGCATCAGGGATACGGCCGGCAATGATGCCACTCCTGACCAGACCTATTTCCTCACCAAGCGTCGCACCTCATGGCTCGATGCTAATGGCAACAGCACCTATGCCTTGATCAGCGATGCTACGGCGCGAAGCCTGGAGCCACTGCGCCAGATCACGCAATCCATGGAGTTGAACGCGGCCAGCGTGGGCATCAACCCGGACGACATCGTTCTGAGCTGGACGGTGCAAACCCAGTCGATCACGCCAACCCTGAAATTGCTGCGCAGCATTGCCGCACCGATGCGGGTTCTGGCTGCGCCAACCGGTCTGAATACCACCGCCGTTGGCGGTTTCGGCCTGGCGAATATCGTCATCGGCGTCATCGATCTGCCTTATTATTCCGGTATTCCATCCGCGCAGAATCCGCTGGCGCCGCTGACGGATTTCTGGAAGGCGCCGCCCGGAGGCTACGTGCCGCCCTTTGATCAGTTCGGCCTTGATCCGACCTCGACCAACATCACGATCGCGAATCCGTTTCCAGTGCTGCAAGGCGTGCAGACCGTGCCATTCATGCTGACAGTGCCGAGCGCCGCGTCCGGTTTCACCAAGCCGGCGGAGGGCTGGCCGGTGGTGATCTACCTGCATGGCATTACCCGTAACCGCACCGACATGCTGGCCATGGCCGATGCGATTGCCAGCGCGGGTTTCGTGTTCATAGCCATCGATCAACCGCTGCATGGCGTGGTGCCCGCCGTGGCGCCTGAGCTTGCCCCGTTTTACATCGAGAATACGCCGTTTGGCGCTCTTGCCAATGAACGCACCTTCGATGCCGATTACTGGAACAACGAAACCGGCGCGCTGGGTCCCGACGGCATCATGGATTCTTCCGGCGCCAGCTTCTTCAATCTCGGCAACCTGCTGGCCGTGCGCGACAATTTACGCCAGGCGCAGGTGGACTATTCAACACTCGCCGTCAGCCTGCAGAATATCAGCGTGGATGGTGATGCGACGCCAGACCTCAACCCGTTCAACGTCAGCGCGGTCGCGCACTCACTCGGTACGTTCACCGCAACCGCATTTTTGGCGGTCGAGCCGATGGTTTCGCGCGCATACTTCAATGCCGGCGGCGCGATATCCTTGCGCACAGTGGAAGCCGGCTTCTTCGGTATCCAGATCCGGGCGGGCCTGGCGGCCGTCGGCGTGCTGCCCGGAACATCTGCCTTCGAGCAGTTCATGACCGTTGGCCAGACCATACTTGAAGTCACCGACCCCGCCAACTGGGCGGCGGAAGCCATCATGCGGGTGCCGATCCTGCACAACCAGGTGGTCAACGATGACACCGTGCCCAACACTGTACCCGGTGCGCCAATGGCGGGTAATGAGGGACTCAACCGGCTTTTGGGCCTGAGCAGTTACAGTACCAGTCAGGCCAATCCGGACGGCGTGCGTGCGGTTGCCCGCTTCCTGCCTCCGGCCCAACATGGTTCGCTGCTCAGTCCCGCGGCCGCGCCGGCGGTGACCGCGGAGATGCAGCGGCAAATGGTGTCTTTCATCGCTTCGGGCGGCACCTTTGTCAGCGTCGGCAATGCAGATTTGCTGGTGCCCGTCGTGGCGGTCGAGTTGGCGCCGGCTCAAGACGTGTCTGCCAGCCTTTCAAACCAGACCGGCAAGGGCGAGAATCAGGCCAAGCCGGTAAACGCGGTTGAAAAAACCAGGGGATATGACAATGACTGAGGTAAAGAACCCCATGGGTACATACATTCCGGTGTGCAGGCATATGGCGGGTTTTGGTCATGTGCACAAAAGCCTCGCAGGCTCCCTGGCCGCGGCTTTGCTGGCGCTGGTTTCGAGCCAGGCCATGGCCTTTGAATTCTCTTCCGGAGAATTTTCCGGCAGTCTCGATACCACGATCAGCTATGGCGCCGCCTGGCGCCTGAGTGATGCGGATGACGACAATCTGGGCAAGGCGGTATTCAACCCGACGGCTTTCCAGCTGGACAACGCAGGCCAGAGAGCTGCCCTCGGCCGCTGGTCCGTCAATGGTGACGATGGCAATCTCAATTATGACGGCGGGGACGTGGTTTCCAATACCGTTAAGCTGACTTCGGAACTTGATATCGGCTTTCGTAACTATGGCGCATTCGTGCGCTTCAGCACGTTTTATGATTTCGAAAATGCCAACAAGGACGTGCTGTCCAGTGAGGCACATGAGAAGGTGGGTAAGGATATCCGCCTGCTCGACGCCTACGTCTGGGGTAATCACCAGATGGGTGAAAGGGGTTTGACCTGGCGCCTGGGCAAGCAGGTGGTAAGCTGGGGTGAGTCGACCTTCATCCAGGGCGGCATCAACGTGATCAACCCGGTGGATGTGTCCAAGTTGAGAGTGGCCGGTGCCGAACTGAAAGAGGCTTTTACCGGTGTCAACATGATCTGGGGTAGCATCGAACTATCAGACAGCGTTTCCATCGAACCCTTGTACATATTCGAATACCAGCAGATTGATCCTGATCCGGCCGGCGCCTTTTTTTCCACCAATGACCTCGCCACGCCAGGCGGTTCCTACACCATGCTGGGTTTCGGCTCCGTACCTCAACCGGTCATAAACCCTGACCTGTACGAGGAGGTTTGTCTGAACGGCAACTTTGCAGCATCCGACAGCCCCTTGCCCGCTTCTCTGGTGGCTGCGGGTTGCGGTGCCTCATTCCCCCGGGCCACGTCGCTTTACCCCAAGGAAAGCGGCCAGTTCGGTGCCGCTTTGCGCTGGTATGCCGAGAATCTCAATAGCACGGAGTTCGGTTTCTTTTTCCTTAATTACCATAGCCGCCTGCCTTTGATCAGCGGCAGCGCCATCACCTCGACGAACCTGAGCAGCGGACGCTACTGGACAGAATTTCCGGAGGACATTCACCTGTGGGGCGCCAGTTTCAATACTTCGGTCGGCACCTGGTCACTGGCGGGCGAAGTCAGTTACCGGCCAAATGCACCGCTGCAGTTTGATGATGTCGAAATACTGTTTGCCGGCCTGACGCCGCTGAATCCCATCCTTCCCGCCCCCGTCCTGCGGTTCAAGAGCCAGTTGGGAGAGTTTGCTCCCGGCGAAGTGATCCGCGGTTGGGATGAGTACAAGATGTGGCAGGGCCAGGCGACGACCACCAAGCTCTTCGGGCCCAACAATTTTATCAAGGCGGACGAATTTGCTTTTGTGGCTGAGGTTGGTGTCAATTATATTTCAGACCTGCCGGCAAAAGATTTCCTGCGCTTCAACGGCGACGGCACGGATACGGCCGGCGGGCCGGATTTCCTCACAGGTGATTTCCGTAATCCCGAAACCGAAACGGATGGTTTTGCCGACGACACGAGTTGGGGGTATCGCTTGCTGCTGCGGGCGGACTACAACAGCATTTGGGGCACCTCTTTTACCATGTCACCTTCAATTGGCTGGGCGCATGACGTCAATGGAACGACACCGGGTCCCGGCGGTGCTTTCATCGATGGCCGCAAGACCCTGACGCTGGGTTTGGCCTTCAACTACCTGCAAACGTGGGGTTTCGACCTCTCCTACACCTCATTCTTCGGCGGCAGCCGTTACAACCTGCTCAAAGACCGGGATTTCGTTGGTGCCAGCGTCCGTTACTCATTCTGATCGCGGGAGGATCACATGCGCATAATAAACAAGATTACGCTCGCAGCCTGTATTGGTTTCCTTCTTGGTCTGGGCCAGGCCTATGCCGGCGCCAAACCGGACGAAGTCCACCGGCTGAGCGAGGATTTGACCCCGATGGGTTCGGAGCGGGCAGGTAATGCCGATGGCAGCATCCCGGCATGGACCGGTGGCATCACCCAGCCACCCGCGGGGTACAAACCAGGCGATCACCACCCCAACCCCTTTCCGGACGACAAACCCCTGTTTCGTATTACCGCCAGCAACTATCAGCAATACGCCGACAAGCTGGGGGTAGGCCAGAAAGCATTGCTTCAGAAGTATCCTGATACCTATTTCATGGATGTTTATCCCACCCGTCGCAGCGCCTCATTTCCGCAACGCACCTATGACATGACGGCGGAAAATGCCAAGACGGCCAAGCTGGCGGAGAACGGCGAGGGTGTGATCGATGCTGCGGAAGGTTTTCCCTTCCCGTTCCCCGAGAATGCCTATGAACTGATGTGGAATCACAAACTGAAGTACAAGAGCAGCGGTGTCGTGCGCTACAACAACCAGGTGGTGCCAACCGCGGATGGCAATTATTCCGTCACGGTCATTCGCGAAGAGGTGCTGGGGCTTTATTACAAACAGGGTGAGACCAGTGAAAGCATCAATAATATTCTGCTGTATTTTTTTCAGGAAGTGGAAGCCCCGGCGCGTCTCGCCGGCAACATTCTGCTGGTACACGAGACCCTGAATCAACAGGTTTTGCCGCGTCAGGCCTGGATTTACAATCCGGGGCAGCGGCGAGTGCGGCGGGCACCCAATGTCGCGTATGACAATCCTGGTACCGCATCCGACGGCCTGCGCACCAATGACATGACCGATATGTTCAACGGTGCCATGGACCGGTTCGACTGGAAGGTCGTGGGCAAAAGGGAAATGTATGTGCCTTACAATTCCTACGCCGCGCATGCCGAAGGTGTCAGTTATGACGACTTCGTGCACCCCGGCCACCTTAACCAGGATTTGATGCGTTACGAATTGCACCGTGTCTGGGTCATCGAGGCGAACCTGAAGCAGGGTATGCGCCACATCAATCCAAAACGCACGTTTTACCTGGATGAAGACAGCTACCAGATCTTGTTGATTGACCATTACGATGCCCGCGGCGAGTTGTGGCGCGCTTCCGAAGCGCATTGCATCAATTACTATGATGCATTGACGTTCTGGTCCACCATCGAAGCCCACTATGATCTTCAGTCCGGCCGCTACCTGGCCCAGGGGCTGGATAATACGATGTCCGTCAACACCTTTAACAAGGAGTTGAACGTGGGTCAGTTCACCCCCCAGGCATTACGTACTCGCGGCAGACGATGATGGAGAGCACAAGGCCAGCAACAAGCTGGCCTTATGGTCTTCTGTTCTTTATCGCTTCGCTGGTACTGTTCGTGTTCGCGACGGTGCCAAAAACGCAAGCCCAGGATGTCGAGCTGGATATCGTTTACGCAGAACATGTCCCCCTGGCGACACATTCACTGCTGCTGGACCTGGTAAAGGCAGGTAACAGACTGGTTGCTGGCGGTGAACGAGGTCACATTATTCTTTCGGATGATGGCGGTAAAACCTGGCGCCAGGCGCAAACAGTTCCGACCCGATCCACGCTGACAACCTTGTTTGTGATTGATGACCGGATCTGGGCTGCGGGCCATGATTCCGTCATTTTGACCAGTAGCGATGGCGGCGAGAACTGGACCCGGCAGTATTTTGATCCAGACCGCCAGCAACCCATCATGGACCTGTATTTCCAGGATAAAAGCCATGGCATTGCCATAGGAGCTTACGGACTGCTGCTGCTGACTTCTGACGGTGGACAAAGCTGGGAAAACAGGGCGGTCAATGACGAAGATGATGCGCATCTGAATGCGATCATCGAGACTTCCGGCGGCAGTCTTTTAATTGCTGGCGAAGCAGGTTTTTCCTATCGCAGCACCGATGGCGGCGTGACCTGGGTGAGTATGGACATGCCCTACGGCGGTTCGATGTTCGGCGCTGTTTCGACAGCTGAGTCCTGTGTCCTGTTCTATGGTTTACGGGGGCACGTCATGCGCAGTTGTGATGATGGCGACAACTGGGAAGAATTATCGACCGGCTCCGAGGCGACACTGCTCGGGGCGGCCGGGCAGGATGGCCAGATACTTCTGGCTGGTAATGGCGGGGTGATACTGGTTTATAACGGGGCTGACGGGTTCTCATCTCACCTGCATTCCAGCGGCGTGGATTTTTCTGCTGTCCTTGGTCTGGGGGCGGGCCACTTTTTGCTGGTGGGTGAAGACGGAACTTATTTCTATCCTGAGGATGGCCAGGGCCATGATCAGTAATACCACCCGGCTGCTGCATAAGCTCGCCACTTTTCTGATCAATTACCGTTATGGCATCGTCAGTGCTTTCCTGGCGGTGACCGTTTTCATGATGTACTCGATGTCGCAACTGAAGATTGAAACAGGTTTCAAGAAACAATTGCCGCTCAAGCACGAGTACATGCAGACGTTTCTGAAGTATGAACAGGAGTTTGGAGGAGCGAACCGGATACTCGTGGCCCTGATGGCGCGGGACGGCAGCATCTTTACCCCGGAATTCTTTGAGAATTTCGAGGCCATCACCAACCAGGTTTTTTTCATTCCGGGCGTAGACCGCGCCAGCGTGCGCTCGATTTTCACTCCGAATGTCCGCTTTGTTGAAATCGTCGAGGATGGCTTTGCCGGCGGCAACGTGATTCCCTCCAATTTTTCGCCAACTCCCGAAATGTTTCAGCGTGTGCGCGGCAACATCATTAAATCAGGCGAGGTGGGTCGCCTGGTATCCAACGATTTTTCCGGAGCCATGGTCTGGGCCAACCTGTTGGAAGAGGATCCTGTGACCGGCGAGAAACTGGATTACCGCCAGGTGGCCGCCAAGCTGGAAGAGATTCGTACTCAGTATGAGAATGACGAGTACTCAGTGCAACTCATTGGCTTTGCCAAGATCGTGGGGGACATTTCAGATGGTGCCAGGTCCGTTGTCTGGTTTTTCCTGATTGCTTTTATCGTGACGGCCATCTTGCTGTACCTGTACTCTCATTCAGTCTGGCTCACATTATTACCTCTGGTCTGTTCCCTCATCGCCGTGATGTGGCAGATGGGGATGCTGAGCCTGTTGGGCTACAGCCTCGACCCGATGAATATCCTGACTCCATTTCTCGTTTTCGCCATCGGTGTAAGCCATAGTGTGCAAAAAATCAGCGCCTGGATCGTGGAGAAGGAGTTTTCCGGCAGGACACCGGATGCCTGGGCCCAGGACGGTGTCAGCGATGTTTCCCTGATTCCGCGCCGTTCGCCGATGCACGGGTCCCGCGAAACCATGAAGAAACTGATCGCACCCGGCGTCATTGCACTGGTTTCGGATGCGATTGGATTTCTCACCATTCTGTTCATCAACATCCAGATTATCCAGGAGTTGGCGATCACCGCCAGCATTGGCGTCGCCGTCATAATCCTGACCAACCTGTTGTTATTACCGGTGTTGTTATCCTGGGTGCAGCTGAAAAACCCGCATAAATATCGTGCAAGATTGCTGGCCAAGGCGCACGGGCATTCCGCCTTCTGGTTGTTTCTGACCAATACCACCCAGCCGCGCAGAGCCGCGATTGTTATCT
>CAVPUV010000071.1:0-4315 GCA_963708905.1 uncultured Gammaproteobacteria bacterium | reverse complement strand
TGTGGCGTATTTACTCTTCGTCCTTGAGCGTATTGTTCAGCTTCGTCGCACGCAAGCGCATTGGAGAAGTGCCAGTCAGAACATTCAACACGCCGCGCGGGGAAATCCTGGTTTCGACTCCTGAAGCCACGGCCGTGGATCTCGCCGGCTATCCGCAGCATGCTGGTGGGCTCGATGGCGTTGCAACCGTGCTGGCCGAACTTGCGGAATCCATGGACGCAAGCCAACTTCCGCGGGCCGCGGCCACCGCACCGCTATCCTGGGCGCAAAGGCTTGGTTACCTCCTGGAGCTTTCAGCAGCAGGCGAGAAGTCCGATCCGTTGCGTGCTTATGTCCGAAATCACGCACGCGAGTACACGCTGTTATCCCCGGGGGAGCAATCGACGCAGGCAATCCGGGTGCCGGACTGGAAAGTTATCGTCAACGCACTCGTTGAACCTGAATTATGATTCCGCGGGATTACATTACCGCTTGGCGGACTGAAGCGCCCTGGGTCGAGGACGCACAAGTGGAACAAGACCTCGTGATCAGCCGGGCCCTTGTCGAAATCTATTCCCATCCCTTGCTGCGTAACGCGCTTGCATTCAGAGGGGGCACGGCTTTGTACAAGCTGCATCTCAAGCCGGCTGCTCGATACTCTGAAGACATCGACCTTGTTCAGGTAACGGCGGAACCTGCCGGCCAGGTTATGAACACGCTACGTGGCACGCTGGACTCATGGCTCGGTGAGCCTCGCTGGAAACAGTCGGAAGGGCGCATCACCTTCCTGTATCGATTCGGTTCTGAGGCAACGCCACCCGTTCCATTGAGGCTGAAAGTCGAGATCAATACCCGAGAGCATTTCACGGTACACGGGCATGTGAGGCAGCCCTATGCAGTTTCGTCGCGCTGGTTCAGTGGCGCCTGCCGGATCAAAACCTATGAACTCAATGAATTGCTCGGCACCAAGCTGAGGGCCCTGTATCAACGCCGAAAAGGTCGTGATCTTTTCGATCTGTCTGTGGCGCTACTGCACAGGGAGGCGCGCCCGGACAAGATCGTTGAGGCCTTTGAGCAATACATGGCGCAGGATGGTCAACGCGTGACACGGCGACAATTTGAAGAGAATTTGGCGGCCAAACTCGAAAACCGTAGTTTCGCAGCGGATATTGGACCGCTTCTCGCCAGCGGGTA
The DNA here is from genome assembly GCA_963708905.1 of uncultured Gammaproteobacteria bacterium. GTDB lineage: Bacteria > Pseudomonadota > Gammaproteobacteria > Xanthomonadales > SZUA-36 > SHZL01. The sequence goes on along the minus strand of CAVPUV010000071.1, from coordinate 3,142 downwards.
TCGGTGGGACCTGGAAGCCGCAGCGGATACGGTCATGAAGCAACTGACTGCCAAACTGCCATAATGCACGTTTCCGCGGCAACGCGCGACCTCGTCGCTGTTTCCGCAGAAACTCGCCGCAGGCAAAATCCGTGCCGGACGTTTCCGCGGCAACGTCCCCTCGTTATCCAGCAATACCTGCCCTGACATTCAGTAATCCCCAGCTGTGTTCATTGAGAAATCCCCCATGGTTGTCAATGGCTGCGTACTGGTGTGACTCGTATCTGAGTGAGCTTGAACGGAGAGTCTGAACGAAAGCCTGTGCTGGATTCCCGTTTTCCGTTGCAATGCGCTAACTGATAATAAATTTCCGACAGGCTTCAAGCACTTCATCGATCAACAGGATATCGACCTGGGTCATCAGGGTGGTGGTAAAGCCCAGGCGCAAGCGCATTCCAGCGGAGTATGTTTTCTCCGGCTCCTCGAAGGAATCGCCCAAACGGAAAATGCCTTGATGCTCTCCAGAAAGGTCAGCGCTTTCTCACGGGTAGCGCCCAGCAACATGGCGGATAACATGGCATTGTCCCGGCCGTCCATGATCCGTAACACTTACACTTAAAAGCCATCCGCGTGCACTGCGCTTTGCAGGATTTCGCTCGCCCATTGGTTGAAGCTTTTGCCTGAAGCCTGGGCTGCAACCAATGCCCTGCCATGTACTTCTGGCGGGAGATGCTGCGAATTCCAAGCAGCCTTTGCGGCCCGGTTGGGCTGGGCCAAGGCGCGGCGCGTGGCGCAGGCGGGGTCACCGAAAGTTTCGATAAAACTTTCTCTCTTGTTTTGTCATCAGACGATCGTTACCTTCAGTCCCAGAGCCTTGGCAACTCTGGATATGGTGGCGAAGCTTGGGTTGCCGTCAGGCGACAGAGCTTTGTACAGCCCTGCGCGGGTCATTCCGACATCTTTTGCAAGCTGGCTCATATTACGGGCGCGAGCAATGTCACCCAGGGCGGCAGCAACGAGTGCCGGATCACCCTCTTCCTGACAGGCTTCCAGATAGAGACGAATATCTTCTTCCGTTTCCAGGTAGTCTGCCGTATCGTAACGACTGAATTTTTCGGCCATATCTCAACTCTTCCACTCAGCAGCCAGTCTTTTTGCCTTGTCTATATCGTTCTGTTGTGTACGTTTATCTCCGCCACACAACAGAACAGCCAAAATTGCACCTTGCTGCATGTAATAAACCCGATAACCGGGACCATAGTCGATTCGCATTTCGCTCAATCCATCGCCAATGGGCTGAACATCGCCTGGGTTGCCAAGCCCCAGTCGCCGAATTCGCATCTCGATGCGGGCCTTTGCTCTGGGATCTCGTAGTTTCTTGAGCCACCGATCAAAGGTTGCGCTCTTGATGATTTCGACCATGTGATGTTTTCCATCATGCGTCAACTATAGTTAACACTGCCCGGACTGTCAATTATAGTTGACACGCCATTAGGGGCGAGAAGGGAATGCACGGTCCGTTATTGACTGCTATAAATCATCGCCTCGAGCCGCGTTCAGCGCTGCAGGAAAAGCACTTTTTATGGCGCAGGAAATCCACGCATAATGTTGCCAGCCACTCGGGTCGCCACGCTGATCCAGCTCAACCCGGTAACGCCCTTGTTACAGACCACCAGAGATTGGCTGGTTTCCGCGTCTATAGGCTCCACTGTCTTGCCGATCAACACGTTGCTGGATTTTCCATGCAAACAGATTTCATCGAAGCAGGAAAACCCCGGCCAATTTTGCAGGAATACCGCCCGCAACGCTGTAAGCGTGCGGCTCGCGCGCCGGTATCCAGAGTGGATTTAACATAATGCGCGTTTCCGCGGCAACGTCCCCTCGTTATTCCCTGTTGCCTGCCCTGGCATGCAGTGGTCCCCAGCTGTGTTCATTGAAAAATCCCCCATGGTTGTCAATGGCTGCGTACTGGTTTGACTCGCCTCTGAGTAAGCTTGAACGGGGAGTCTGAACGGAAGCCTCTGCTGGATTCCTGCTTTCCGTTGCTTTGCGCTAACTGATAATAAATTTCCGGTAGGCTTCCAGCACTTCACGGGTGTCACCCTCTTGCTGGATGTGCCCGTCCTCGATCCAGATCACCCGGTCGCACATTTCCTGCACCTGGGAGGCATCATGAGACTTAGATTCCAGCCAGGTATCGGGTACACTCATCCACCATGCCAATGACCACAGGGTCATTGATTTGCGCAGGGAAACCGGATTTCTGGATAAGCGATGATAAAATGGGCAAGTATTTCAGGCTGCGGGAACAAGTCCTTTCGGGAGCGGGCGACAGCAACATAGCGTTCTCGGAACTGTGTAGACTTCTAAAGCGAGCGATGTCGACTAAGTACGAACTCATCATTTATTGGAGCGAAGAGGATCGGGCATTCATCGTCGAAGTGCCCGAACTGCCCGGCTGCATGGCGGATGGCGAAACCTACGAGCTGGCCGTGGCCAATGCACACCAGGTCATTGAAGAGTGGATTGAAACCGCGCGCGAACTTGGCCGATCCATTCCGGAACCACGTGGCCGGCTGATGTACGCTTGAGCGTCATCGCTGTGTCGTGCAAGGAAATCGAGGAATTCATCGACACCCCTGCAGAACTACAGCTCGGGGATGAAGGTGCGCCTGGGTTTCGTACCAAGCTGCGGCCTCATCGGCGTCAACGACTGCGCCTGGTTGAATTCGGGTGGGGTTCAAGCAGCGCTCCAGAGCGGATTTAACATAATGGCGTTTCCGCGGCAACGTCCCCTCGTTATCCCCGTTGCCTGCCCTGACATTCAGTAATCCCCAGCTGTGGTCATTGAAAATTCCCACCGTGGTAGTCAATGGCTGCGAACTGGTGCGACTCGTATCTGAGTGCGCTTGAACGGGGAGTCTGAACGGAAGCCTCTGATAGATTCCCGTTTTCCGTTACTTTGCGCTAACTGATATCAATTTCCGATAGGCTTCCAGCACTTCACGGGTGTCACCCTCTTGCTGGATGTGCCCGTCCTCGATCCAGATCACCCGGTCGCACATTTCCTGCACCTGGGAGGCATCATGAGACTTAGCTTCCAGCCAGGTATCGGGTACACTCATCCACCATGCCAGTGACCACACGGTCATTGATTTGAGCA
>CAVPUV010000070.1:0-12786 GCA_963708905.1 uncultured Gammaproteobacteria bacterium | reverse complement strand
CAGATCGACCGGCGTATAGCTGGACACGCTCTCCTTCGGAGTAATGCCGACATTGTCGTATGAGCCAACATGGGTCACTTTCAGTTGGCTGCGCCATTGCCCGAGGTCCCAGGTCACGCTGGCTCGCGCCTTGAATTCCAGTGGCTGGAAAATCTCGTTCAGGTGATCGATCATCGTGCCATGCGGTGTGATCGATACATGGTAATCCGTCAGGTACATACCGTTCAGATTAAAGGTGAACATCCCTGCGGTAGCCGTTTCCAGCAAATAGGTCACGTCAAAATCAAAGCCCTTGGTGATGGACCGGCCAAGGTTGTTGTTGCGGCCATCGACGTAAAGAGTCACGTTATTCGGATCACCACCTGGGAATGAACCGCGGGCCAGGCCTACACCCTGGTTCAGCAATTCGATCACCCGTGCTGCCGCCGCTTCGTCACGCAATATGATCCCGGTTCCCGCGAACTCGTCTTCCCTGGACAGGATGGCGAGATCAGCCAGGTAGGTTTCGACCTGGTCCTTGTACTCGACATCGAAATAGGTGAGGCCGAAATGCAGGTTGTCCATCGCGTCCCAATCGGCGCCGATGGTCCAGGTGGTCGCCTCTTCCGGGGCCAGGCCCTCGTTGGGCCCGGAATATGCAAAGCCCGGTATCGGTGGTCCACCCTGGGGATCCTGGTAGCTCTGCCCGAACAAGTCGTTGCTGTTGCCGTAAATCTGGGAAATCAGCGGCGCGCGGAACGCGGTACCGTAAGTGCCGCGAAACGTGAGCGTGTCGATGGGCGCCCAGCTCACCCCGAACTTGGGATTGGTCGTATCGCCGACATCATCGTAGTCGTCGTAGCGAATGGCCGCGGTAAAGTCGAGCCGGCTGGCCCCGCTGACAGCATTGGCGGAGCCAATGATGGGTATCAGCATTTCGGCGTAGGCGGAGTTGACCTTTCGCTCGAAATGACGATAGGCAATGGCCGTGGTCGGATTTCCACGCGCCAGTCCCAGGTCGGTTTCCAGGTCCTGCCTTTCGAATCCTATAGCCAGCTTGAGGTCACCACCAGGCATTTCCACTACCGTACCATTGGCGCCCACTTCGTAACCGATATATTGATTCTCGGTCGGGGCCAGGAAAATCTGGTTTCCCAGAGCCGCCAGCACCGCTGGAGAAGTTCGGTGCAGCCCAAAAGGATCGAACGCGGTAGCCGGGTCGCTGCTGCCCAGTGCCGCCGCAAGTGCGCCATTGTTCAGGCCAGCCACTGTTTCCGAATTATCCTTGCCTTTGCCGTAACTGACCTGGCCCTCCATCTCCCATCCCCCGCTAAATTTGTAGCGCAGGCCGGTTGTCAATTGCCCGTTGCGGGCATAACCGGTTTGTTTGTCGTTCGGCAGGTCATTCACAAAGTTGTAGTCGATCTTGATGGAACTGCCCGCGAAGCCGGGTGGGGCTACGTAAAACGCGTTGGTGCCGGGTACCGCCAGGGTCGAGCTGAACGCGCCCGGGATACGGACAAATTCACGATCGCTGTAGAAGCCGTCTCCATACAGTGTCAGGTTATCGGTAAGATCAAAAGTGAACGTCGTGTTGAATGAATCATACTGTTGCTCGGGGATGAGATCTTGGCCGATGAGGCTGTCGCAGCGGTTTGCCGTTCCTGCCACCAGGGCTGATGCATGGTCGGGCGTCACGCCCCCGGCCGGTATGGCATAGGTGTCAGGCCCCGCGATGATGGTGCCTGGACTGCAACGGGTTACGCGGTAATCCTTACCACCAAAGCCGGTTTGATCATTGGTGAAAAAAACGCGATCGAGGCCACTTAGGTTAGAGCGATAAATGTGCTCATAGGCGAACATGACTTGCCCGCTTTCCCATCGCTTTCCAAAGGCGCCGCCGACCTGGTATTCTTCGAAGTCCCCGTCACCGGAAATGCCATAACGGCCCAGAAATTCAGCGCCGTCGAGATCGCGACGAGGGATGATGTTCACCACGCCCGCGATCGCGTCCGAGCCATAAATCGCGGAAGCGCCGTCTGCGACGATTTCCACGCGGCTCACACCCAGCGTCGGGATGATCGAGGGGTCGGTAGCGCGGCTGTTGTTCACCACGCGATGGCCGTCAACGATGATAAGCGTGGCGTATGGGCCTATGCCGCGCAGGTTGACGCTGTTACCCCAGGTAATATTGCCGTTTCCGCCAGACTGGCCACGGGAATTCTCGCTGATTCCGAGGTCGAAAACCTGGGGAACTTCCTTGATCAGGCGGTCGATCGTCACTGCTCCGGAAGCGTTAACATCATCGCGCCCAAGAGCGATGACGGATGATCCAACCGGCTCTTCGTTCCTGAGCCGGCTACCGGTCACGACGACCTCCTCGAGGGCGGCGCCCGCCTGATCGCTTTGTGCGCTCAGATTTTCCCCGCCAAGCATAAAGACACAGGCAATGCCCAGAACAGCGTGGCGCTGATATATTGGATACTCTTGAATAGTCATGCTCATTCCTTTCGATTATGTTGTAGGAAGCCAATTAATACTCGTTCAAGTTGACAATTTTTCTATACCACTTTATTGACGCCTCATTCACTCTGGATCTGCGCAGGTGGAATCAACGGAAGGTGAATGACCGAAGACTCTGCACCACCCATGAAGATCGTGAATTGAGGCGCGGGATCGCGCGCGATATCCAAAAGATTTCTCTGTCGCGGGTCTGCGCCCGTTAAATTCAGCCTGATCCTGTGTCCCGCCTTGAATACCCAGGCATTGGGCAACAGTGAAAACTTCATTCTTGCCGCTGCGCCGGGCTCCATGGGGAATGCTGCACCCGATAGTCCCGAGTGCCAGGGCATACCCATGACGCCGTATGGCGCCTCGCTCAGCGCGCGGTGAGAAGCCGCCAGGCGTCCGAAAGACACGACGGTTACTGCACCGCCCGGAGCGACATCTTCAACATAGGCAAACAGGTTCGCATCTGCCTGGTCCAGCGCCAGCTTCAGGTCAATGATCGGAAACCCGACAAGCGCCTGATCTTCGTCCAGTTCCGGGCTGGTAAAAAACAGGCCATGGTCATCCAGCGAGTCTGGCCAGAATGAAAAATATTCCTGCTCTTTGAACCCGTAATTCACCTGGAAAGTGGCTGTGCCTTCAGCGGGTCGCGCAAAAAGCAGTGAACCCTCTGGAGCAAGAAAGACGCTGTGCCGTTCCACGCCCACGCCGGGCAGTTCGTTCGATTTGATCCATTCACGATCGGGCGGGCCATTTTGCAGACGCCAGGTGTAGCGTGGTTCACGGTCGATGCCGTTGTCGATGCCCTTGAGATAACGATCAAAAAAACGGCGAACTTCACGCGCGAATTCGAATTCCGTTGTCGGGACGCAATGTGTTCCCGGCCCTATAAACAATTTTGCATCCAGGTTGGCGGCCGCCAGGATGACCTGCTCGGTCGGTTCATCACTCCAGTTATCCCACAAGTAAAAATGGATACCTGAATTTTTCAGCTGCTCGATATAGGTGTAGGGGCCGACTTCATCCCAGAACCGGTTGCCGGTATAAAGGGATTCGCTATCCCGGTAGGGCATGCCGTACCACAGCGGGCCCATCGGGGTATTGGCCGCGTGCTCGGCGACGGCCGCTTTCAGCATCTCTCCATCCGGATCCTCGTCTACGGGTATCGACTGGAGGTCAATTTCCGGCGGTTCGTCTGGCCGGGTGTTGAACTGGGCGGTAATGCCGCCCCGACGGACAAAGGCATACTTGTCGAAATCCGTTGCGCCGGCAAAAACGGCTTTCAGCGATGGGGGCGCAGTGGTGGCGACTTGTATGGTCGTCCCCCCCAGGTATGAGCAGCCGGTCATGCCAACCTTGCCATTCGACCAGTGTTGCCTGGCCAACCATTCCACCAGGTCGCGTCCATCGAGAGCCTCGGTCCGGTCCTGAAAACCCCTGCGGTTTCCGAATGAAGCGCCCTTGCCGCGAATATCTGCGGTGGCAACCACGTAGCCGTAGTCGGTCAGGCGACCCAGGCCCAGGCGTTCACTCAACGCCAATTCGACAGTCTTGCCTTCCGCATCGCGATAACGCGCGCGATAGGGCGTGAACAGGAAAATGACGGGCAAGGCCTGTTCGACTAGCTTACCTTGCGCGGCGGGACGATACACGTTCATCGCCAGCCGGGTTCCATCCCTGACGGGCACATAAAAAGAGGTTCTGACGTATTCGGAATACGCCGCTTTGGTGGCGCCGGGTTGGCCGGCCGCAAAATCAGTCGACGGATAAATCAGGAACAGGGCGCACACCGAGGTTGTGAAGGACAAGGCCAAGCACCGTGTGATTTTCCTGAGTGTCGGAATCACTGTTAAACGAGTCTAGAAAGTAGCTTTGCGTAAATTCAATGACTGTCCCCGTGATTATTTTTCTGGCTTTACTTCAAAACACCCATGTATTATGGACAATATTGTCTATAAAATATACTAAAATTTCTTTGAATTGTAACCATCTGATTTAAATGAGTTAATTTAGACTTCGTCGATTGGATGACACAATCATCGCCAGGGAGCAGCATGCAATTGCAAGCACTTGCATTTCTATATAGGCTGACACCAACCACCATTTCCATGGAGATACGGCTATGAGTTGTGCAGGTCAATGCGTTTAACCGCCTCAATCGAACTGACGGTTTTCTTCTACTTTCTTTCCTATGTCCCGAACATTATCGTGACAAAGCTGGTGACCAGCACCCCGCACCCGGGATTTGGCCGGGCGCTTACCGGTCTTGAAACCCTGCCATCGACGCTGATCATGAGCCTGGTGCTGACCTACTTGTTCATCTGGCTGTCCGGCTGGCACCGCGACGCCAATGCCACAACAATCGCAGGCAAACGCATACCCATCCCGACCAAGTACACCCTGTTGTCGGGTTTCGGCACCGCGCTGGTTCTGTTTACGGTTCCCCTGTCATTCACTTTCAAAGGGGTCAGCATTCCCTACATTCAGTTGCTGATGCGAGGAGATATCCTGATCATTGCCCCGCTGGTGGACCTGATGTTCGGCCGGCGGGTGCGCTGGTGGAGCTGGGTTGCTCTTGTCATGGTAGGGCTATCACTCGTTTTTGTGATTGAGCGTCGCGGAGAGTTGGGCCTTCCGCCACTGGCGATTGCAACCATCATTTTGTATACGCTGGGCTACTTTGTACGCCTGGCCGTGATGACCCGTGTCTCGAAATCCGGAGACCCTGCGTCGATCCGGAAATATTTTGTCGAAGAGAAAATGATCGCCCTGCCGCTTTCGGTGCTGGCGCTTGGCGCGCTTTCCCTGAGCGGACTGGGCAGCCAGGCCGGCCAACTTGAGTTCGGATTTGTCCAGGTCTGGAGTGATCCGGTAATCATGCAACTGGCCCTCATTGCCATATTGCTGACGATCATTTCCGTTTTTGCGGCAATCATCCTGCTCGACGCGCGCGAAAACTCGTATTGCGTACCGCTGGAACGATCGGCAAGCCTGCTTGCAGGCGTCATGGCCGCCTATGTGTTGGCTGTTGGCTGGGGCCTGGCGTATCCCACCACCCCGGAAGTCATCGGCGCGATGATCCTGGTGGCCGCGATCGTCCTGCTTTCGCTGGCGCCGCGGTTTGACAAGAAACTCCAGGCCGCGAGGGTGGAAATACAGTAGAAGGATATCAAGCGCCATCCACACGCCAGATCGTCTTGTGAAAGCACACCGATCTTTGGATTGGATTTTAATCAGTCCGGTGTCGATCGAGATCGGTCGGAAGCGCCTTGATCATGAGCACGGCCGTGAGCATGCAGAGGGTGTTCAGCATGAAACTTGCGCCGATGGCGTTCCGGTAGATGTCGATGTGCGCGGCGTGAAGCACGTTGACGCCCGCACGCGACAGCAGCATGTTCAAGATTAGCCCCCCCAGGCTGACGCCAAAAACGCCGCCTATGGAGCGCACAAACATCATGGAGGAGGTCGCAACGCCCAGGTCGGCCGGCTCGGCGTTGTTCTGCAGCATGGAAGTGAGAATCGGAATCCCCACACCCATGCCGAGGCCGCGAACGAAGAGCAGGGCGGCGAACACGCCCGCGCCTGCATCGAGGAAAGCCAGGACGGTCAAGCCAAGGAGACTGGCGGCTTCCGTGGCGATCCCTGCAATCACCATGTGTTTCGGTCGCTCGCTGGTAGCGGCCGATCGCGTGACCAGGGCGCTGGCGCAGAGCATGCCGCTCACCTGCGCCACCATGGCCATGCCCGATTGTGAAGGAGAAAGGCCAAGCACGACTTGCAGGTAGAGCGGAGCGAACACCATGGTGCTTTGCATCGCAAAGGTCATCAGGGTGAGCGCGCTTACGCCCAACGCGAATCGCCTGTCGCTGAACAGCCTGAGCGGCAAGATCGGTTCAGATGCGCTGCGCTCGACGAGCAGAAACACATAAGCAGACAACAGTGCAGCGCCGGCCAGGCCGGCCACTACTGGCGAGTTCCAGGCGAAGGTCGAGCCGCCCCAGGTGAGGAGGAGCATGACAAGTGTGGCCGTAATCGAGAGCACCATGACGCCTGAATAATCGACCTGGTGTGCACGGGTCTGGTGCGGTGTCGTCAAACCGAACCAGATCAAGGTGAGTGCGAGAGCTCCGATGGGGAGATTGATGTGAAAGATCCACCGCCAGGAAAGATATTCCGTCAACGCGCCACCCGCCAGCGGTCCTGCCAATTGGCACACCGCTACAGTTGCAACGATGAGGCTTTGATAGCGCCCCCGCTGGCGCGGCTCCACCACATCGGCAATCACGGTGAGCGCCAGCGTCAGCAGACCACCAGCGCCAGCTCCCTGCAAGGCGCGGAAGACGATGAGTTGCAGCATAGATTGGGCGAAGCCGCAGAGCACCGAGCCGGTGAGGAAGATGAATACCGACACGAACAACATGGCGCGGCGGCCGAAAACATCGCTCAGTTTCCCGTAGAGCGGCATCGTGACTGTAGCGGGCAGCAGGAACGCCGTAACGACCCAGGATATATGCTCAAGACCACCGAGGTCAGCCACGACCCGGGGGAGGGCAGTCGCCACGATGTTGTTGTTAAGCGAGGCGAGGCTGACCACCAGGAGGACGCCAGCCAGGGTGAGGCGTACCTGCGATGTCATCGTGGCGATAACACAGGGCCTTCGCGGCGACAGTCGAATATTTCTGGCGGCAGGAAATCTGAACTGTTCGGGAGCGCGCCAGCAGGCAAGGGCGTAATCATCGTAAGAAAGAATTACCCTCAATCAATTCGCAAGCATGAATCGACCGTCAGGAAACGGCTGGTAAGGCCCTGGCTTGCAGAAATTCTCTGCAGATAATCCCGGACTTTTTCAAAACGCCTATCGTTCGGGTCGAGCATGTACGGCACACTGTCTTCTTCGATCCAGGCAGGCAGAAACTCGACCTGCGCGATCCCGTCCCTGGCCAGGCAAAGCCGCGCGACGCCGGTCATGCGCGTATCCTGCGGCAGCATGTAGATCTGTCCCGTATCCCAAGCGGGATTGAGACTGAAAAGGTGCTGAAAACTCTCTGTCCGGGTGATTTCCGGATCCCAGACGTGTGGTTGCTCGATGGCAAAGTTACCCAGGCTGTAAAAAATAGGTGCGCTTCGATACATTTCCACGCCCTTGAGAATATGCGGATGATGGCCGAGGATCGCGTGGGCGCCCGCGTCGATCACCGCGTGCGCTACGGTGCGCTGGTAGTCGGCAATGGCCGCCTCCACCATGTGCAGCCCCCAGTGCATCGAAACCAGCACGATGTCGGCGGCAGCCCGCGCATCAGCGATGCTTGCCAGTAATTCATCGAGATCGTTCCTGTGCGGTTGACTGATCGTACGCGCCGGTGTTCCTGGCTGGTCATGTTCGATGGGCTGGTACAAGGTATGCGCTCTCAGGGGAGCGCATCCGGGTCTTCCGGTATCAGCCCAGTAGCCTTCCGGGAGAATGGAACTACAGGCCAGGAACGCGACCTTGATTCCATTCGCCTCCAGGACCACGGATTGCCGCGCTTCGGCAAGATTCCGCCCGGCCCCGCAAAGTTCGATACCGGCGGTTTTCATGTGGGTCAGGGTATCGAAAAAGCCTTCGTAGCCCCAATCCAGGCAATGATTTCCGGCGAAACTCATGACGTCGAAGCCGGCGTCGCGCAATGCAGGGGCCAGGGCCGGGCGCGCGCGCATGGCCAGTTTTGCGTTGGGCGATTTGGCGCCGCGGTCGGTTACCGTGGTTTCGAGTTGGCCGAATACGATATCGCCGGCGGCGAGGTCCTCCCGGCAGCCTGAAAACATGGAAGCCGGATCTTCACGATTGACGCCTACGTCTCCAACACCCAGGACAATGGTCATACGGGGTGGCCGGAGTTCTTGTGGAAAATCATCAAACGTATCGCCAGCACAATGATTGCCGCCAGCAGCATCACCCCACCAAGCAGCAGGGCTGCTTCGGTGAAACCGCCAGTGGCTTCGCGCACCCGGCCGATTGCCTGAGGAATGACAATTCCGCCGGAAGTGCCAACGATATTGATGGTCACAACGCCCAGCGCCATGGTCGCCGGGCCAAACAGGCTGGTCGGAAGGGCCCAGAAAGCGCCTTGCGCGGATCCCAGCCCCAGCCCGGCGATGAACAGGAACAAAAGCCCGATGGGGCCCGCACCGGCAAAATTGGCGGCGATGATGAACACGCCGGTGATAACGGACGGTAATCCGATGTGCCAGAAACGCTCGCCTGTGCGATCGGAATGAGCGGAATTGAAGTACATGCCCAGGATAACGCCTATCCATGGCAGCGCGGTGACCAGGCCGTTCTGAAAAGCTGAAAGACCGGTCAACTGGCTGACCATTTGCGGTAGCCAGAATATGATCCCGTAGGAACCGGCCAGCAAACAGAACCAGAGAGCGGATGAGGCCAGTACAATTGGGCTGAAAATCACCGACCAGTCATTTTTTTTCTTTTCACTGGCTCGATTGGCGCTGTTGCCTGCCAGCCATATTTTTTCTTCCTGGCTGATCCAGCGCGCATCCGCCGGGCTGTCCGGAAAATAGAAATAGGCGGCGATGCCCAGTAAAACGGTTGGCCCTCCTTCGGCGAGAAACATCCAGCGCCAGGAAGCCAGACTACCCGGTGCCGCCATGTCCAGCAGCCAGCCAGATATGGGCCCACCAAAGATGACAGAAAGCGGAATGGCCAGCATCGGCGTGGCGAAGGTCGATGCCCGCTGCCGCTCGGTGGTAAACTGGCTCAGGTAGAGAACGATGCCCGGAGCCAGGCCGCCTTCGGCAAAGCCGACGATCACACGGAGTGCGTACAGTTCGTGCGGCGACTGGACAAAGGCCAGGCCCATGGCGGCGCTGCCCCAGATAATGGCCATCAGCGACAACCAGCGATGAAATCCGATGCGCTGCATAAACAACACGCTGGGAAACTGCCCGGCGAGAAATCCCACAAATACAAGACCCGACGCCAGACCATACTGACTGGGTGACAGGCCCAGGTCAGCATTCATGTGCAGGGCGGCGAAACTGATGTTGACGCGGTCCAGTGACGATAGAAACATGAACAGGATGGTCGGAGCCGCAAGCCGCCAGCGAATGTCGCGGGCCAGGCTGGTTGATATGGTCGTCATGTCGTCACTTCCTGCAACGGTCAGGCGGGCACAGCCACCTGCGTGTTGTATTGAGCATTTGAAGTATCATCGTCTGCGGTCGGTTTCATGCCAAAGGTTGAGTGGAGCAGGGTTTTACAGATGAACTATTCCAGCGAACATCTTTCCGACACGCTCTGTCAGCATATCGCACACAGCCCCTACGAAAATATTCCGGCTGCGAGCCTGGAGGCTGCAAGGCGGGTAGTGCTTGACGCCACCGGCGTCATGCTGGCAGCCAGCGGCCTGAGCCCCGAGATTACCCCATTCGTGAATGTTGCGCGCATGAATGGGGGCGATGGCCCCTGCACCATCCTCGGCTTCGGTGACGCAGTATCGGCGCCGATGGCCGCTTTGGCCAATGGAGCCATGGCTCATGCGCTGGATTTCGAAGACGCTTTTGACCCTGCGCCCTGTCATCCGAACGCAGCAACCGTTCCGTCCGCCATCGCGATCGCGCAGGCCTGTGGTCCCATTGCGGGGACCGAATTCCTGTCCGCGATTGCCATCGGCTGCGACCTGGTCTGCCGTATGGGTCTCAGCCTGCGTCAAACCATGGAAGAAAGTGGCTGGTATCCCCCACCCATACTTGGAGCTTTTGGCGCCACTGCCGCCGCGTCGAGACTGCTGGGGCTGACTGCGGATCAAACCCGTGATGCGCTGTCCTTGGCACTGTGCCAGGCCACTGCGCCCGGCGAGATCAAGCACAGCGAAGGAACCATCGTACGGGCCGTGCGGGAAGCTTTTCCAGCCCAGGCGTCTGTATTGTCCGCGCTGCTCGCGCGCGATGGCGTGAAAGGATTTGAAGCGCCGCTGGAAGGGAAAGCTGGATTTTTCCGTCTTTTTGCCGATGGGCATTATGACTGCGCTGACCTGCTGGAAAACCTGGGAACGCACTACCATGTCGAGCGGCTCAGTTTTAAACCCTGGCCAGCCTGCAGGGGCACACATGCATACATTGAACTCGCTTTGTCTTTGGCGGGAAAACACCGCTTCAGCTGGCAAGACATTGAATCCATAAACGTCGTCACCGGCTCGGTGCAGCGCATGCTGCTGGAACCGGCTGCTCGAAAACAGGCGCCGCGAACCGTCATCGACGCCAAGTTCAGCATTCCCTTCACGCTGGCTGTTGCGCTGGTGCAGGGTGATGTCACGCTGGACGACTTCAATGCGGCGACGCTGCGCAATCCTCATATCCTGGCGCTCGCCGGTCGTGTCCAGTCCGAAGAACGCCCGGACTGGGGCAGGGACAAAGCGGCGGCTGGCGCTTTGTCCCTCGCACTGCGCGACGGTCGCATAGTAAGCGCCTCGGTGGAACAGGCGCTCGGACATCCGGATTCACCCTTGAGCAACGCATTGCTGCTGGAAAAGTTCATATCCTGCTGCCGGCACGCGGCGCGACCGATCGGCACTCAAGCCGCAGCGGATTTGGCGCAGCAGATTCTGACACTTGAGAACTCCTCGGACTGCGGCAGTATTTTCCGCGTGTAAGTGTCGGAGTTGCACCCCCATCGTGCTTGGGTCAAACATTCGCATAATCCGCAATGCTGCCCCCGCTTTCGGACAATTTGCGCAGCAGGTCCGCGGCTTTCCAGTACTGCGGATCAAGCGTCCCGGCAAATTCATCGATACGCTTGACGATGGTCTTGAGACCGACCGTGTCGGCGTAAAACATCGGGCCGCCACGGTGGCGGGGAAACCCGTATCCCGCGGTATAGACGACGTCGACGTCGGACGCGCGCATCGCCACGCCCTCTTGCAGCACGGCAGCGCCCTCGTTGACCAGGGAATACAGGCAACGATCGACGATCTCCTGGTCGGAAATTTCACGCTGCGGGATACCCAGTCGTGCGGCTTCGTCGGCGAACATGCGAAGGGCTTCCGGGTTGTCGAAACGCTCCCTCTTTCCGGGTTCGTAGCGGTAGTAGCCTGAGCCGGTTTTTTGACCCAGCATACCGTGTTCGACCAGCAGGGCCGAAGCACGGTAAAAACTGGGGTCGTCCGGCAGGAATGCCTGGCGTTCCTGCCGTATCTTGTAACCGACATCGACGCCCGCCAGGTCAAATACAGCGAGTATTCCCATCGCCATGCCGAATCGTTCCAGGGCTTCGTCAATCTGGCGCGGCGTTGCGCCTTCCAGCAGCATGCGTTCAGCCTCGCGACCATAAGGATCCATCATGCGGTTGCCGATGAATCCGTATTGATTGGCTGCGAGCACGCCGATCTTGCGCAGTTTTCCGGCCAGCTTCATGGACGTGGCAATCACGGCGTTCCCGGTCTTTTCCGCGCGTACGATTTCCAGCAGGCGCATGACGTGCGCCGGGCTGAAGAAATGCAGGCCAATAACGGCTTCTGGACGCTTCGTGACTGCGGCGATCTCGGCCAGGTCGAGAGTCGAGGTATTGCTGGCGAGGATGGCCCCCGGTTTGCAGTGCTCATCGAGCTTTTCAAAAATGCTTTTCTTCAGTGTCATGCTCTCGAACACCGCTTCGATGACCACATCGGCCCGGGCAAGGTCCGCATAATCCGCAGAGATACTGATCAGCGCAATCCGCTTGGCGGCGTCTTCGGCGCTCATCCGGCCGCGCTTGACACGCCCTTGGTAGTCGGACTGGATGGCCTGCAAACCCTTTTCCGCAGCGGCCTGGCTCACATCCATCATGGTCACGGGAATACCACTGTTGGCAACAGCCATCGCAATGCCACGGCCCATGGTGCCGGCGCCAATGATGCCGCCAGATTGCACTTCTTGCGCCAGTTCCGGGTCGACACCGGGGATCTTCGCGGTCAGCCGCTCGGCGAAAAACAATCTGCGCATGGCCTTCGATTCCGTCGTCTGCAAGGATGCATCACTGATGAGCTGCTCACGCTTTAGACCCTCGCCGATGGGACAATCCAAGGCGGCTTCGACCGCATCAATGTCCATTCCAGGGACGAGCCGGTCTGGCATTCTTACCCTGATGCGCTCCCGCTCCTGCCGCAGAAACGCTTCAATTTCCTCGTTCCGCTGCAAGGAGATTTGGCCAGTACGACGCGGCCCGCGCCCCTGCTTCAGCAGTTGCTCGGCGAAATCCAGTGCAAACTCCCGCAGATCGCTTTCAGTGACCGCGTCGACGAGCCCGTTGGCCAGCGCCTGGCCGGC
>CAVPUV010000069.1:0-85356 GCA_963708905.1 uncultured Gammaproteobacteria bacterium | reverse complement strand
TAAAACTTTTAGAAATATTGTCATTGCCCTACTCCTTTAACAGCAACTTATTTATTATACTAATCCTTAAATCATAAACATTAAAACAGACTGGTTAATACAACTCCCATTCGTACAACCTAACCTAGGAAATCACAAATCTCATGAATTTACAAATTATTATTTTAGCTGCGGGTCAAGGTAAAAGAATGTATTCCAATACCCCCAAGGTTCTTCACCAGATAGCTGGCAAGGCCATGCTAACTCGAGTAGTAGAAACTGCACAGCAATTAAATCCTGATGCAATCCATGTAATTTATGGGCATGGTGGTGAACAATTAAAGAATTCACTCCCTGATTTACCGGTGCATTGGGTACATCAGGCAGAACAACTTGGCACTGGGCATGCGGTAATGCAAGCCTTGCCTCATATTCCGCCACAAGCACAAGTCCTGATATTGTCTGCGGATGTTCCTCTCATTCAAATGAATACTCTTAAGTCACTCATTGAATGTGGAACCCCCACAAACACACATCAATCCGTTTTAGCACTCCTGGTTGCACATCCCGAAGACCCTCATGGTCTTGGGCGTATTGTTAGAAACAACCAAGGTGAAATTTATGCCATTGTAGAAGAAAAGGATGCAAATGAGCAAGAAAAGAATATAAAAGAAATTTATACAGGCATATGTTGCGCAAAAGCAGCAGATTTGGAAGTATGGTTGCCACGATTAAGCAATAGTAATGCTCAGGGCGAATATTACCTGACAGAAATTATTGCCATGGCAGTAGCAAATCAAACGCCTATTACCTCATTGGCAGCTGAACATCTGTCTGAAGTCCAGGGAGTTAATAATCGTTTACAATTACAGCAACTGGAACGCGTATGGCAAAAACGAACGGCAGAACAATTTTTAGAGCGCGGAGTTGCTTTAGCTGATGCCAATCGCTTTGACCTGCGTGGTGAACTTGAATGTGGCAAAGACGTGTACATTGACATCAATTGTGTCTTTACTGGAACCGTAGTTCTTGGTGACGGCTGTCACATAGGCCCTAATTGCAGCTTAACCAACGTAACCCTGGAAGCAGGATGTACCATACAGGCCAATAGTGTATTAGAAGGTTGTCACATTGGAAGTAATTGCGAGATAGGCCCTTTTGCTCGCCTAAGATCAGGTACTCATCTGGCATCCGGATGTAAAATCGGTAACTTTGTTGAATCAAACCGCAATCGTTCGCGCCCTCTACGATCAGGGCTACGCCAGCGAAGTGGTCACCCAAATTCAGCGCCATGGCGACTTGCTGGACAGTGGCTTCCATGAATGGTACTTGCGGCGCCATATCGCTGCGGGCGACTGGCACGCGCTTGCAGCCGGCATCGATCAACTGCCGGCCTCCCTTCAGGCGGAGCCGCGCTGGCGTTACTGGCGTGCGCGGGCAGTGCAACTCCTGGGCGAATCCGATCCCGGCACGGCAACCACTTTCGCCGAGCTCGCCACCCAGCGCAGTTTCTATGGCTTTCTCGCCTGCGACTGGCTGGATCAGGGCTACACCATAGTGCAGAGAGAAGAAAAACCGGATGAAGCAGGGATCGCCGCCCTGGCGGCGCAGCCCGCGCTGCTGCGGGTTCGCGAGCTGCTTTACCACGGACAGGAATTCGACGCCGCCCGCGAATGGTGGCGGGCAACCCGGAACCTCACCGAAACCGAATGGCTCGCCGCCGGCCATCTTGCCCATCGCTGGGGATGGCACTATCAGGCGATCCTTGCCATGGTGAAAGCGAGCCGCTGGGACGAAATCGATACCCGCTTCCCGGTGTTGCACCGCGAGCCGTTCGAGACCCAGTCGGAGCGTCAACGCCTGCCGGTGCAGCTGATGCTGGCACTCGCGCGTCAGGAAAGCGCCTTCCGGACTGAAGCGCTCTCGCCTACCGGCGCGCGTGGTCTGATGCAGTTGATGCCGGCGACGGCGAATGAAGTCGCGAGGACTCACGACATTCCCTACCGCAACGAGAGCCAGCTGTACGAACCCGAGCTGAATATCGCGCTCGGAACCAGTTATTATCGCGACATGCTCGATCGCTTCCAGGACAACCGGATCCTTGCCACTGCTGCCTATAACGCCGGTCCCGGCCGCGTCCACAGCTGGCTCACCGCAAGCGGTGGTCGCCTGCCGTTCGATGCCTGGACCGAGGCGCGGCAGCTCGCTGACGAGCTCGCCGATCGCCTCGGCCACGGTGAGCCGGATCGGGTTGACATGGAACAGGTCGACGACCGGTTCGGGCCGCGGCGTGAGCGCCCGGATCGCGGCGCTCTGCAGGCGCCGCACGCTGGTGCCCTCGAGCAGGTCGGGCGACAAGGCGGCGAAGCGCTCGTCGGGGCCGACCACGCGGGCGAACGAGCGGTCGGCCGACTCGGCCAGCACGGCGAACACCCCGGCGACGTCCTTGAACGTCTTGCACTCGATCAGGCGGGCGAGCAGCAGGTCGCGCTCTTCCCACAGAGCGAACTCCTCGTCGAGGTCGACGTCGGCCGAGCCCGGCAGCAGGCGCCGCGACTTGAGCTCGACCAGCGTGGCCGCGATCAGGAGGAACTCGGTGGCGACGTCGAGGTCGAGCTCCTGCATCCGTTCCAGTTCGGCCAGGTAGGCGTCGACGATCTTGGCGAGGTCGATCTCGTAGATGTCGACGTCTTCCTTCAGGATCAGCTGAAGCAGCAGGTCGAAGGGACCCTCGTAGACCGCGGTGGTCACCTGAACGGGGGTACGGACCGCCATGCCCGACAGACTACACGCGGTGTAACTCAGGCGGTTACGCGCGGGCGCGGGCGGCTTCGAACAGGAGGACGGTGGCGGCCATCGCCACGTTGAGGCTTTCGGCCCTCCCCCGGTGCTCGATCCGCACCCACGCGTCGACCATCCCGGATTCGACGGCGTCGTCGGGCAGGCCGTGGGCCTCGTTGCCGAGCACCAGCGCGACCCGGCCGGTCCAGTCGGCGGCGGTGTGCGGCGTTCCGAGATGCGAGGACGACCCGAGCAGGCGCAATCCGGCCGCGCTGGACGTCATCGAGCGTGGCCGTGACCACCGGCACGTGGAACAGTGCGCCGGCGGACGCCGCGGACGACCTTCGGGTTGAACTGGTCGACCGACCCGGGTGTCAGCACCACGGCCTCGGCCCCGGCTGCCTCGGACGACCGCAGGATCGTGCCGAGGTTGCCCGGGTCGGCGAGCTGGTCGGCCACGACCACCAACTGCGCCGTGGCGAGCACCGCCGCCTGGTCACCCGTCGCGGGTTGCGTCACGATCGCCAGGTTGGGCTGCGGGTGTTCGGTGCCGGCGACGCGTTCGAGCACGCCTGCAGCGAGCGCGTACACGGGCGCCGCCGAAACCGGCTCGCCGCCTGGCGCCACGAACTCGGCCTCGACCGTCCAGCCGCCGGCGACTGCCTCGCCGATCAGCACCGCGCCCTCCGACGACGAACGCGCCTTGCTCGGTACGCGAACTGCGGCGCCCCACAAGGCGCCGCAGTCGTTGTACGTGTGGATTGGTGAACCCGAGGGGCTCACGCATGAGTGCTTACAGAGCGCTCTTGGCCTGGGCGACGATCGCGCTGAAGGCGGCGGCGTCGGTGACCGCCAGGTCGGCGAGGACCTTGCGGTTGACCTCGATGCCGGCCGCGTTCAGGCCGGCGATGAACCGGCTGTAGCGCCGGTCAAACAGTGCCAGGATGAAATGTTCGAAAAACCAGGTCGTATGCGCCAGGTGCCACTTGACCGGGCTGACATCCGCCATGCTCTGCACGACGAAATCCTCCGGTTCCAGATGCCGGCACAGCAGCACAGTGGCCGCGCGAACGCTCAGGAACCGTGCCGGCAATGTTGCCTGGGGAGGATCTGAATGGCAGGTGCCCGCAATGGAAGTCACAAATTTCTCCTTTGAGCGTGTAATTTTAGCTCAGGAGCACAGTGAGCTGCTGGCAAAATGCTTTTGCGCATGAACCCGGGCCAGCAGCCAGGCACAATTGACCATGCTTTCAAGGGAGATTACCATAAAAACCGTGGCGCACTTTTGCTGAGCTGTCTGCTGCCACCAGGTCTTGAATCGAAAAAACCGGCTATAAGCGGCGGCGCCACAGGGTTCGATTGATAACAAGGGTTAACTTGGAGGAGATCAAAGTGTTCAGGAAAATCATAGCCATCATATTATCCGGCAGCATGATATTTGCCGGCCTCAGCAGCAGCGTATCCGCAGCCGTCATTGGCACGCAACAGGCCTTGAATATGGAATCCCGGCAAGCCCGGATCACCCATATCCAGGCCAGTCTGTCACGTGGTGAGGTTCAGAACGCCATGATCGGTCTCGGTGTTGATCCGGCACAGGCTGCCGCACGCGTGGCGGCACTGAGCGATCAGGAACTGGCACAACTCGACCGCCAGATTGAAAACCTGCCTGCCGGCGGCAGCACGCTGGCCCTGATCGGCGCGATTTTCGTGGTGCTGCTGATCCTGGAACTGACCGGCATCATTGATATCTTCAAGAAGGCCTGATGACATGCTGCAAAGGCCGTGTGAATCACTTGCGCGGCCTCATTCCAGCCTTCGCTGGAGTACTGCTTGGCGCCTGTTCCATCAACCCGCCGCTGGACCTGTCTGAAATCGCTGCCGGCGGAACGCCGCCGGTAGCTTCAAGTATACCCTTCTACCCGCAAACTGAATTCCAGTGCGGGCCGGCAGCACTGGCAGGCTTACTGGGTGCTGCCGGAGTGGAAACCAGCCCGGACATCCTGTCGCCACAGATCTATCTGCCGCAACGCCAGGGTAGTCTGCAGGTGGAACTGCTGGCTGCCACGCGGCGGGCCGGGCGGGTACCGTACGTGATCGAAGACGATCCGCAGATCCTCATCGCCCAGATCGAGGCCGGCCGGCCGGTACTGGTGCTGCAGAACCTGCTTACGCGGCACTTTCCCAACTGGCATTACGCTGTATTGGTGGGTTTTGACCCATCGCGCAATCGGGTAACCCTCAACAGCGGCACCAGGCAGGGTGTGGAAATGAAGGCGGCAAAATTCCTGCGCACCTGGGACTGGGGCGGCCGCTGGGCCATGGTGGCGCTGCGCCCGGGCGAACTACCCGCCATGCCGCAAGCACAGGCTTATGCCGAAGCCGTGGCTGACTTTGAGGCAGTCGCCGGACTCGCTGCCGCTGCACCTGCCTGGCAGGCCGCTGCGGAACGCTGGCCGCTGGACCCGCACCCGCATCTGGCCCTGGGAAACCAGGCCTATGCCCACGGCGACCTGGCCGGCGCGGTCACGCATTATCGCCGCGGACTGGCCCTCGATAACGAAAATCCCGCCCTGCGCAATAACCTGGCGAGCGTGCTGGGCGAACTGGGTTGCGCACGAATCGGCGAAGCCGTATTAGCTGCCGCCGCAAACGGGCTTGCAAACGATGCGCACTGGCAATCGCTGATAGCGGTAACCCGGTCAGAGTTGGCTGCCCGGCAAGGCCAGGATCCGGACTCCTGCGCGACCTTGGTCGACCGGCCACAGTAAGCGTAATCATGGCTGGCCAGAGCCCTTGAATTCATTTATCTCTGCCACCGGTCTATGCCCTTGAACCAACATTTAAGGCCAGCCCCTTTTTACTGACTTGGGTTCGGAGGTGGACAAGGCCCGCCCGAACATACCGTCACCGAATCGGCTGCGGATAGCAGGGCGATCAGCGCAGCCACGCCGAGCACGCCCCATATCCAGGTCGTGTTTTCAGCCGAATAATGCGCCGGGCGATGGATGCGCAAACGGCGTATGTCCGCGTAAGGAATGAAGCCGAATTTGCCGCCGAGCCCATCGGTGGTGATATCGGTGACGGCAAAATCGAGTTTCTCCTTGTTGTAGGTCAGGAGTTCCACGCGATCGCCGATCTGCAAGGAACCGCTTTCACCCTGGCGCTGCACGTCCTGCACCGGCACTGTTTGCATGCTGGAACAAGCCGCCAGGTGCATTAACAGGAGCGACAGGATGATTTGGCGCATCAGCTTGACGGGAAACAGAAGATGATGCCGCCATTGTAGCGGATCGACAGCAGCTAAAGAACCAAAGCGAGTGACCAAAACGCCGACATCCGGGAAACGAATCCTGATATTCTCTCCATCGGCAGGTCAAGGTTTGCAGGAGCATTCATGAAATACCGCCACCTCGGCAAGGCAGGTATCCAGGTCAGCGAACTTTCGTTTGGGTCGTGGGTAACCTTTCATAATCAGTCCGGAGTCAAGTCTGCCGCGACAATGATGGCGGCGGCTTATGACGCCGGGGTGAATTTCTTCGATAACGCGGAAGCATACGCAAGAGGAAAATCGGAGGAAATCATGGGAGCGGCGTTCAGGAAGCTGGGCTGGCGGCGTGGCAGTTATCTGGTTTCCACAAAACTGTTTTGGGGACTGCACGAGAGCCCCAACGAGCAGAATACGCTCAATCGCAAGTACCTCATGGAAGGTATTAACGGCTCGCTCAAGCGTCTTGGTCTGGACTACGTAGACCTGCTCTTCTGCCACCGCGCTGATCCGTCAACGCCGATTGAAGAAGTGGTCTGGGCGATGCACAACATCATTGACCAGGGCAAGGCGCTTTATTGGGGCACTTCCGAATGGTCCGCCACGGAGATCTTGACCGCCATCGACATTGCGCAGCGCCACCACTTGCACAAACCGGTGGTCGAACAGCCGGTATATAATTTGTTTGAACAGCATCGCTTCGGTCCGGATTACCAACGGTTGTATCGGGATCATGGCTATGGTTCGACCACCTGGAGCCCCCTGGCTTCCGGTTTTTTGACGGGCAAGTACCTTGGCGGAATTCCTGATGACAGTCGCGGCGCGCTGCAAGGCTATGAATGGTTGCAAGGAAAACTGACCGATGCTGAACGCCTGGCCAAAGTGGCGGCCCTGCAACCCATTGCCAGACAAATGGGCGCCAGTCTCGCCCAGTTCTCGCTGGCCTGGTGTCTGCAAAACCCCTGCGTCAGCAGCGTTATTACCGGCGCCAGCCGAGTCGAGCAAGTGCACGAGAACATGCAGGCCATTGAGTTCGTTGACCGCTTTACTCCCGACGTGATGAATGAGATCGACAAGTTATTTGCAATTTAGCCTACAAGCTGCGGAACCCACGGCAACAAGGGGTCGCAATGCAATTGATTGAAAGGGAGGCAACGCGATGATCAGTTCCTATGCCGGCGAAAACGGACGGCTTCTGCTGCTGGAGCAGCCGGCTGACGCCACGCTGCAGGGAGTCGTCTGGATCGATCTGTTCGAACCAACGGCAGAGGAAGAGGCGACGGTGGAGCGGGCGCTGGGCATCGACGTGCCCATGCGCGAAGAAATGGAAGAGATTGAAATCTCTTCACGCCTTTACTTCGAAAACAGCGCTGCCTTCATGACGGCGACGTTACCGGCACAGACCGACAGCGATGACCCGCACCTGGCGCCGGTCACGTTTGTGTTGACCGGCGAGAAACTCGTCACCGTGCGTTATCACGAACCGCGTGCATTCCAGACCCTGGCGGCGCGCGCGCGTCGTGTCGCAATGGGTTGCCACAACGGTGAGTCGGTGCTCATCGCACTGCTGGAAATCCAGGTGGACCGGCTGGCCGATGTGCTGGAGCGGATCGGCCGGGAAATCGCGCAAATCTCGCAGGATGTTTTTCAGCAACGCGGGCCCAAGCCGAGCAGGAGTTCGAATTTCCAGACGATTCTTGAAGCCATCGGCCGCAAGGGCGACCTGACGTCCAACATCCGTCAGTGCCTGGGTTCGCTCGAACGCATGATCGGCTTCCTCGGCCAGGTCACGCTGCAGAGCAAGAGCGACAAGGACCTGCGGGTGCGCATCAGAACATTAGCGCGCGATTGCCAGTCGATCATCGACCACGCCAGTTTTCTGACCCAGAAAGTCATCTTCCTGCTCGACGCCACGCTCGGACTCATCAACATCGAGCAGAACGCCATCATCAAGATCTTTTCAGTGGCCGCGGTCGTGTTCCTGCCGCCCACGCTGATTGCATCCATCTATGGCATGAACTTCAAATTCATGCCGGAACTCGCATGGCCGTTCGGTTATCCCCTGGCGGTGCTGTTCATGGTGGTCTCGGCCATTCTGCCATTCTGGTATTTCAAGCGGCGCGGCTGGTTGTAACAGCCCAATAAAGCCGGCAGCGGGAATTTCAGGCACTGAAGGCGCCTCGCGTGCCGCCGAAGATACGGAACGATGCGGCATGGGGGCCGCTGGCGACATTCTCCTCGCTGAGCCAGGACTGCAGCGGACCCTTACGGATGCGGCTAAGCACGCCGGCAACAAAACGCAGCACCAGCACGCCGGTGGTCAATGCCGACCAGGCCACCACGGCGATAAAGCCCCAGTCCGGCCGCCCGATCACGACGCCGAGCGTCAACAGGATCAGGCACGGATTGCGCCGGGCAGTAATCAGTCTGAACCAGGCGTCAAACGGCCGCCAGGTGAACATGCCGCAGCGGCCCAGCAAGGGAAACAAACCTTCCACGCAGCGGCCCAGGACGTAAGCCGCAACCAGGATCCAGCCCAGTACCGTGAGGTCAAAGCCGGACTCCGTCAGCTGGCCTTGCAGCGACATACCCCAGAACAGGTACCAGAAAGGCGGGTGAACGAGGTCAATTGCGTGATCAAAGATGTGTCCGAATCGACTCGACTGGATGGTGACGCGGGCCAGCTTGCCGTCCACGGTATCCAGAAACGTCATGATCCAGCCGGCCGCCAGACCGGCGGCATAGTCGCCATGCAAAAATGCCCAGCAGGCGGCCAGCACCAGCAGCAGTCCGGCGCTGGTCACCGCGTTTGGAGACAGCCCCAGGCGTGCGCAGAGGTGCACCATGCGCCGTGCCGGCTGTGGCCAGACGAACTTGGTCACGAGGTCGGTAATGCCCCGGTAGGCATTGCCGTATAACAGGTTTTCCAGCCGCTCGCGGTCATCTTCGCCGAGAAGCTCGAGCAACGGCTGGCGCGCACTGCGCAGGTTTTCATCGAAGGCTTCGATGGCGGCGGTATCCAGCCGGCGCAGGCCGCCATCGAGATCATCGGTCTGTCCGCTCATGAACGCGGCCACTGCGGCGGCCTGCCGGGCATCGACCAGCGCGGCAGCAGCTGTGGTCGGGTCCGCGATGTTACTGAACAAAACCGCTCCGGGATTTTGCAGCAAACCACACAAGGTACGGATTTCAAACAGGTAACGTCCGCTGAGCAATAACACCAGGCCGTCCGCGGGTAACGCGTCAGCCGGGTCCAGCCACTTGATTCCACCGATTTCCCGCAACTGGCGGCGCAGCCGTTCCGCGGAACCCAGGCCCCACAGCCTGACCGGCGATTCGTCCAGCACCCGTGCGGATATCGTCATGTCTTGCGCCAGCGCGGCTTCATCCGGGCTAAAATGGAATCGATAATTCATCCGGCAAGCCGGGCGCAGCGCTGTTTGACGGCTGGATATTCCAGGCGACGACGGTGCGTTCCGCGTCGATGAGATCCTGCGGAACATCGACTTCGCACCAGCTCAGGCCGTGGATGGAGCAGATACCCACCTGCCCCAGGCCGGCCAGCTCGTCAATGGCAGTGAGATACCAGCGTGCCAAGCCTTCCGGACCGCTCATCAGCTGTTCAACTTTTTCCACAAACAGCCGGGCGCCTTCCGTACTGAACAGCAGCATACCGATCGACTCGCCATTGACCTGCCGACGATCCAGCTGCTTGCCGACCCGCTGCAGTCGTGTGCCGGCAGCAATGATCTTCATATCGTCATCGTCATAGCCGGTCTTGCGGTCGCTGGCCAAAGTGATGGGCTCGGCGCCGGGATACGCCAGCAGGCGCGTCAGCACCGCCGGTTCGAACAGCGTATCGCCGTTGAGCAACACGAAGGCCTGGCGCATTTCGTCACGGGCGACCCAGCAGGTGCCGAGGTTGTCCGACAAGGCGTAAAAGGGGTTATACAAGGTGCGCACCTTGATGTTTTGAATCTCTGTCCGTCACCGCCTCGACCACGCGATGGCCAAATCCGCTGACCACCACCACCTCGTCGATGCCGGCGGCGGCCAGCGCATCGATCTGCCATTCCAGCAAAGTTCTGCCTTCAATCTGCAAACAGCACTTGGGTGTACTGGCGGTCAGCGGCAACAGCCGGCGGCCTTGCCCGGCGCTGAGAATGATGGCTTTCACGATCGATGGACCTCGCAGATATTTGTTCGATTGGGATTACCCCGTAAAGAGCCGGAGTGGCTGAAAACACCGCCTGCAGCTTTGACTATTTTACCGGAATCGCAATCACCAATGGGGAATCGGGCTAAAATCCGGCTTATGGATGCATTATTCAGAGCTTCCCTAATTTTCACCTGGAGACTGCATGCTGATCGATCTTTTGAGCGGTGACCGCGACATGACAGCCGAAGCGGACGTATGCGTGATCGGCGCCGGAGCGGCCGGCATTGCGCTGGTGCGTGACCTGCAGCGTATCGGACGTGACGTTTGCCTGCTCGAGGCCGGCGGTCTCGATTTTGACCGTGAGACACAGTCCCTTTTTGCCGGGCGCAACATCGGCCGGCCCTATTATGATCTTGACCAGGCCAGGCTGCGCTTTTTTGGCGGCACAACCAACATCTGGGGCGGCCGCTGCGTCCCGCTGGAGCGCATCGATTTCGAGCGCCGCGACTGGATTCCTCACAGCGGCTGGCCGATTTCACGTGACGATCTCGAGCCCTGGTACCGCTTGGCCCACGAGTCGCTGGAATTGGGCGAATTCGATTACAGCGCGGCTTTATGGCGCAAGCTGGGAATCGAAGCGATGGATTTCACCGAAGGTGAGCTGACGACCGCGTTCTGGCGCTTCGATGACATGAAAGAACGGTTCAACCGGCACCAGTGCGATGACCTGGTTGCTGCTCGCAATGTGCGCATTTTCCTGCACGCCAACCTGACGCATATCCAGGCCGATGAGACCTCCCGCAGCATCCGATCTGTGACAGCGAAGTCACTGCAGGCGCACACGCTGACCGTGCGCGCCCGGCATTTCATTCTGGCCTGCGGCGCGATTGAGAATGCCCGCCAGCTGCTGCTTGCCGACGATGTCATGCCGGGCGGCATTGGCAATGCGCACGACCAGGTGGGCCGCTATTTCATGGAACACCCGCACGGCCGTATCGCCCATATCGAAACCCGCGATCCGGCCTGGTTCTGGGCCTTGTTCCGCAAACGTTATCCGCGCCACGGCCCGCCCGTGGCGCCTGCGCTGGTAGCCAGCGCAGCCTTGCAGCGTAGAACAGCCATGCTGAACAGCGCCGTCACCTTCAAGCCACAGCGCGACCCGAAGCGCGGCCTGGCGCTGGGCAGCAAGGTTTATATGGACCTCAAGCACCGTCTCGACCCCACCCGCTCGGGACGCAATATGTGGCATGCCTACCGTGGCCTGCTGGACAGCCTGCAGCGGCATGTTGCCATGCCGCTGGTTCGTGCCGGGGTAAAAGCGGCGCGCATGCAACTGTACCTGATGGCGCGCGCCGAGCAGTCGCCCAACCCGGACAGTCGCGTCGTATTGTCCGCAACGCGCGACGCACTGGGTTGCCGCCAGGCCGACCTGGACTGGCAATTGTCTGCCATCGACAAGCATACCGTGCGCCAGCTGGCGCTGGCCCTGGGCCGCCAGCTGGAACACTCCGGTATGGGCAAGGTCAGCACCATGGATTGGCTCGAGGATCACTCCTCGGAGTGGCCGGTAGACCCCACGGTGGGCAATCACCCGATCGGCGGTTACCACCACATGGGCACCACCCGTATGAGCGCGAACCCCGCACGCGGTGTGGTTGACGCCCACTGCACCGTGCACGGCCTGGCCAATCTGCACATTGCCGGCAGCTCGGTTTTCACCACCGGTGGCTGGGCCAATCCCACGCTGACCATCCTGGCGCTGGCACGGCGGCTGGCGCGTCATATCGATTTGGAGCTGGCGAAAAGTTGAGTTCTAACGGTTCTACTGTTCGGCCATCAGTATTTTTTCGGCCAGGTCACGGTCCGCCACCGAATCGACATCAACCGCGGCACGCGGCGAGTCTATCGGCACGTAGTTGGCTGTGCAGCCACTCAGCGCGGAAAATCGCCGCAACGCCTGGCGCAGGGAAACGCGCCGCAGCAGGTAGGCCAGCAGAAAACCCGGTCCCAGATGCCTGGCGATTTTCCACGGTTGTTTCCGCCAGGCCTCGACCTGGAGCCAGAATTCCAGCGCGGCCAGGCCGGCGGAATTCATCACCGCAATCAGGTTGGTGCCGCAATACGCGCCATCGCTGTATTTCTGCACGGTGCGGCGGGACTCGGGAAAAGCCGCTTTAACGCAAGCGTAGGGTGTCAGCCCGGTTACGATATCGCCACCGGCTGCCAACGCCCGCTGGCAAAAGTCGTCAACCAGTGCAGGCGTCAGCAGGGCATGATCGCCGGTGGTCAGCAACACCGGGTAGTGTTGCAGGTGACCGATGGCCTTGATGGCGCTGGCACTGGGCCCTGTTTCCGGGCTCAGCCAGTCGAAGCCGGTATCGTGCAGAATCGCATCAAAGCCAGGGGTGGAACGGACGACCGCAACCTCCGGCCCGCAGATCAAGCCGCCAGCCACTGATTGCGCAGCGTGCAGCGCCTCCAGCACGCGCTGCAGCGCCGGCTTGCCGGCCACCTCGACCAGCACGCTGGCCCGTAAGCCCAGGGCACGAATGAGTGCGCTGACACCCGGCCGCTCGCCGGCCAGCACCACCGCGCGGAACAGGGTCCGTTTTCTCATCGGTTCAACACTCATCCTTATATCCTCGAATGCCCCGGCGGTGCCGGTGGCAACCATACACGCAATCGGGTGGAGAAAAATCAGAGCCGGACCCTGCAAGTAAAACCGGTGCCGGCTGCGCAGTGACAGTGCCGCTGGCCGCTGCGGATCAAATTACCCTGGCGCTTCGTGATACCATTTTACATGGCGGCCTTAACAAGGTCGCGTCGATGCTTCACGACACCGGAATCAACAGCCCTTTGCCTGATCAATTGTGTGAATAAGTACTTTGCGTTTTCCGCGCTGGAGAATTTCATGCGGCCATTCCCGCTCTTTTTGTTGCTCATTGTTTTTTTGATTTTTACCCATAGCCCGGTTGAAGCATCAGAACCGGCTGATGCTGCCTTGACGGCACGCGAGGCGGCCATGCAGGCAGAAATCAAGCGGCTGGAAACACAGCTGAAAGACGCCAGGCAGACCATTTCAACCCTGCAAACGGATCTGCAGACAGCCAGAGCCGAGTTTACAGCAATGCAACAGGCGCCTGCTGTGCCGGCGGCAGATGCCTCACCTGTCGCCGCTGCCGCTGAAGACCGGCACGCGCTGGCCAATGCCCTGATCACAGACCCGCAATTGCCGGGTTCAATGACCCGCCTGGGCGCGGAGGAACTGGCTCGGGGAGGCGTCGAGGACCTGTCCCGCCTGGAGTACCTGACGCCCGGTTTGCGCTACGGACAAACCGGCCACGATGCCCGGCTGTCCATGCGCGGCGCCAGAACCAACAGCATCGGACCCGAGGCTGCTTCGGTTGTCGGTGTGTTCGAGGATGGCGTGTATCTTCCAACCTCAACCGCGCGGCTTGATTCGATCCTGGATGTGGCGCGAATCGATGTGCTGCGCGGGCCGCAGATCACCAATTTCGGTCAGCACGCCTACGCCGGTGCGGTCAGCATTGTCACCAACAAACCCGATTTTGCCGCGTTCAGCGGCTATGCCGAGGGTGAAAACAGCCTGCCGGACCGCACCCGCTGGCGCCTGTCACTCAATGTCCCCCTCGGCGACACCCTGGCCCTGCGCGTAGCCGGATTGTCCGAGAGCCGCTCCGGCTGGATCAACAATTTCGTCATCGAGCCGGATTCAGATGACCTCAACGACCGCAAGGAACAGACCTTGCGTACCAGCCTGTTATGGCAGCCCACGGATGATTTCAGCATCCTGCTGTGGAGGAAGTTTCAGGACGATAATGGCACCGGCACCGCGCCCTGGGGTTACCAGCAGATCGGCGCGTATGTCGATGGCGAACTGAAGCCCGGCCACCAGTTCGCACCGGAGGGCTTCACGCCGGACTCCGGACCCTGGGATGTGTATCGCAATTTCATATCTGCCACCCAGTACGAACACGAACTCAATACGCTGGACCTCAACTGGGACATGGGTTTTGCCCGCCTGCAATGGTTGAGCAATTACTCCAGATTCGACGGCACGCAAACCTATGACAGCGATTTCAGCGACAAGGGAGACTTCACCAGCAGTGCATTCGCCGGCTGGAGCACCGACGAGACCACCCGGTCCAGTGAACTGCGTTTGTCATCCGCTGATCATGGGCCTCTGGGCTGGCTGCTGGGGGTATACTGGTCCGACCGGGATGCAAATTGGGGCTGGTTGCAGGCGCATGAAGGTGTGATTTTTCAACCCGACTGGGACGTGAACGGAGAGTTTTCAGCGGAAACCAAGGCCGCGTTCGCACAACTCAGTTACGAATTGGGAGACCGTTTCACCCTCAGCGGTGGTCTGCGTTGGAACGAGGACAGCAAGACGCTGAAAACCGGCGAACAAGGCAGCTGGGACGATATCCTGTGGAAAGCGGCGCTGCAGTATGACCTTAACGACCTGACGATGACTTACGTCTCGGTGTCGACGGCTTACGTCGCCGGCGGTAACAATTCGGCGCCTGGTGTCAACCCGACCTGGGAACCGGAAACGCTGACAGCCTATGAAGCGGGACTGAAAAGCAGTTTGCTGGATGGTGATCTGGCGCTGGACCTGGCGGTCTGGTACAACGACTTCAAGGATGTGCAGTCGCAGTCCTTTCTGGTTCTGCCCTTTCCGGGCTCGCCCGAAGCCACCGAGTATACCGGCAATGGCGGCGCGCTGGAGGCGAAGGGTATTGAGGCGAAAATCCAGTGGTCGCCCGTGCCGGCGTGGAAGCTTGCCAGCAATATTGCCTACACAGATGCCCAATTCGGCGACTATACCGCGCCGAATCTCAACGGCCTGGGTGATATAGCCGGGCATACACAAGGTGACTTGCTGTCATTCAAGGACTGGCGCCCGGCCCTGTCGCCGAAATGGGTGGTCGGCGTGCAGACCTCTTATACTTTCAGTCTTGCACATTGGGGAACCCTGACGCCTTACCTGCAGAACACCTATGCCAGCAATTATTTTGTCTCCGACATCAACCTCACCGGCGTCAACCAGGACTCGCACCACAGGACCGATTTCCGCCTGATCTGGCAGCCGACCGACAGTTTCCAGGTCCAGTTCTACGCGCTCAATTACGACGATACGGCCACTTTGAACTGGGCCCGGGTTTACAACCCGGCGGCACGCCCCGACATCACCACGCTGCAAGCCAACTGGAACAACCCGTCCAGCCAGGGAGTTCTGTTCAATTACAGGTTCTAGCCGGGTGATGGCTGTTCTTTGTCTTGCTCCCAAAAGCCGCGCATGACGTCACGCATGGGTAGGAGCGGGCCATGCCCGCGACCGAAAAGCGGCGGCCGACCACCACCTGGATGAGCAGCCAGGACACCACGACATAAGCCGCGGCCACGCGGAAGACGTTACGGCGTTTGAGTTCCTGGAAAAGCTGCACTGAAAAAACCCCTGGATATCAGGCAGCGACGCGCGCAATCCGCATCATAACGGCTAGCGTTATAGCAGGCAAATGGCTATGTCTGTGTTTCGCCTGCATGTCCGCCGATATGGTGCATCGCAAGGGCGGCCAGGCCATAGGCGGTGATTGCGGCCCAGGCTAGCGCCGGGAAGCCACCCTGCATGACCAGAAAGACGGCCAGCGGCGCGGCAATCACGGAAAAACAGCCATTAATTCCCCAGGCCCACGGCACTTGTTGCGGGCGCGTGCGATGGAGCATGCGCAGGGCCAATGGAAAAGGCATGCCCAGGAAAAAGGCCGGCAGGCTGAGCAGGGTAAATCCGGCGATCCATTTCACCGTCTGCGGCCATGCCAGCATGGCGGCGAATAAAGGCGGGGTCAGGAACAGCGCGCCAAGGCTGAGAATGATGATACCCGCAAAGACCCACACGAGTGACCGGGGGGCGGCATCAAGTCGACCGCTGCAGGCGCTGCCCACGCCCATGCCGCAAAGCATTGCGGCAATAACCCCGGCGGCGCTGTAGAGCGGATGTCCCCAGAACAGGGTGAAGCGCTGAATCCACAATATTTCAAGAAACATGAATCCAAGACCAATCGCGGCAAAATAAAACAGCACCGCCGCCCGCCCGCCCGGTACCCAGCCGAGCTGCAGCAGCGGCACAACGATCAGGATAAAGGCGGCGGCAGCCAGAGCGAAGCCGGTCAGCGCCACCAGAATCGATCCCATTTCGACGAAAGCAAGTGTGCCCTCGCCAACGGCGGCTCTGACCTCATCCAGCCGGTCGGCGCGCAGGAACTGATGAAAATAGGGGCGCGCATCGCTCGGGGCGCGCACGTCGAATAAATAATCATTATAAAAAGCAGGCGCGTCATCGGCGGAAAGCAGGGCGGCAAAACCGGCGCTGAGCCGCCCCTCCTCCATGCGGTGAAAATCATCGGTGACGTTGGGGCCTTCGCCCGGCGACCACAGGCGATCAAATCCTTTGTCCTGCGAGAACGTGGAGAGTTTTGCGCACGCATGGCTATCCAAAGGCTGCCTGGAGACAACCACCGCCAGCATATCCCAACTCCTGATCGCCGCAACGTGAGAGGAGAGATCGGATAGACCCGCATCACGCAGCATCTCGGCGGCCAGTGCCAGCAGTTTCAGGCTCTGGCGCGGGGGTTGGTCGAGATAGACGGAAAAAGATAACAACCCGTCCGTATCCAGCGCTGCCCATAGGGCCCGAAAAGACTCGCGGGTCAAAAGATAATCTTCCTGCAGTGCCTGCAGTCCAACGCCACCGCCGAATGCTCCTTGCGGCGGCAGGATGATCAGATCATACCGGCGCGGCGCAGTGCTGAGAAAGGCGCGTCCTTCGCGGGTAATAATATTCAGCCGGGGGTCACGGTAGTGTTCGCGCAGTATATCCGCCACTACCGGGTGCGCTTCGATGGCATCGATCAGGACGTCATCCTGCGCCAGCAAATGTGCAAGCGCTGCGCCGCTGCCCGCGTTGAGAACCAACGCATGCACCGGGTTCGCCAGCGCCAGCGGCAGAGCCTGTACACTATCATCCAGTATTGCGCCGTCGCGCAGCAGAACGCCATAAGCATCGCCATTGCGATAAAGGTGCGGCGCGTCCGGCACGGCCCCGCGAAATTGCAGACTGAGTCCCGGCGCGTAGCGCAGCGCCGGGGATTCAACGATCTGAATTCGGCCCATCGGATGCGGATTGTCGCTGGTGATTGCGGCCTGGGGCAGTTGCAAGGCATAGCTTATCGCCTTATAGGCGGAAGGTTTGATATCGGCGATCAGAACGATCCCGGCCAGGGCGCAGGCGATCAATATCGCGCCGGGCCACGCGCGCTGCAACAGCCATCCGGCCAGTGCAAATCCGGCAGCGCACAGCGCAAAACCTTGTGCCGGGGTAAAGAACAACAACAAGCCCAGCCCCAGACCCGCCCCCGCCGCCGAACCGAGCAGGTTGGCGGCATAGCGCCGCCCGATCCATTCGGCATCGCGCATGAAGATCAGCCCCAGGAACAGTGCGGCTGTGAAAAAAGGAAGAAAGACGAGCACGGCGCTGAGCAGCAACGGTCCCCAACCATACACATCGACAAACAGCAGCGGAAAGTCAGTCTGCGCCGCCGCGGAAAGCGCCTGCGGCAGAGCGAGAAGGCAGGAAGCTGCAGCTAAAAACAGGCATAGCGGCATGACCCTGCCGGCGTTTTGCAGCAGTTTGTCACGTGCCAGCGCCAGTACGGTGCCGCTGCTGCCGAAGCCGAGCAACGCAAGGGAGATGACAACATAGGCAAAATGGTGGCCTTGCCCTTGCGCCAATGCCTGCATCAACACGATCTGCAGCGCGATCAGCGCCAGTGACGATATGAACAGGGCAGCATCAGGCGCGGAGACAGGCAGGACGCGCAGACGCGGGAGCAATACCCTAATCCCCGCTGCGGGTCAGCGGAACAAAGCGCACCGGCAGAAGATTTTCTGTGCGCACTTCACCTCCTTGTTTGGTGACCAGCACCAGCATCTGGGTCATATAAGGCGTGCCGACGGGAACGACCATGCGCCCGCCGTCTTTGAGCTGTTCGATCAGCGGTGGCGGAATGTGCGGGGCGGCGGCAGTGACGACAATCGCATCGAACGGGCCGTGCTCGCTCCAGCCGTAGTAGCCGTCGCCATTCTTGACGGTCACATTCTTATAACCGGCTTGACTCAGGTGCGATTCCGCCCAATGTGAAAGTTCGGGGACGATTTCGATGGTGTAGACCTGAGCGACGATCTGCGCCAGAACAGCGGCCTGATAGCCACTGCCCGCGCCGATTTCAAGCACGCGCGACGCCGCTCCGACTGTGGCCATCTGCGTCATATAGGCAACGATATAAGGCTGCGAGATAGTCTGGCCATAGCCGATCGGCACCGGCCGGTCGGCATAGGCATGGCGCCGCTCCCGCTCCGGCATGAACAAATGGCGCGGTACCGCGCGCATGGCCTGAAGTACGCTCGCATCGTGCACACCCTGGGCGGCGATCTGCTCTGCCACCATGGCCTCGCGTTGCGTGCGCGTCCGCTCCGTATCGTTGGTCGCTGCCGGCAGCGCGGTCCAGAGCACTATAAAAGATACCGCCGTTAATGTGGTAACCGGTTTCATAGCCAATTTTAACCCGGAAAGTCCATTAGGCGGCGCGCCCTCCTTCAGCCGGTCAGGCGTCCGTTGCGGTAGTCGTCGAGCGCCTGCTCGATCTCCTCGCGGGTGTTCATCACAAAAGGCCCGTATTGCTCCACCGGTTCATGCAGCGGTTTGCCAGCCAGCAGCACGGCGCGCAAACCCTGCACACCGGCGGTCAGTTGCACATGATCGCCATCGCCGAGCAGGCCGGCGTGGTAGCGATCGAGCTCCTCATCACCGATGCGGACACTGCCCTCGTACACATAAATAAATGCGTTGTGGCCAGCCGGCGCCGGCAGATTCTGGCTGCTGCCAGCAGCCAGTGCGATGTCGACGAACAGCGGGTCGGTGGTCATGTCGCCGCGGGTGCTGTTGATCGGCCCGGACCAGTCCTGCCCGTCCATGTGCAGACGGCCGGCGATGAGTTTGATCGTTGCGCCAGCGGGCAACTGCACGACCGGCAGTTCGCCGGCGGCGATGTCGCGGTAGCCCGCCGGCTTCATCTTTTCGCGCGCCGGCAGGTTGATCCACAGCTGGAATCCGCGCATCCTCCCGCTCTCCTGCTGCGGCATCTCGGAGTGGATCACCCCGCGGCCGGCCGTCATCCACTGCACGCCGCCGCTCCTGAGTTCACCGATGTTGCCGAGGTGATCTTCATGGCGCATGTGCCCGTCGATCATGTAGGTCACGGTCTCGAAGCCCCGATGCGGGTGCGGCGGGAAACCGGCGATGTAGTCCTGCGGGTTCTCGGTGCCGAATTCGTCCAGCAGCAGGAAGGGGTCCAGGCGCAAGGCCGGCGTGGCGCCAATGCTGCGGCGCAGCTTCACGCCCGCCCCGTCTGAAGTCTCCACGCCCGCAATACGGCGCAGCACCGATCGGGCCTGATTCAGGGTATCCATCATGCGCTGTTCAGGAACGGCCAAAACGCCGGTCCAGGCTGATTTTTCCTGCGCCGTTGGCGACGAGGAACAGGAAGCCTCCGGCTATGGCCAGGTTCTTCATCAACATGATTTGCTGCATCATGTCCGCGCTGTTGCCGTGGAACAGGATCCCCGAGAGGATGGTGAAGCCGGCCAGTGCGATCGCCGTCTGGCGCGTGAACAGACCCAGCACGATCAGCAGTCCGCCGCCGAGTTCGGTAACGATGACCAGTGGCAATAACGCGCCCGGCACGCCCATGGAGGTCATATAGCCCTGCGTTGCCTCGTAGCCGCCGATCTTGCCGAAGCCGGAGGTGATAAAAATCAGTGCGATCAGAATTCTGCCGATCAGGTCGGTCCACGGGCTCACATTATTCAAAACGTTTTTCATTGCAATGACTCCTGTGTGTTGGTGTTTACGACAAAATGAATGTGCGGCGACAGACCCGCGTGCCATGCCCATCATTCCATAAATCGATTAATAACGGAATTTTTTAGGGCACGGGGCGGAACGCCTGCAATACCTCGCGCGTGAGATCCCAGGGATCGAAGCCCTGGCTGCCGAAGTCCAGACCCCGGCGCACGATGACCAACGCGTGTGAAGGCACTACGATGACGTACTGGCCGCGGTTTCCGGCGGTGGTGTAGGCGTCGCGCGGCACGTCGTCACGATCGTCCGGAACCAGCCACCACTGACCGCCGTAAAACCTGCCGCTGCCGGCCGTGGCCGGCGCCGGCGTGCGCACAAAACGGATCCATTCTTCCGAAATCAGCCGCTCACCCTGCCACATGCCGTTCTGCAGGTAGAGCAGGCCGAAACGGGCCAGGTCGCGGGCATTGGCATAGACCTGGCTGCTGAAAATAAAATCGCCAAAACGGTCGGTGCCGACCAGGGTGTTACGCATGCCGAGGCGGTCGAACAAAGCGCGCCGGGGAAACTCGCGATACGCCGTTTCATTGCCCAGAGCCTGTTTCATCGCGTAAACGGCCAGCAGTGTATCGTAATTTTCGTAGTCCCAGAATGTCCCCGGCTGGCGGATCAATCCGCGTGCCCGCGCGCCGTCCACCGAGCTG
This sequence comes from uncultured Gammaproteobacteria bacterium, assembly GCA_963708905.1. Classification (GTDB taxonomy): domain Bacteria; phylum Pseudomonadota; class Gammaproteobacteria; order Xanthomonadales; family SZUA-36; genus SHZL01. The sequence goes on along the minus strand of CAVPUV010000069.1, from coordinate 64,525 downwards.
GCGCCGGCCCAATAGGCAAGACCCGAGCCGGTGGCATATTCCTGGTCGAAGTCGTCGACCGGATACAGGCCGCTGGACATATTCAGCACCTGCCGCAGCGTGATGGCAGCACGCGGATCGTGCTGCGGCGCGGCGACGGCCGGCAGCCATTCGATCGCCAGCGGCGCATCCAGCGACATTTTGCCCGCATCGACCAGCATGCCGATCAGTGTGACGGCGATACTTTTGGCGGTCGACCAGGTGCGGGTCCGGGTGGTCCGCTCAATGCCTGGTGTATAGCGCTCGTGCACGATATCACCTTCGTGCACCACCACCAGGCTGAGGGTGACCTGTTCGGCCGATTCGCGCTCGAACGCCCAGTCCGACGCCGCCTGCAGGGCGTCTGCATCGATGGAATCCGGCAGCGGTTTGGTCGCGAGCAGATCGCCCAGCGGCCACGGAATCGCGGCCGGGTCGCCGGGCAGGCCAGGCAACTCGAGCTGCGGCAGGGAATCGATGTCCCGCAGGCGCTGGTCCGGCGCCATCACGATGCAGCCCAGGCCCGGTCGGAATACCGCGCGAATCTCGCTGCCAAATTCACCGCCCCCCACGGTCACGGCCTGGAGCGCCTGATCGATCTGATATGCGCCGCCAGCGGCGGTGCCGACGGCGCCATCAAACTTCACCATGTAGGCCAGTTCCTGCGCAAACACCTGCTGCAGGCTGCGCTGCGAGGTGAACAGGCCATTGCACATCAGCACGGCCTGCACGCCGTTGCGGATCATGGCGCGGTTGGACTGGAAGTAATCGAAGGAGGGTTCTTCGCCGGCATGGACGCCGCAGCAGACCAGCAGCGATGTCAGCAGCAGAAAAACAGGTTTGCGTTGCATGGATTGATTTTTGCCTCTGTTGAAAACTACAAATCTACTCGAGCCGGAAAATTTGCGCTCATGAACTGTGCGGAATTGCTCATTCCACCGAAACAGCCAGCCGATAGCCCACACCCTGTACGGTGATGACGTGACGCGGTGATGCCGGATCATCGCCCAGCTTGTTGCGTAATTGGCGCACCAGCACCCTCAGATAATGGGTTTCCCGTTGGTGTGAAGGCCCCCAGATTTCGCCCAGGATCTGTTCGTGGGTCAGCACCTGACCCGGATGGGAAAGAAGCAAGTGCAGCAATTCATATTCCTTCCGGGTCATCTTCAGAGGTTTACCGTCCAGGGTCACCTCCCGGGTTTGCAGGTCCGCCCGCAGACCATCCGATTCAAACACCGTTGACGGCGTCGAAAGCGCATGCCTGTTGCGCAATAAAACGTGAATGCGTGCCATGAGTTCGCTGACCCCAAACGGCTTCGTCATGTAGTCATTTGCCCCGCAATTAAGCGCAGTCACTTTCTGACTTTCGGCGGCCCGGACCGACAGGACGATAATGGGTAAATTCGACCACTCCCGGATGCGAATAATGAACTGTGTGCCGTCCATGTCGGGCAATCCGAGGTCAAGAATCACGAGGTCCGGAGGCGTGTTCACGCACATCTGCAGACCCTCGGCGCCCAGACGTGCCTCGTACACGGTGTACTGATGCGCCTCCAGACTGATGCGCAAAAATTTCCTGATTTGCGCCTCATCCTCAACGACCAGTATGCTGCCAGCAGGGATGTTCCCGGTCATCTACGTCAGCTCCGTTTGTCCGATCGGTAATTCAATTCGCATGCAGGTGCCCGTTCCGTCGTGGCCGTCATGGGCCGATACGGTGCCGCCATGAGCTGCAATCATTCCCTGGCAAATGGCCAGTCCGAGGCCAGTGCCTTTCAATTTGCTGCGATCGCCCTGATTTGCCGTGTAGAACATATCAAATACCGTTTCCTTTTCTTCGTCCGGAATACCGATGCCTTGATCGCACACCTCGATGCGCAGGGTATCTCCAATACTTTTCGCGGTGATTTCAATCTGACCGCCCAGCGGCGAGAAGCGCGTCGCATTGTCCAGTAAATTGACCAGGGCCTGTTCGACCAGTGCACCGTGGACCCACAGCAGGGGTATGTCCGCAGCAACATCAACACGTAGCTGAACCGCAGCCTCCGTTTTGCCCAGCCGGCCGATGGCGCTGGCAATAATGTCGTGCAGGTCAACCCAGTTCCGTTCCAGCTTGAGTGTTCCGTGGCCAAGGCGCGTCATGTCGAGCAGATTCTGGATATAGCGGTCCAGCCGTTTCGCTTCCTCCATGGTCGTTTGCAATAATTCCAGTCGATTTTCCGCGGAAAGCGTGCCGCCATATTCAATCAGGCTGGATGTCGCGCCAATCACGGACGCGAGCGGAGTACGTAAATCATGCGACAGGGAAGACAACAGGGCGGAACGGAGTCTTTCAGTTTCCGTGGACACACGAGCCCGCTCAAGGTCGGCTGCCAACAGCGTGCGGTCGAGCGCGACTGCCGCCTGGTCGCACAGGCTTTTGGCAAGATCCAGATCCAGTGGCGATTGGCCCACCTGTTCATGATCCAGCACAACCAGGCCGACACGGCCGCTACTCGTGACCAGTTGCATTAGCATTCTGTGATCCACCGTCACCCAGTCTGCAGAACTCCGCGACCAAACTTGTGCGATGTGACCCTCGGCCAGTACGATTTTTTCACGCGACCAGGCGCGCGGGATGAAGGCCCCTGCGGCATCGGGCAGCAGGACAACAATCGGGCATTGCAGATGTCTGTCCAGATCCTCGACCAGGGCGGACAGCACCTGTTCAGTGGTGGCCGCCGAGGACATACGCCGCCCGAATTCGAAGAGGTTCGAGATACGTTGCAGGGAATCCTTGCGTTGTTGCATTTCCATGTGCATGCGCGCTGCCAGGTTACCTGCGATGGCGGCCACGACCAGAAAAAATACCAGGGTGGCAACATCACCGTTATCATCCACTTTAAGGGTGAAAAAGGGACGCGTGAAGAAGTAATTATAGGCCAGGAAGCTGAGTACGCTGGCGACCAGTCCGGGCTTCAGCCCGGCGCGGGCGGAAACGATCAGGATGCCGGTCAGAAATAACAGTGACAGATTGGCGTGGGGCAGAACCCGGTCGAGCATGGCAGCCAATCCGGCCGTCACCAGCACCATGGCGGCCGCTCCGCTATACGGGCGAGTTTGCCACACACCGGATGAACCGGCACGGTCTCGGCCCAGCCACTCCGGGAAAGCTATCTTCATGGAAGATGACCGTCCCGGCGAGGAAACATCCGGTTGCTTTGGAAATATAAGAAAAACATAAAAATTTTACGCAAATTTTATGTGTCAGATGCGGTGCCCTGACCGATACTGGCCGCAGTCAAAACCCCGCAGCAAACCATCAGTTTTCCATGCGCCCAACCACGCTTTCCCGTATCCCTGGCCGGTGGATGCTGTTGTTCAGTAGTGCTTTGATTCCTCCGCTCATCGTAGCCGTATTGTACCGCGATCGCGCAGTACCGTATTTTGCCGCCTCGGGACTCGCGGTTTGAAGACGGCTCTTTTCAGACCTGCGTTGTTCATCGTCGGCCTCATGCTGGTGGCGCTCGCCGCAATGATGGCTGTGCCCGTCCTGTTCCTGGCCGGGGGTCAAGCGCCGGACTGGAGCGCGTTCGTGATTAGCGCCATCGTCACATTGGTGTGCGGAGCGACCCTTGTCGTCCTGTGTCGCGACATACCAGACAGGTTGCATCCGCGGCAGGTCTTCATTATTACGGGACTCAGTTGGGTCGTGGTTCCGCTGTTCGCGGCAATCCCTTTGTTCCTGAGCCATCTGCGCTTGTCCATCGTGGACGCGCTGTTTGAGACTGTTTCGGGAATCACCACAACCGGCTCCACCGTGATATCGGGGCTTGATGGCCTGGCTGACGATCTCTTGCTGTGGCGCTCGATGCTCCAGTGGCTGGGTGGATTCGGTATGATTGCCATGGCGGTCACCGTGATGCCGTTTCTTCGGGTTGGCGGCATGCGTTTGTTCCGCAGCGAGTCATCCGAATGGTCGGAAAAGGCCCTGCCACGGGCACGGCACGTCGGCAAACTGCTGTTGAATGTCTATCTGACACTGACCGTGTTGTGCGCGCTCGCGTATGTTCTCGCCGGCATGAGCGTGTTCGAAGCAGTGAATCACGCCATGACCACTTTGGCGACCGGAGGCTTCTCCACCTCGGATGCCTCACTTGGCCATTTCAACTCTCCCCTCATTTACTGGGTTGCGGTGGTCTTCATGATTCTGGGCGCGCTGCCCTTCCTCGTCTATGGGCGGTATTGGAACACTCTGAACGGCGCGGTCTTCGGCGATACGCAGATCCGCGGGTTTTTGGCCATCCTGGCGTTGAGCATTGCGGCGATGACCGTCTACCTGATGGTTCATGCCGGGCGCGGCTTTGAAGATGCATTGACCAGTGCCGCAGTCAATATAACTTCGATCTTCACGACTACCGGTTTTGCCACTGAGGACTATCAGCTCTGGGGTGCTCTGGCGGCGCCGGTATTTTTCTTTCTTACTGTGATTGGCGGTTGTTCCGGCTCTACTGCCGGCGGGATGAAGGTATTCAGACTTCAGCTGAGCCTGATCATGTTGCGCGAACAGATCATCATGCTGGTTCATCCAAGCGCAGTCATCAACAGGCGTTATAACGGGCAGCCCGTGGGAGACGAAATCTTCTCATCGGCGGTGGCGTTTTCGTTCGTCTTTCTCTCGACCCTGGCGGTCTTGACAATGTTGATTACCGCTCTGGGCGTCGATTTCGTAACCGCCTTGTCCGGCACGGCTCAGTCCATGACCAGCACCGGACCAGGCCTTGGTTCAGTGATCGGCCCGGCGGGTAATTTTCAATCCTTGCCGGATGGGGCCAAGTTGCTCCTGTGCACCGGCATGGTTCTCGGCCGTCTTGAGTTTCTGAGCCTGATCGTGTTATTCAGCCCCGTTTTCTGGCGTGGTTAATGTCTGTCCATAAACGGGCATCCCAGCCCGTTATGGAATCGCGAAGCAAAAGCGTGGTTTTGCTTCGCTCTCATTTTCAATGACTTACATCATTGAAAATGGCGGCACGTCCATGTGCCGCGTTAGCGTGCATCCATTTCCTGATGCGCACTAGTCAGAATTTCCAGCCGAGATAGGCGCCATAGACCAAGGGGTCGACACTCACGCTGCCGACCTCGGCGCCATTGACGCTGACATCGGCATCAACATCGATCCAGCGCAGGTCAGCGCCGATGTACCAACCCTTGTCGAGCTGGTAGTCAATGCCGCTACCAGCGGTTGACCGAGGTCAATTTCTGCGTGGTTTCCGGCACCGTGCGCTGTTAATTTGTTTATCCATGGCGGCATGGTAATAATGTAGCGTTGACAGCAACGGGACCGACGATGCCTTTCGACCTCACCCGCTACCACCGCCAAATGCTTTTGCCCGGCTTCGGCGCGGACGGGCAGCGTAAACTGCTGCGCTCCACCGCGCTCATACTGGGCTGCGGGGCGCTCGGCACCGTGGCCGCGAACATGCTGGCCCGCGCCGGAGTCGGGCACCTGGTCATCGCCGATCGCGATTTCATTGAACTCTCCAATCTGCAGCGGCAGGTGCTGTTCGACGAGCAGGATATCGCCGACGCCATCCCCAAAGCGGAAGCAGCCAAACGCAAGATCGCGCGGATCAATTCACAAGTGAAGGTCACGGCCATCGTCGATGACATCAACTATCGCAACATAGAGCGCTACGCAGCCGGCGTGGACGTTATTATTGACGGACTTGACAACTTCGACACGCGCTACCTCGCCAATGAATGCGCGGTGAAACACGGCATTCCATATATCTACGGCGGCGCGGTAGGCACGGTGGGTATGTCGTATGCGATCCTGCCACACACACGGGATGGAAACGCTCCGTGGGAAACCGCCCCGGCAGGCAACCAGGCGACGCCGTGTTTTCGCTGCATCTTTGAACAGGCGCCGCCGCCGGGACAGAGCGCGACCTGCGATACGGTGGGCGTGCTCGGGCCGGCCGTTGGCATCATCGCCAACTTCCAGGTCGCCGAGGCGCTGAAGATTCTCAGCGGCAATTTTGGCCGCCTGTGTGCGACCATGCTGAGCGTTGATCTTTGGGCCAACACGTTTACCCAATTGAAGGTTGGCCGTGTCTGGGAACATGGGGATTGTCCGTGCTGCAAGCAGCGGAATTTCGAGTTTCTTGCCGGTAAAGCCGGCTCCAGCGCGACGACGCTTTGCGGGCAGGATGCGGTGCAGCTCAGGCGCAAGCAAGACCGGGGCAAGCCCCACCTGGACGAAATTGCCGCTCGGCTGCGGCAGCACGGGCCGGTGGTGGCGAACGAGTTCATGATCCGGGCCGGGATTCACGACAACGGCAAGGTGTATGAACTGACCCTGTTCGCCGACGGGCGGGCGATTGTCAAGGGTACCGGGGAAGCCGGCGTGGCGCGGGGGGTGTTTGCGAAATATGTCGGCGACTGATGCCGTGCGCACAAACTTCAACTAAAATCGGAGTCAACCTGTTGAGGCTAGTGTCGTGTCACGAATGATATGTCGTATATATCATGCTAAACTTTTGCCATCTTTGACAAGACGGCGAGGGTTTTTCAATGAAACTTTACAAAGTGACGCTGCTGGCGGTTGAAAGAGAGGAATTGGAGGCTATTACGCATAAAGGCTCACACCAGTCCCAGAAAGTGATCAATGCGCTGATTCTGTTGAACTGCGACGAGGGTGAGTTCAACGATCATCGCGCTCGCGGAGAAGACGTGGCGAATATTTTGCGCATCAGCATGCGCAAGGTTGATCGGGTTAAGAAGCGCTTTGTCGAGGAGGGATTGGACGCGGCGCTGGGGCGGCAGCAAAGTCAGCGCGTCTATGCGCGCAAGGCCGATGGCGAGCTTGAGGCGCATCTGGTCGCCTTGAGTTGCAGCGATCCGCCGGCGGGCTTCGCTCGATGGTCGTTGCGCTTGCTGGCCGATCGCGCGGTGGAACTTGAGTACGTCGATAGTCTTTCCTACGAGACGGTTCGCCGCGTGCTAAAAAAAACGAAATCAAGCCGTGGCGGAAGCTTGGCTGGATAATTCCTCCCGCAGCCAATGCGGAGTTTGTTGCTGCGATGGAACGGGTTCTCGACGTGTACCGTCGACCTTACAACGCGGACATCCCAGTTGTGTGCATGGACGAAACACCACGACAACTCATCCGCGAGACGCGCACGCCAATTGCGGCTTGCCCCGGACAACTGGAACGGCACGACTACGAATATGAACGGTGCGGCGTGTGCAACGTATTCATGGCAAGCGAGCCGCTGGCCGGAACGCGGATGACCAAGGTGACGGAACACAAGGCCAAAGTGGATTGGGCGCAATTTCTTCAGGACATTGCACAACGCTATCGGAACGCAAAGAAGATTACATTGGTGATGGACAATCTGAACACGCATAGCCCGGGCGCGCTATACCAGGCGTTTCCCCCTGACCAGGCGAAGGCGCTATGGGATCGCTTTGAATTCGTCTACACGCCGAAACACGGCAGTTGGCTTAACGTCGCGGAAATCGAGCTCAACGTATTGATCAGCCAGTGCCTGGATCGACGCATCGACAGCATGGAGAAATTAGCTGGCGAGGTTACCGCTTGGCAAGCGCGCCGCGACCAGATTCGCGCCAAGGTAAACTGGCAATTCACAGCAGAAAATGCACGGATCAAACTTAAACGGTTATATCCGACATTCGAGGCGTGACATGACACTAGTACCGTGACCCATGAATTTCGACACGACCAGAGCCCCCCGGATGTGCCAGGACAAGGCGCAGCGCGCAGGCAATGGCCCCGTCCTTGTCAAGCGGTGCAACGCCGTCCTGGTGCATCCCGGGGGCTCCCTTCGGGCGAGCCGTGACCGGAATACGCATCCTCGTCGGTACCAGAAAAGGTGCTTTTATTCTCACCTCCAATGGCAAACGCAAGCGGTGGTCAGCATCCGGCCCGCACTTCGCCGGCTGGGAAATATACCACGTCAAAGGTTCGCCGGTGGACCCCAACCGCATCTATGCTTCGCAGACCAGCAGCTGGTTCGGGCAGATCATCCAGCGTTCCAGTGATGGCGGCAAAACCTGGGAGCAGCCCGGCTCGGCCGATGATCCGTCCCCGGGCAGCGACGGCAATGGCATGCCGAAAGGCGAGAGCAACAAGTTCGTCTACGATACCTCCGCAGCAACCGGCAAACCACTGACGACGCACCAGTGGTACGACGGCACGCAACACCCGTGGGAATTCAAGCGCGTGTGGCATCTCGAACCGTCGCTGACCGATGCCGATACCGTGTACGCCGGCGTCGAGGACGCGGCGCTGTTTCGCACCATTGACGGCGGTAAGTCGTGGCATGAACTGGCTGGTTTGCGCGGCCACGAATCCGGGCCTCGCTGGCAGCCCGGCGCCGGCGGGCAGGTGTACGCCTCCGCCGACGACGGCGACAGCTGGGCGCCGATCGTGCGCGACCTGCCGGCGGTGCTGTCCGTGGAAACACAGACACTGCCATGATCCGCGTGATGCTGCCGCACCATCTGCGCACGCTGGCACATGTTGACGGCGAGGTCGTTCTTGTCGTCAAAGCACCGGTTACGCCGAGCTCGATTCTCGATGCGCTGGAAGCCATGTACCCCAGGCTGTGCGGCACCATACGCGATCATGTGACGCGTGAACGCCGGCCGCTGGTGCGGTTTTTTGCCAATGAGGAAGATGTAACGCACCAGCCGCCGGACGCGCCACTGCCGGATGTCATCGCCTCGGGGGCGGCGCCGTTTCTTATTGTCGGGGCGATCGCCGGCGGTTGAAAATCTGAGTTGTCATACGAGGAAATAACGTGATGCCCGACCCCCTGTTGCTTGCCAGAATCCAGTTTGCGGCCAACATCAGTTTTCATATTCTGTTTCCCGCGATTTCCATTGGCCTGAGCTGGTTGTTGCTTTTTTTCCGCCTGCGCTACACCGTGAGCGGCGCGCAGTTGTGGGAGTACGCCTATCACTTCTGGGTGAAGATTTTTGCGCTCACCTTCGCCCTCGGCGTGGTCTCCGGCATCACCATGAGTTTTCAGTTCGGCACCAACTGGCCCGGGTATATGGAGACCGTGGGCAATATCGCCGGACCACTGCTGGGCTACGAAGTACTGACCGCTTTTTTTCTGGAAGCCTCTTTCCTCGGCATCATGCTGTTTGGCAAGAATCGCGTTTCCAACCGCGTGCACTTGATTTCGTCTTTCCTGGTGGCCTTCGGCACCACCCTGTCCGCCTTCTGGATATTGAGCCTTGATTCCTGGATGCAGACGCCGGCGGGCTACCGCATCGAAAACGGCGAGTTCTTTGTGCACAGCTGGACAGCTGTCATCTTCAACCCCTCTTTCCCTTATCGTTTCGTGCATATGTTAATGGCCTCACTCCTCACCAGCGCTTTCCTGGTGGCCGGTGTGAGTGCGTGGCGCGCGCTCAGGGGAGTCAGCGGGCCCGCCACCTGGAAAGTGATGAAATCCGGTGTAGTGCTGGCAGCCGTACTGACGCCGCTGCAGATTTTTATTGGCGACCTCCATGGCCTGAACACCCTTGAGCATCAGCCGGCCAAGATTGCCGCGATGGAAGCCGTATGGCAGACGGAGCGCAGTGCGCCACTGGTGCTGTTCGGCCTGCCCGACGAAACCCAAAAAACCACCCATTGGGCGGTGGAAATTCCATTCGCCGCCAGCCTGATCCTGACCCATGATGCGCACGGCGAGGTGCGCGGACTGAACGAATTCGAAGGCGCGCACCCACCGGTGGCCATCGTTTTCTGGTCCTTCAGAATCATGCTGGGTGTCGGCGTGCTGATGTTGGCGGTGGCCTGGTGGGCCAGCTGGTCATTGCGCAAAGACCACCAACCCGGGAGATTGCTTTTGCGCACCTTGTCGTGGATGACATTCTCGGGCTGGGTGGCGGTCCTGGCCGGCTGGTATGTAACGGAAATCGGCCGCCAGCCATGGATGGTCGACGGCCTCCTGCTGGTGCGGGATGTGGTAGCGGACCATGCCGCCGGTACCATGCTGGGCACACTGACCGCCTATCTGGCACTTTATGTCTTTTTGCTCATAGCCTACATCGGGGCCATTCGTCATCTGTGCACCCGGCCGGCGGAATCGCTGAAATTGGTAGCCGGCTACAAAGCCAAACCTGCCGCCGTCAGCTGATGAGGAGATAAGATAATGGAATACGGCTTACCGGTCTTCTACGAATTGATCATGGGCCTGGCGCTACTCATCTATGTGATGCTGGATGGCTACGACCTGGGTGTGGGGATGTTGCTGCCGCTGGCCAATGAGCAGCAAAAAGACACGATGATCGCATCCATCGGCCCCTTCTGGGACGCCAATGAAACCTGGATCGTGCTCGGTGTCGGCGTGCTGCTGATCGCGTTTCCCAAAGCGCACGGCCTGGTGCTGAGCGCCCTTTACATTCCCGTTACGCTGATGCTCATCGGTCTCACCCTGCGTGGTGTGGCCTTTGACCTGCGAGTCAAGGCGGGTCACGTGCACAAGAGCATGTGGAACAAGGCGTTTTTCATCGGTTCCCTGCTGGCCGCCACCTCCCAGGGATGGATGCTGGGATCATATATTACCGGGCTGCAAGACACTTCTGTGAGTCTCGTATTTTCGGCCCTGATCGCGCTCACGCTGCCGGCTCTGTACATCATGCTGGGGGCTGCCTGGCTGCTGATGAAAACCGCGGATGAACTGTTCGACCAGGCGGTCAGGTGGGCGCGGACAGCGCTGTTGCCGATGGGCATTGGCCTGCTGCTGGTGTCCATCGCCACACCTTTGGTCAGCCAAGTGATCGCCGACAAATGGTTCGTCCTGCCCAATGCGATCGGCTTGCTGCCCCTGCCGCTCAGCTGCGTGCTGGTGTTCGTCGGCATGGCCTGGCTGCTGAACAAGCCCCGGTATATGAAAAACGGCTATGCCTGGCTGGTTTTCGCCGGCCTGGCGGTGATTTGCGTGATGGCAACGCTGGGCCTGGCCTACAGCATCTTTCCCGACATCATCATCGGCCGAATGGACATCTGGAGCGCGGCGGCCGCCACCAACTCTCTGTTGTTCATACTTGCCGGCGTGGTGATCACGCTGCCACTGATCGTGGCCTACACCGTCTTCGTCTACCGGGTATTTCATGGCAAGGTCACGGAATTGACTTACGACTAGCTCCAGAGATTGGCCAGGTACATCAGGATCGGCACATAAATCATGCCCAGAAATTCTGCCGGGCCATATCCGAACGCCAGTCCATAGGTAAATACCGCCGTCATGATGCCATTGCCCAGATCAAACAGGACGGCGTCGGCGAATGCAGCATCACCAAAAGCCGTTATTTGCTTGCCAACGCGTTATGATACGCGGGAATTTCAACAAGGAGTAAACCCATGAAATCCATCAAGACACTCATCTTCCTGATCATTGTCGGCGCGGCCGCGCTGGTGGCCTATGCGTATTCCGGCATGTACAGCGTCGCCGCGGGCACCGGCCATAACGCGGTGACGCGCTGGTACCTGTCCACGCTGCGCGAGCGCTCCGTTGAGGTGCGCGCCGAGAATCTCAGCGTGCCCGCAGACCTGGACAACGAGGAACGTGTGCTTGCAGGCGCAGGTCACTACAGCGAGATGTGCGCCGGTTGCCACGGCCACCCGGGCCGCGAGCCCACCGATCGTTTCGACCCCGCGCCCCCGGCCTTGTACCGTCATGCCGAAGACCCGGCAGAGGCGTTCTGGGTAGTAAAAAATGGCATCAAGATGAGCGCCATGCCACAGCATCGGGATCACGATGACGAGGACATCTGGAACATCGTTGCCTTCCTGCAGCGCTTGCCACAATTGAGTACGGACGACTACGACGCCATCACCGCCAAGACCGATCACGACCACGAAGAAAGTGGTCACGGCGAATCCACGCAGGCACAAGCGCTTCCCGCCGACCCCGTGGCCGCGGTCGACGCTTTCCACCAGGCGCTGCAGGACGGCAACGGTGAGGCCGCGCTGGCGCTGCTGCACGACAAGGCGACCATCCTCGAGGAAGGCCAGATCGAGACCCGCCAGGAATACGCCGGACATCACCTGGGCGCGGACATGGAATTCATGACGCGGACCGAGACCGAACAGGTGTCGCGCGAAAACAAGGTGCAAGGCCGGCAGGCTACGGTCACCACGCGCAGCCACACCACCGGCAGCTACAACGGTGCGCCGGTGGACGTGGTGACAGATGAGTCAGTAAGTTTATATCGCAGCGACAACGGCTGGCTCATTACGCATATTCAGTGGTCATCTGTAAGCAATGACACAGACTGATCGGCTAAAATGGAACGAACGCTATAAGAGTGGAGCCTACGGCGAGCGCAGGTATCCGAGCGCTTTGCTGCAGGAGTGGATTGACCGTATCCCGTGCGGCAGGGCGCTGGACGTAGCCTGCGGAGCCGGGCGCAACGCGCTGTTTCTCGCCGCACGCGGTTTCACTGTGGATGCAGTGGATATTTCCCGCGAAGCGTTGGATCTGGCGCGCGGCCGCGCGCAGGAAGCCGGATTGCACATCAACTGGATCGAGCACGATCTGGATGAATCCCTGGCACTGGATGCGCAGTACGCACTGATTGTGCTGATGCGCTATGTCAACCTGCCCCTGCTGCGTCAATTGACCGGGAACCTGGCGCCGGGCGGTTTTCTCGTGTGCGAACAGCACCTGGTCACGGACGAAGAAGTGGTCGGGCCTTCTAACTCCGCCTATCGGGTGGCAAGCGGCGCGCTGCGGACCGCGGCCACAGACTTGCGCATCCACCACCTGGAAGAGGCCATTGTAAAAGACCCGGACAAGCGCAAAGCAGCGCTGGCGCGGCTGGTGGCGCAAAAACCATGAAAGGACGCACCAAAACAACATGCTAAAGATTTTTCTGTGTTTAAGCTGGTTCGCGTGCACCACCACGTGGGCGGACATCACCATCGATGGCACCCACTCGCCGGGACTTAGCTTGACGGCCCAATCAGCTCCTTCTTCTTCGTGTCCACCGAGATCACCGGCTGGCCGCGCTGCTGAAACTGCTGCACCCGCACGTTGATATGCTCAAACTGCTTATCGCGATCCGGGTGTGAGCTCCCTTCCTTCGTCTTGCGATTGCCCTGCAGGCTGTAGCCGTCCGCCTTCAGCAAACTCCCCACCGTCCAGGGACTGACCGGGTGGCCTTGACGGGTCAATTCTGCTGCCAGATGCATCGTGCTCTTGCACGTCCAGCGCAGCGGCGACATCGGATCACCTCGACTCATCGGCTCCACCAATCCTTCCAGGGCGTTCAGCAACTCCGGATCAGACTCGGTCAAGCGCTTGCGGCCACCGCCAGGCTTGCGCAGCCGAGCGCTCACGGCCGCTTTCGGCTTGCGCTTGCGTGCGGCCGTCTCCGCCATCCCTTTGCGAATCGTGTTGCGCGACATCCCCGTCGCCTCGCTCACCGCGCTCATTCCTCCCCAGCCGTAGGTCTGCGCTTCGGTCGCCGCCCACTGCCGCCGCATCCGTTCATCCATCAACGGCGCCAGCGTGCGATAGCGGGTTTTAATCTGCCGAACTCGGGCCGCATCGTGCATGAGTCCATATAACACGGCCAATTGATATTGGTCAAGTTATTTTCACGCGAGTCCTTAGTGGCGGGACCGATCGGCAAGTGATCTACCTCAGAGAAGATCAAATGAGGATCGATCAGCTGACAGCGAAAACGCAGGACGGCAAGAACACGGACAGAGTAGACAGCAGTATGCTGATCCGGTTTTCCGGCCGCCCGTCAGGATGGTTATTCATCGACCACGATTCCATGCGTGTACAAGTGCTGTCCTCGCTGCGTGAGATCGACACGGCGCAAACTCCGGACGCCGGTTCTGCTCCTTCTGCCAGCTCCGTCCGCGTGGTGGAGCGGGACGAGACCAGGGAAATCCTGGGGCACACCGCACACCGGTATGATTTCGCATTCGCCGGCAACGTCGACCCGCTGGCTTTGCTGGGCCAACAATTGTCACCAGACATGGCTGGACTGATCAGCATCAAACTCCAGGTTAGCGGTACGTCCTGGGTCGCTCCCGATATGGAGGGGGCGAGGGAACTTGCGGCTTTTTTTGCACAACTCTCCCACCGGCAACTGACGCTGGGTATGCTCGGTCCGACCCCGCCGGAAACGGCGCAGGAGCTGTCGTTGTTATCACCCGGACTTTCCAGCGCACTGACCGAGGTGCTGGCGCGGATCACCTCAGCAGGCTTGCCGTTGCTGACACAAACACATTCCGACATGAGGGTTGACATGGAAGGCGCCATGGCGGACATGATTCAAGGCATGCTGGATGCCATGGGAATCGGCGGCCCACACAGCACCGAATCCGTGGTCACCGGCGTGCATGGCGGGGACCTGCCGCCGGACCTCTTCTACGATGGTTTATTGCCCAAAGGCTACTCGCTCAATACCCCGCAGTAAATTCAGAAAAAAACAACAGCCAGAACGAGGCAACTGACGACGATTATTCCCAGCAGCACGGGAATCAGCCAGCGGTAATGCTCCGGTGCTGCTGAATCAAAGCCCTCGAGCTGTTGCGCTTTGTCAACCTGCTCAGGCGGCGCTTGTTCTGGTTTGACTTCCGCGGCCTCCCCCCGAGGCATCGACGGGCGCAGCCTGGGCACAAAATTGGGATAGTTTTGCACAAACCAGGAGTCGGTGGCGTTGAGCCCCAGCCTGTGCCTGAGCAAACCAATCGCACTCATGGTTGCATGTGCCCTGTCATATACGCTTCGTTTCTCTTCATCCAGGAGAATCGACGAACAGGCGCTCATCTCCGGCTTGAGTGCCAGCGCTGCAGTTATTTCTTCAGCGCTGGCATTCGGCTCGATATTCAGTTTGAAATACAGGTCCTTCATTTCCAATCACGCTTTCAGCAGGTGATACGCTTCCTGAATTTTCCTGAACCGCGCATTGGCCACGCTAACAGCCGCTGCGCCCATGGCTTCGACGCGGGCGACCTCGAAAATGCCGGCCAAATTCTGGTAGGCACGTTCGATATCGGATGGCGTGGCGTTCAAACTCAGACCCAGTACCGTATGCGCCCGGGCAATGGACATGCTCTGACGGGACGAGCTTGCGGACGCGGAAATGCCGGAGCGCTCATCATCACTGTCATTCAGGTTATTGCGCTTGTACTCCTGCTGTTCGACCTGGTCCCACCAGGCCGGGCTGCCGGGGTCGCCTGGTTCCGCTAATGCAACACCGGTTATGGCTTGAAACCTTTTCTGCAAAATGCCGATCCCCAAATGCAGCGCATCGGCGTAAAAACGTAATATATGGTTCTCGGCAATGGCGATGTCGCGATCGGCCATGGACATCGTAATGGCCATGTCGAGAAAGGCGGTGCGCAGTTCCCTGCTCGCTGCGGCAATGGAGCGAATCGCCTTCTCGATCGTCGCTACATCGGAATTCCTGATGACGGTCAAAAAATCACTGGTGGTGATGGTCCCCTCGGCATCAGGAAAATGCGAAGAAACATATTCCAGTTCTGTTTCCTCCAGTTTGCCGTCACTGGCGGCCACCCACAACAGCAGCAGCTTGACGTGATTTGCTATCTGCTGTCTTTGGCTCAGGAGATGGCCCGACAAATTGGCATTTCTGATGGACATGGGTGATTTCTACACGCTTTGAGTTGCTTCATATGCCACGCAATTGTGGCTACTTAGTGTCTGTCCATAAACGGGCATCCCAGCCCGTTATGGAATCGCGAAGCAAAAGCGTGGTTTTGCTTCGCTCTCATTTTCAATGACTTACATCATTGAAAATGGCGGCACTTCCATGTGCCGCGTTAGTGTGCATCCATTTCCGGATGCGCACTACTTAACTGCAGTTTCCCGCGCAGGTCAAGTAAATTTACTGGAAGCCCGGACCGCGCAGGACCCGGCCAGGCAGCGCGTCGGTCGCCTTGCCGCCGGCGATCACCGGCACGCCGTTCACCAGCACGTACTGCATGCCGACGGAGAGCTGGTTCGGTTGTGAAAACGTCGCCAGGTCGCGGATTTCGCCGGCATCGAAAACGACGATATCCGCCCACAGCCCCTGCTTGAGCACGCCCCGGTCCGTCAGCCGCATGCGCTGCGCCGGCAGGGCACTGAACTTGCGAATTGCCTCTTCGAGTGTGAGAACGTGCTCTTCGCGGACGTACTTGCGCAGGATGCGGGGGAAAGTGCCGTATGCCCGCGGATGCGGATGCTCCGCGCCGAGGAGGCCGTCCGGCGCTGTCCCCTCCGAATCGTTGTTCACCGACACCCATGGCTGGCGCAGCGCCAGCGTGACATCCTCCTGCGCCATACCGAACACGGCGCAGAACGTGTAGGCCTTGTCTTCGACCAGGATATCAAGCAATGCGTCTATCGGCTCCTGCCCGCGTAATTGCGCGACCTCATCCAGAGTCTTGCCCTGCAGCGGCATCAGCGCCGGGTTCGCCACCGCGCCGATGAGGACGGCCTCCGGCCCGGGGATCTCCTGCCATTCATTGTCCCAGTCGGCGCTGGGCGTTTCCATATCATGGATGATGCGGCGCCGCGCCTCGGGGTCCTGCAGGCGCTCGATCATCTTCTGCTCGCCGCCATCGTGCGCCCACGGCGGCACGAACGCGGACATCGAGTTGAACCATGCCGTGTAGGCATAGGTATCAGCTGCAATATCCACGCCACTGTGCCGTGCTTGTCCGATTCTGGCGACGATCTCGGGCATGCGCCCCCAGTTCGCCTTTCCGGCCGCCTTGAGGTGCCAGATCTCCACCGGGATGTGCGCCTCGCGGCCGATGCGGATGGCTTCGTCCACGGCTTCAAGCACGGCGTCGCCTTCCGAGCGCAGGTGGGTGGCGTAAACACCGCCGAACGCGGCCGCTTCCGCCGCCAGCGCAATCAGCTCTTCTGTCGTGGCATAGGGCGCCGGGGCATACTGCAATGAGGTCGAAAGCCCGACCGCGCCCTGCTCCATGGCTTCGCGCACCAGCGTGCGCATTTGCTGCAGCTCTGCCGCGTTG
The DNA here is from genome assembly GCA_963708905.1 of uncultured Gammaproteobacteria bacterium. GTDB lineage: Bacteria > Pseudomonadota > Gammaproteobacteria > Xanthomonadales > SZUA-36 > SHZL01. The sequence goes on along the minus strand of CAVPUV010000069.1, from coordinate 47,481 downwards.
GGAGCGCGATTCTCATCGCCGAGCACCATGCGCCGCACCTGGGTCGCACCGACATACGTGGCCAAATTGATGCCCATGCCCTGTTGCTCCAGCCGCGCGAAGTATTCGCTGAAGCGGCGCCAGTCGGGCGTTATCTTGAAGTGTTCGTAAGTTATGCGGTCGGCACTGGATGATGGCGTCATTGAGCGGCGCGGCCGACAGGCCCTCGCCGGTGATTTCCGTGGTGATACCCTGAAAAATCTTCGACGGCAGGTGCGGGTTGACGAGAATGGTCAGCTCCGACTGGCCCAGCATGTCGATGAAACCCGGCGCGACCACTTGCCCGCGCGCATCGATGCGGCGCTCTGCCGCGGCGCCGTCCAGGCGGCCAATGGCAGCGATGCGGCCATCACGGATGCCAATGTCCGCGGCGTACCACGGTGAACCCGTGCCATCGATAACGTGACCGTTTTCGATCACCAGGTCGAATGGTTCCACCGCGGCTGCGTGCGTGCAAAAAACCCAAGAGCAGCAGCCCAAGCAGGCAGGGAATCCAGGCTTTCATGTCAACCTCAGTCATGGGAACAGCGATAAAGGCACCGCGATTGATCAATCGAACACAAAAAAACCCCGCGGAAGCCGATACCGCGGGGTTTCTGTTTCATTGTGGACTCAGGATTGAGAGCCTGAATCCGGTGGCCTACACGAAACGCCGGAATCCGACGAAGCCCACTCCCAGTATCAACAATGCCAGGATCGCCAAGGCGTACTGGTTTAGCGCCGGGATACCTTCGAAGAACACCGTGTTGGTGACGGTGCAGCTGTCGCCAGAAGCGATTGCGACATGCAAACCAATACAATCGCTGGTATTGACTTCGACTGAGTCGTCAAAGAAATCTTCTTCCACCGAGCAAGCAGTACCTCCATCCCAATCGGGGATAACATCCGCGGTGTATGCTGCATCGTTGGTGCCGGTTTCATTTTCAAACTGGATGGACCAATCGCCGTTGGAACTTCCGCCCACGATTTCGTCTTCACAGTGCAAAGTCAGGGTGTAGTCTGGATCCACTTCGTCTCCACCTTCACCGTCGATGATCCAGTCTTTATTGATCGTTACTCCAACCGGATCGGGTGAATTGGTGATATTACATAAGAACCGCTGACCTAGATTTACGTCCTCGTAGACACACCCCTCAGGCCCGTCAGTTCCGCCGGCTAAGTCATCGTAAACAGCGGTGTATCCACTCACGGGCGCTTCGCTGACAGTGCAGTCCAACTGTCCGTCGTCAAAACTCGTAACGACAAACGTCACGTCCGCGCCTTCAGTGGCTGCCTGGCTTTGAGAAAGAGGAATACCTGTGTTGCAGTTGATCGACACAGTCACTTGCGCCGGGTTATCATCGGTGAAGTCCTTGCGGACGGTGAATGTGGCCCTGTCACCGGCATCAGCATCTATAGGGCAAATATCGATTGCCTCATTTGCACAAATACTATCCCAGGCAACGTTGCAACAAAAGGAGTCAATTGCGCAGATGCTGGCTTCGCACGCCGCATCATCGCAACCCACACCAGCGTGGCTGCTGAAACAGTTGCTGCCCGGTGCTGCCTCCAGCTGGTTGGCTGGCGGTAAGTTCAAGAGCGGCTGGCCGTCACGGCCAACGCTTACGGTTTTGGCCTGGGCTGCCAGACTCAGCAGGAGAAGTGTGCAAATCCCGACAAATAAGGCCAAGTGCTTGTATGGTTTATAATTTGTTTCCATGACAGTGATCTCTCCAAAAAGTTCAATCGCGTTAGCACGCAGGCGGATGATAGCATATTCGCTCCAAATAATTGCTATTAACTGCATCATTTTTTTGCGTGGCGCAGCTAACCATCATTGCCGCTGGGGGGCATGCTGCCGGTGCGACTGAATTTCTGATGTCCTACAAGAAGAGATTGGCCATTCTGGTTTGCCTGATTGCCGGGCTGTTGGCCTACTTCTGGCTGGCCTCACGCTATCCATCCATTGACCAGAAGGCCGCGATGGCGGGCGAAGTGGTCATGGGTGATGTGCTGAGCTTCGAAGCCAGCTTCCCGGTTACCGCTGCGGACCCACTGTGGCACAAGATTCTTTACTCCACGCTCAACTGGATCATGACCAACCGGCAAGGCATGACGTTTGGCGTGCTGTTGGCCAGCTTGGTGCTGACGCTCCTGCAATACCGGCGAACCAGGACGCGGAGCAGGAATGTTTTTAAAGATGTACTGAAGGGGGTGCTGATTGGCACGCCGCTGGGTGTCTGCGTCAATTGCGCTGCGCCGATTGCATTCGGAATGCGCAGCCGGGGCATGTCACCGGGCACCAGCCTGGCCACCATGTTCGCCTCACCCAGCCTGAACATCATTGTGTTGACCATGACCTTCAGTCTGCTGCCGCTTTACATGGCGGTCACAAAGGTTGCAGCGACACTACTGTTCCTGTTGATACTTCTGCCTGTCCTGATACGCAGGTACGCCAGCCATGACCTGCCGGTGGCCGAGTCGCCCCCAATGGATAGAACCAGCTTGGCATCGACCGCCGGCGCCGAGACCTGGGCGCAGGCCGTGACGGGTTTGGCGCGGGATTTCTGGAAAAATTTCCTGTTCATTGTGGTGCGCACCGTTCCGCTGATGCTGCTGGCCGGACTGCTGGGCGCTGCCATGGCCAACCTGGTTCCGCTCGAGTCGATTTCCGGCTGGCACGTCACCGTGCTGGCCATGTTGCTGGTGGCGTTGCTGGGCACTTTTGCCCCGGTGCCGATCGCCTTCGACGTGATCGTGGTGCAAGCCCTGCTGGCGGCGGGGTTGCCGGGACCGTTCGCTATGGTTCTGTTGCTCACGCTGGGACTGTACAGCATCTACCCGATGATGCTGGTAAGCAGGTTCCAATCATTTCGCTTTGCCATGCAGTTGTTTTTCGGCGTGGCGACGCTTGGATTTGCTTGTGGCTACGTCGTCGGATTTTATGAGGACTACTCCGCAATTCGGGATGCGCGGATTTTCCAGCAGCGTATTGCCAACAAGACGTACTCCAAAACTTCTGCCGCGCCTCCCCTTGTAGCTGGCGCAGCAGCCATGACTTTACCAGCGAGCGGAACAGAGCCGACACGTCTTCGAGCACTCTATCAACAGGATGACATCCAGGTGCTGCAGGCGCGATTCCAACCACGGTCTCCCTCTGCACCCACGCTGTTTACACACCATCCGGGCAAGGCCTACGGCTTGCAAGCCAGTGAGCCGCAGGTGCTTGACTTCATGTTGCCGTTTTCCCAGGGCCGGGGAATGGCTGCCGGTGATTACAATGCGGATGGCTGGCCGGACCTGGTGGTTGCCCAAAACCAGGGAATCATGCTCTACCGCAACGTGGCCGGACAGCGCTTTGAACCCCAGCCCGCCGAGTTCCCCGGCTTGTCCAAAGCCAGCATTCTGCTGGTCGCCTTTGTGGACATGGATGATGATGGCTGCCTGGACCTGTTCGCCGGTGCGTTCGGCGCGGCCGATTTCATCGTGAATAATGATTGCCGGGGATTCGATAAACCCCGCGTGGTGGAGTTGCCGCACGAATCCAGCCTGATGACGCAGGCCGCCTCCTTTGCTGACATCGACCGTGACCGTGACCTGGACCTGCTGAAGGGCAACTGGTTTTTCCTGATTCCCCGGACTGCACCGTCGCAACGCGCGATAAACTACATCGCTTCCAACCAGGGCGGTCTGAAGTTCAGGCAATACCCGCTGCAAGAGATTCATGGGGAGACGTTGACGGTCCTGTGGTCGGACCTCGATCTCGACGGTTGGGCGGACATGGTCATAGGCAATGATTACATGGAGCCCGATATCTTTTATCAAGGGCTCGGCCGGGGTGAGTTCCGCCAGATGGTTCAGGGCGGCGCCGTGCCCATTACGACCAACGCCACGATGAGCATCGACACGGCGGATTTCGATAACGACCTCGACCTGGATATCTTCCTGTCGGGCAAAGTCAATGATTTCGGCATGCGGCGCCATCCTGACGGAAACCAGCCTGCCAGCCTGGAGGAACAGCGCGGCCTGCTGCGGCAACACCGCAAACAATTCCAGCAAGACTACTGCGCCTTGACCGATGACGCTGTAAGCCAGGCGGCTTGTCGTCAACGCTTTGTCATTGGTGACATTTTGCGGCGCTCGACCCTGGATGCCTGTTCGGACCTGCAAGGTATCAGACGCCAGGACGAGTGCATCATCACGTTGCAGATTAAAAATGCGCTGGTACGGCGCGAATGGTCTTTCTGCCCGCAAATACCCGCCGCTTTTCCGGTGCACCGGGAGATGTGCGATGCATATGCTGCCTATGATGCCGCCGCGGTGAAGAAGGAGCCGAACGACAAGTACCTGGACCAGGGCGCGATTGACCAGAAGGACCAGGGCAATGTGCTGTTGGTGAGACAGCCGGATGGGAGCTACCAGGACCGTGCCGGTGAACTGGGTGTGCTCGACGCGTTCTGGGCCTGGAACGCACGCTTCGCCGACCTGGACCTCGACGGATGGCAGGATTTATACGTGGTAAACGGCTGGTGGCTTGAAACATCCATGTATTCCAACGCCTTCTACCACAACGAGTCCGGGCAGCGGTTCGAAGAGCGGGCGCAAGCAGTCGGCCTGGTAAATTACGCCAAGCAACATGCATTCGTCTACCTCGATTTCGATGGTGATGGCGACCTCGATATTGTCTCGCGCTCACTCAGCGGCGACCTGGATATGTACATCAATAATGCCCAGGGCAGCCATGCCATCACTTTCGAATTTTCCGACCAAAGAGGCAACCACTTCGGCATCGGCAATCACATCATCGTGACCTACGGTGATGCGGGCGAGCGCCGCCAGTTACGGGAAATAAAGGCCGGGGGTGGATTCGTGTCGTTCGATCCGCCAGTCGCACACTTCGGCCTGGGTCAGTTTGACCAGTTGAGAGAGGTTCAGATTGACTGGAGCGATGGCTCGCTGACCGTGCTCGATCAGCCGCTTGCCGCAGGTCATCGTTATGTTATCGAGCGTGCCGCATCAACGCGGTAGTCAAATTCCTGGATGTGGTAAGCCAACCGAGCACGTGTTCAAAATTCCACAGCGTGGCTTCACGCACGAAATCAGGGCCGGAATGGTTCATGGCATCTTCCACAAGAATGGGCCAGTATTCGTTGAAATAGGCATCGCGGGCGGTACTTTCCACGCACACATTGCTGGCGAAAGCAATTTGCATATCGACCACAACCACAGCTGCTTCATCCCGATCGATATCAAGCGGTTCCGGTTTTGCTTCACATACAGTTCCAGCTCGCGGTGCAAGGTGAAGCCAGGCAGGTTGTCGGTGCCGGCCACCAGCGGGATGCCGGCCGCGTGCAGTTTACCCAAATTACCACCCCAAATTACCTTGTGGGGTAAACTGGGCGATCGGGAAAACCATCACGACAAGATCTTTCACAAGGACACCAGACCCATGCGCAAATTCCTCCCCCTGTTGGCCAGCCTCGCCCTGGCGGCCTCGCTGGCAGCCTGCAGTAAATCAGAATCGGACCTGCCGGCACCGGCGCCGGACTCCAATAGCCTGCTGGCTGCATGGACCGGTTCCTATGGCGGTGTGCCAGCGTTCGACGAGATGAACCTCGCCGACATCAAGCCCGCCCTGGAAACCGCCATGGCCCACAGCCTGGCGGAGCTGGATACCATCGCCACGCAGCCTGCGGCCCCGACGTTTGCAAACACCATAGCGGCGATGGAAAAAGCCGATGAGGAACTGAACCGGGTATTAGCCTACTGGGGCATCTGGAGCGCCAATCTGTCGTCGCCGGAGTTCCGGGTCATCCAGCAGGAAATGGCGCCCAGGCTGGCCGATTACACCTCGAAAGTTCGCCAGAATGAGCCGCTGTTCGCCCGCGTGAAGACCCTTTACGAGAGCGGTCAGCTCAAAAAGCTGGAGCCGGTCCAACAGCGGCTGGTGTGGCTGATCTATGACGGTTTTGCCAGTAACGGCGCCACCCTGCAGGGAGAGGCCAGGCTACGCTATGCCGCCATCAACCAGCGCCTGGCGGAACTGCAGACCCGGTTTTCCAACAACCTGCTGGCGGATGAGGAAGGCTATGTCACCTACCTGGACGCGGCCCGGCTCGGCGGCCTGCCGGACTCCGTCAAGGCCGCGGCTGCCCAAGCCGCGGCCGAGAGGGGCAAGCCCGGCCAATGGGCGATCACCAATACGCGCTCTTCCATGGACCCGTTCCTGACCTATTCCGACCAGCGCGAATTGCGTGAAACCGTCTGGCGCAATTACTACGGTCGCGGCAACAACGGCGATGCGAACGACACCAACGCGCTCATCGTCGAGATTCTGCAGCTGCGCGATGAACGCGCCGCCCTGCTGGGCTATGACAACTATGCCGAGTGGCAATTACAGAATCGCATGGCCAAAGTGCCCGCGGCTGCGCTGGCGCTGATGCAGGCGGTGTGGCCGGCGGCCATTGCCCGGGTGAAGGAAGAAGTTGCCGACATGCAGGCGATCGCGAACGAAGAACACACCGGCATCACCATCGCTCCCTGGGATTACCGTTACTACGCCGAGAAAGTCCGCAAGCTTAAATACGATCTCGATTTCGATGAGGTCAAGCAGTACCTGCAACTGGACAAACTGCGCGAAGCCCTGTTCATGGTGGCAGGCGAGTTGTTCAACTTCCGCTTCACCGCCGTGCCACAAGGCGCGGTGCCGGTATTCCACCCGGACGTGAAGGTGTGGGAAGTCACCGACCGGGACAGCGGCGAGCACATCGGCCTGTGGTACCTGGATCCTTTCGCCCGCATCGGCAAACGTTCCGGAGCATGGGCCACCAGCTACCGCGGCCACGAGACCTTCGCTGGCGAGAAGACCGCACTGGTGTCCAACAATGCCAATTTCATCCAGGGCTCTCCCGGCGCGCCGGTACTGGTCTCCTGGGATGACGCGGAAACCTTGTTTCATGAGTTCGGGCACGCCGTGCACGCACTCTCCTCCAAAGTAGCCTATCCAACCCTGAACAGCGGTGTGCGGGACTACACCGAGTTCCAGTCGCAGTTGCTGGAGCGTTGGCTGACCACCGACCAAGTGATCGACCAGTTCCTGGTGCATTACCAGACGGGTGAGCCCATGCCGGCGGAACTCGTGGCCAGGATCAAGCGGACCGCGACTTTTAACGAGGGCTTCAAAACCACTGAATACCTGGCCTCGGCCCTGGTGGACATGAAATTCCACACCGCCGATCCCGCCGGCATCGATCCCCAGGCGTTCGAGCGTGACACTTTAGCCGGGCTGCACATGCCCGCGGAAGTCGTCATGCGTCATCGCTCCACGCAGTTTGCTCACATCTTCTCGGGCGAGAGCTATGCGGCCGGCTACTACGGCTACCTGTGGGCCGATGTGTTGAGCGCCGATGCGGCCGAGGCCTTCGCCGAAGCCCCTGGCGGCTTCTATGACAAGGACCTGGCAAAAAAACTGGTGGATGAGCTGTTCTCGGTACGCAATGCCGTGGACCCGGTCGAAGCTTACCGGGCCTTCCGTGGCCGTGATGCAACGATCGACGCGTTGTTGCGGGATAAAGGCTTCTCTGGACACTAGCCCGCATATGGCACCAGTCATTCTTTATAGTTGATATCGTTGAGACAGCCAAAATGAATTTTAACAGCGAAGACCTGCGCAGTTTCCTCGCGGAAGTCGAGTCCGGTTATAAGCTGCAGCGCATCAGCCAGGCTGTCAGTGTCACTAATGAAATCCCGGCCTTATGTTCCGAGATCACGTTGCCAACCGTGTTTGAGAATCTGCAGGGATTTGCCAACTGGCGCTTGACCGATGGCCTGATCCGTGACCGGGTCCATCAGGCCATTGCCTTGAAGTGCCGGCCACAGGAAGTGATAGCACGCTATGCCCAGTTAACCATTCCAGTGCGCAACGCGCGCATTGTTATGTTTTTTCGCCGCATACCCGGGAAAATATCCGCCTGTATCAGGCTCGCGGCGAACGTGCGCCGATGGCCCTGGTGATAGGCTGCCATCCCATTTACGAGCTCGCCTCGGTCTATACCGGCCCCCATCCCGGCTTCAGTGAAATCCAGCTGGCCGCCGCCATGCTGGGTGAGCCGGTTGCCCTGATAAATTGTGCAACCGTGGATCTGCAGGTGCCCGCCTGCGCGGAAATCATCATCGAAGGGCACATTGATCCGCAAGTGGGGCGCTACGTACATACCTCTGCTCACACCGATACGCGCGCCCCCTTTATTTCAAACGAACCCTTCTTTGATATTACCGCCATTACCATGAGGAGCGATCCGATTTACCGGCATATACAGCCGACCCGATTCACCGACCACCAGGCAATATGTGAATTCATTACGGCGCCCATGTTATTGAATATTCTGCGCGGCAAGGGCCTGGATGTGCACGATGTTGCCGTGCCCCTGCGCTCGAGTCTTAATTGCGCGATCATCCAGATGACCGCAAATGCGCAGGAAGAAGTGCGCGAGGCGTTGCTCAATGGCATGGCATTACCATTTTTTCCGCGCCTGACCATCGCCGTGGATGCGGATGTCGATATATATGATATGAGTGATGTTATCTACGCCATTTCCGTCCGGGTCGACCCCGCCGTTGATATCATGACGGTGGCAGGCGTGCGATCGTTCAATCTTGAACCCATCGGTTTACCGATACCCGGCATGGAGGACGCCATTCTGCGCAGTGGTGCCCGTTACGGTATCGATGCCACCAAGCCGCCCCTGTCACAGCCGGATAAGCGAATTTATTTTGAACGGCTCAAGGCCAGGGGCGAAGGCAAGGTATTTTTGCGGGATTATTTAGTGACCGTCCATAAACTCCACATGCTGACGCGGCACATGGATGTGCCGCCATTTTCGATGACGTAAGTCATTGAAAATGTGAGCGCAGCAAAACCACGTTTTTGCGTAGCGAATCCATAACGGGCTGGGATGCCCGTTTATGGACAGACACTATTTAACAAAGCTCTGAATAATTCGCCCATGAATTATCAAAGCAAAAAAACCGGCTTTCACCCCATGTAGCCGCCGAACAGAAAGGCGAAATAAACCAGCGTGAAGGCGACGAAGGTGACGATGCCGATCATGCTCCAGGTCCACATGCCGCGGCCGGGGCGGTACTCCGCCGGCACTGCCTGGCTGAATACCGCGCGATGGTTCAGCACCGCTATGACCGGCGCGACCAGGAAGGCAACGGTGGTGCCGAAATCGAGGAAAGTACGGAACGACCTACCCATGAAAAATATGGCCGCGATGGCGCCAGCCGCGAGCAGGATCACGTAGACGCGGTAAGCCACAGTGCCGTCGAGTTTGACCTCGGTGATCGTGCCCAGCGGCTCACCGCGCAGCACCCGGGTAATGGCCACCAGCACCCGCGGAATCGCATCGAGCCCGGCCAACGCCGTGGTCAGCATCACCGAGATCACCGAGGCGCCGATCAGCGGCGCGGCCCATTTGCCCAGCGCGGCTTCGTACAAGCCGATCAGCTGCGCGGCAAAGGGCACGACCTCCGCCGCCGGCGCCACATCGTCCCGATGCATGAGCGCCGCACCCATTACCAGGAAACAGATGGCGAAAAACGCCGAGCCCCAGTAACCGATATTGAAATCCGCCAGCACGGCGGAGAAACGCAGGCGCACGCCTGCGTCCCTGGCCTTGGCCAGCGTCCAGACCGACTGCCAGGCCGAGCTGTCGGTGGACACCGGCATAAAGCCCCCCAGCGCCGCGATGAACAGCAGCAGCTTGAGATCCACCTGCTCCGACGACAGGCTCAGCATGGACCATTCCAATTGCGGCACGGACAGAGCCGCTGCTGCGAAAGTCGATACGGCCAGCGCCGCGATCAGCATTTTGTTGACCAGGTCCAGCCAGTGATAGCGGCCGATAAGCAGAAAGACCACGACGGCAGCCAGGATTCCAGCACCCAACACCCGCGGGTCGGCCTCGAATCCCACCACGGTCTGGATCAGCGCCGCCGACAGCATGCCCACCGCGCCGACAGCGAAGAACATGTAACACAGCATCGCGCCCAACAGCAGCCAGACGGCGAACACACCCTGCCGCCGGTAGCCCTCAATCAACGACTCACCGGTTGCCACGGTGTAATACGTACCAAAGCGGAACAGCGGGTATTTCAGCACATGGATCAACACAATCACGCCACCCATGATCAGTCCATACACCGCACCGGCGCGGGTGGACTGCACCAGGTGCGACAGGCCAATCGCCGTGCCGGCGAACAGCAGTCCGGGACCGAACGCGCTGCGGAAACCCCCTGTGCTGCGTAAACCCTTTAGCGAACGGGTATTCAAACTCATTGCATCGACTCCGCAGTTTTCAATTCGCAGACATTGTACTTAATTTTGCGATTAGGTCAGAATACCGCGTGAATCCACATGGCAAACGGCCCGATAAGCCGTAGCGGAGAGATAACATGCGATTGCCGTCACCACTGACGCTGCTATGCATTATATTAACGGGCGCTGCCATTTCGACTGCCGCGCAGGCAGCGGACTTCAGCAAGCTCAAGGGTGCACCAAATTTGCGCTCGGCCTCCGCCCTGGTTACCGACGAGAAGGGCAACATCATCTATGGCAAAGACATCGATGCCGTGCGCCCGATTGCTTCAATCACCAAGCTGATGACCGCCATGGTGGTACTCGATTCCGCTCTTGACCTGGACCAGAAAATCACCGTCAGCGAAGCGGATCGTGACCGCGTGCGGCTGACCGGCTCAAGGCTGGAGGTCGGCGCAACGCTGACCCGCCGCGAGATGCTCCAGCTGGCCATCATGTCGTCCGAGAACCGTGCGGCCTCGGCCCTGGGACGAAACTGGCCGGGTGGTTTGCAAAGTTTCATCGCGCAGATGAATCAAAAAGCCGCGGAGCTGAAAATGAGCCGCAGCCACTTTGCCGATCCAGCCGGCCTTAACGGGGGCAACACCTCAACCGCCAGCGACCTGGTCAAGCTGGTCATGGCCGCCAACCGTTATCCGCTGATTCATGAGGCCAGCACCCGGCAAACGTTGCAGGTACGCCCCTTCAGCAATCGTGGTCCCCTGGTATACAACAACACCAACCGCTTATTGAAAAACTCCAGCTGGAATATCGCATTAAGCAAAACCGGCTACATCAATGAAGCCGGTCGCTGTCTGGTGATGTGGGCCAGTATCGATGGGAAACCGGTGTCGATCGTATTGCTCAACTCTTTTGGCAAGCTCACACCGTTTGGTGATTCCAACCGGCTCCGTACCTGGATGCTGGCAAAAAACTGACGCCTATAAATTTTCCCTATAAATTTTCTTTTTCTCAAATTTGCCTTATTCCTGTCCCCGCACCATCCAGCCCGCGCCTTCCGGTGGCAAGTTCCGCCAGCAAGGAGACATGGACATCCAGCGCATCTATCACGGGAAACCCTGGATCATGGCCATCAAAAGCAAGGTTCAAATCGGTTCCTGCCAGAACGATAACCTCGGCTCCAAGAGTTGAAACCATGCGGCGTCCGGCATCGAAAAACATCTCCCGGGCCGCATCGGGGCACGCACCCTGGACGGCAACGTCTTGATAAATCCGGCCCAGTGTCTCGGCCTCGTCGTCAAGCGCCACCGCACGGGTGCGCGACAGTTGGCCATAAAGTCTAGTGCGCATCACCATCCGTGTGCCCAGAAGGCCGATACAGCTGATACCCTGATCGACGAAGTAATCATCCAGGGGCGACACGGCAGAGACCAGAGGCAGGGAGGACAGTGCCCTGGTTTCTTCATAGCAGAAGTGGCCGCCGATTGAGGTGATCGCCGCGCAACCCGCCCCCGCCGCCTTGAGCCGATCGATCAGACGGGCGTAAACCCGCGCCTGATCCTCGCGCCGATCCGCCAGATTGTTGCGGATCAATTCCTGGATATCCGCCTGCACGATGGTCAGGTCGAGCTTGCCACCCATCGCATTCACTGCCGCATTGAGCCGCCGGTAATAGACAATCGTTGCCGCGGGGCCGATGCCGCCAATCAATCCAATATGCATACCGATCAATTTCTCATCCCCTTGCTTTACCAGTGTTCGGCGAAAGGCCGCAGGTCAACCTCAAAGCTCCAGGCGGATTTCGGCTGGCGGGCGACATGATAGACGGTTTCGGCGATCTCTTCGGCCTTCAGGAAGAAAGTGCCGGGCTTGTCCGGCAGCATCTTGCGCGTTCTCGGCAGATCGATGACGCCGTCGATGATGAACAGCGCGACATGGATACCCTTCGGTCCGAGATGGCGGGCGAGCGACTGGGCGATCGAGCGCTGCGCCGCCTTTGCCGCTGCGAAGGCGGTGGTCTTTGGACCGCCACGTTTCGAGGCGGTGGCGCCCGAGATCATGATGGCGCCGCTGCCGGTCTCGACCATACCCGGAATCACCGACTGGGCGGCTGCGAGCAGGCCGACGGCATTCAGGCGGAACGCCGCCTCCATTTCCTCGGGCGTCGCTTCCTCGGGCGTGGACCAGCTGCCGCCACCGGCGTTGTAGCAAAGCACATCGACCGGTCCCATCTGTTCACATACCGCGGCGAGAGCTGCTGTCAGTTGGTTTGGTTCCCCGGCGTCACAGGGGAAGATACGGGAACCCTCGAGCTCCTTGCTGTACATGGCGAGCTGTTCGGCGCTGCGCGACAGCATGGCGATGGCATAGCCGGCTTTGGCAAAGCGGTGAGCGAGGGCCAGGCCATTGCCCGGACCGATGCCGATGATGGCGCATACAGGTTTTTTCATAGCTGTCTCCATCAATCAGAAAAGGGCTCTGCCCCCTTCAGTGATAAGTATAATAAGCATGAAATCTTTTTTCAGTGAATCCGACATTTCAACAATGCCAATTGACCGTCTGCTGTAAAATCATGCGCGCATTTCCAAGCGATCGAATTGGTGGAGAATTCCGCCCGCGTAGGCGACGACAGAAGCGAAAGCCACGCAGTGTGTTCCAGCACCCGATCCGCCGGCTTGTTGTCGTCCTGGCCTCGGTTTTTGTCCTGAGTTTGCTGCTGATTCTGCCATTTCGCTGGATAAATCCACCGACGACGGCGTTCATGCTTCAGGACCAGAGCGGCCGAGTGCCAGTACAGTATCGATGGGTTGCCTGGGACGAAATCGGCGTCGCTTTGCCCCTGGCCGTTGTTGCCGCGGAGGACCAGAAATTCGCCAGCCACTTCGGGTTTGACATAGAATCCATTCGCACCTCGGTTGAAAAATATTCCGACGGTGCGCCCCTGCGTGGAGCCTCTACGGTCACGCAGCAGGTGGCTAAAAATTTGTATCTTTGGCCAGGAAAAAGTTTATTACGCAAGGGCATTGAAGCGTACTTCACGGTGTTGATCGAGCTTACCTGGTCAAAAAAACGCATCCTCGAGATGTACCTGAATATTGTCGAGTTAGGTCCCGGCGTCTATGGTGTCGGCGCGGCCAGTGAAATTTATTTCGGCCAGGCTCCATATGCATTACGTGATTCTGATGCGGCTTTGTTGGCAGCGGTACTACCTAACCCGAAGCAGTTACGGGCCAGTGATCCAAGTCCTTATGTGCGGCAGCGACAACACTGGATTCTTGGACAAATGCAACGCTTGCGCCGCGACCAGTGGCTGAAATCACTGGATTGAAAACGCATTAAAAACCATAATTCCTGAGCACTGGCCCTGAGCACTGACCCTGAGCACTGACCCTGAGCACTGGATACCCAATGAACACCAATCCTGCAATCGCATCCCAGACCCGTTCGTTTACCGCTATTTTCCTCATAGAGATGTGGGAGCGCTTCGGCTATTACGGGATGCAGGCGCTGATCGTGTACTACATGGTGCAGCAACTGGGCTTCCCCGATGAGCGCGCCACGCTGGTGTGGGGCGCCGCCGCGGCGCTGATCTATGTGGCACCGGCAATCGGTGGCTGGGTTGGCGACAAGATTCTCGGCACCCGTCGCACCATGCTGCTCGGCGCGGTGATCCTGGCCGCCGGTTATGCCCTGATGGTGGTGCCGGGCCAAAGCGTCTGGTTCCTGTTCTGCGCACTGGGCGTGATCGTGGTCGGCAACGGCCTGTTCAAGGCCAACGCCGGCAACCTGGTGCGCAAGATCTACGAGGGTGATGACTCCAAGATCGACAGCGCCTTCACCATCTACTACATGGCAGTCAACCTGGGCGCGATGATCTCGCAGCTGCTGACCCCCTGGCTGAAGGACTACGTCAACGCCCACTACGGCGATGGATTGGGCTGGCACGTCGCCTTCGCGGTCTGTGCGGTCGGCCTGCTGCTGGGTCTGGCCAACTACGCACTGATGCGCCGCGCCATGGCCCACATCGGTTCGGAGCCGGACCAGCAGCCGCTGCACGTGGGCAAGCTGGGCGCGGTGCTGGCCGCAGGCGTCGCAGCAGTGTTCGTATCCGCGTACATTCTGCAGCATCAGGCAGTCGCACGGGCCTTCGTGTATATCGCCGGCGTGGTGGTCATGGGCATCTTTGCCTACCTGATCAGCATCGGCCAGCGCAGCGAGCGCGCGGGACTGATCGCGGCCCTGGTGCTGACAGTCCAGACGGTGTTCTATTTCATCTTCTACCAGCAGATGTCGACGTCACTGAGCCTGTTTGCGCTGCGCAACGTTGACTGGGCCTTCAACGTGTTCGGCATGCATCTGTGGGACTGGTCGCCGGCGCAGTTCCAGGCTTTTAATCCGATCTGGATCTTCATTCTCAGTCCGATCCTGGCCTGGGCCTACACCCGCGCGGGCAAGGCCGGCAAGGACATCTCCATTGCCGCCAAGTTCGTCCTCGGTTTCGTGCTGGTGGCCGCGGGTTTCTTCATCTACGGTGCCTCCGACCAGCTGGCCAACAGCCAAGGCAAGGTGTCTTCGTGGCTGATGGTATGGGGCTACGGCGCGATTTCGCTGGGCGAGCTGCTGGTCAGCGGCCTTGGCCTGGCGATGATCGCCCGCTACGTGCCGGCGCGCATGGGCGGTTTCATGATGGGCGCGTATTTCGTCGCCTCCGGTGTCTCCCAGTACCTCGGTGGAGTGGTCGCTTCCTACGCCAGCGTGCCGCGCGATATCACCGATCCGCTCGAGTCGCTGCCGATCTACACCCATCTTTTCAACAAGCTGGGCATTGCGGCTCTGGCCTGCACGGTCATTGCCATTGCCGTGCTACCCCTGATGAAGCGCCTGTCGCTCACCCACAGCGCGCAGGCACATTGAAATGCAAGAAGCAAAGCATAAATGTAAATGAGATTGCTTCGCATTCGCAACTGCTTTAAAATTACAACACAATGATCGCCAGGCTCAAGCGTCCAACGTTCATCGGCATCGCCGCGTTTCTGCTGGTATTCATCCTGCAGGGGCTCGGGTATGCTCAGGCACCCAGTCAGCAATCTAATCAAGACGGTGCATTGACGGTGTTGCACTTACTTGACTACATCGGCGTGGACTACGCCGGCGCGGTCGAGCAAGGCAAGATCAAGAATCCCGACGAATATAACGAGATGCGCGAGTTCTCCATGCAAACGCGCTCTGTGCTGGCAGAAATGCCAGCCAACGCTGCTCGACCGGCGCTGCTCGTCGACGCGGATTTGCTGGTGCGAGGAATCGAAGCAAAAGCGCCGGCGAATGAGATCGCAAGCAAAGCGAACGCGTTGCGTTGGGCGGTAATCCGCGCCTATAAGATACAAGTGACGCCGCAGCGTACTCCCGATGTGCAACTGGGGGCGACGCTATATGCGGCGCAGTGCACTGGGTGCCACGGCCCGGATGGACAAGGCGACGGGCCAGCGGGCCAGTCGCTTGATCCCGCGCCGTCCAACTTTCAGGACACGGTGCGCATGCAGCAACACAGCGCGTACGGGCTTTACAGCACGATTACGCTCGGCGTCGCGGGCTCAGGCATGGCGTCGTTCAAGCAACTATCGGAAGACGAGCGATGGGCGCTGGCTTTTGTTGTCGCCAACTTTTCGGTGGACAAAAAGGCACAGGAGAAAGGTGCGGCGTTGTGGACGAGCGGCAAGCACGCACGAGAACTCGCCACGCTCGACAACGTCGCGACGCTTTCAGCGAACGAGGTGCAGGACCGCTTTGGCGACGATGGCCTCGCGCTCTTCACTTATCTACGCGCCAATCCATCTGTGCTCGAAACCGCCAAGCCGGCGCCGTTGCAGTTTACGGCAACGATGCTGGGGAATAGTCTCGATGCTTATCGCAAAGGTGCGGGCGCGGAGGCAACGCAGTTGGCGATTCAAGCTTATCTCGAAGGCTTCGAACTGGTCGAATCGAGTCTGCAAAGTGTCGATGCGAATTTAATGGCGCGAACCGAACGCGCAATGATGGACTATCGCAGCCTGCTTCAATCGGGCGCACCGGTGGATCAAGTGGAACGCCAGGCGGCAACGGTGCAAGAGATGTTGCAGCTGGCGCGCGCAAAACTTGATGGTGTACAACTGTCACCCACGACTGCCTTCGTTAGCGCATTGATCATTCTGTTACGCGAAGGTACCGAGGCCCTGTTGGTCGTCGCCGCCATCCTGGCGTTTCTGGCGCGCGCCGGACGCGAAAAAGCGCGCCGTTGGGTGCACGCTGGCTGGATCGCCGCGCTTGCGCTGGGCGGCGTCACGTGGATAGCATCGAATTTCCTGATCGAAATTTCCGGCGCGAATCGCGAGGTCACCGAAGGCGTCACTGCGTTGCTTGCGGCGGGAATGCTGCTGTACGTCGGCTACTGGTTGCATAGTAAATCGCACAGCGCGGCGTGGCAGAAGTTTATCGGCGACAAGGTCAGCGAAGCGCTCTCGACGAGCACCATGTGGACGCTCGCGCTCATTTCTTTTCTGGCCGTCTATCGCGAGGCGTTCGAGACCGTGCTGTTTTATCAAGCGC
The DNA here is from genome assembly GCA_963708905.1 of uncultured Gammaproteobacteria bacterium. GTDB lineage: Bacteria > Pseudomonadota > Gammaproteobacteria > Xanthomonadales > SZUA-36 > SHZL01. The sequence goes on along the minus strand of CAVPUV010000069.1, from coordinate 30,563 downwards.
TGGCGACGCAAGCTGGAACAGAGAGTCACGGTGCGTTGCTCGGCGGAGTGCTGCTCGCGGTGTTGTTGTTGATTGTGTTGGCATGGGCCATTCGGCGCGCGGCGATCCGATTGCCCATCGGTTTGTTTTTCTCGGCATCGGGCGTTGTATTGCTGATTTTGGCGGTGATCTTCACCGGACAAGGCATCGCCGCGTTGCAGGAGGCTGGCAAGGTCGCCATTCATTCGGTGACGTTTATTTCCATTCCCATGCTTGGGATTTACCCGACCTTGCAGACGCTGGTTGCGCAGGTGATCGCGTTGCTCTTATGTACGTTGGAGCTGTGGTGGGTTGCGCGCGCGGGCAGACAAGCTGTCCGTTGCGAGAACCGAACCGGGGAAATTAAAATTGTCGAGGCTTAGACCCGCGTCAGGCGCCGGCTATCGTTTCGTGTGCACTGAGCACCGCCATCCAATCCACTGATTCTCTCGACGTATCTGGTGCTTCTCCGTTGCAAATACCCATCACGCTATTGCTCGCCACCGTGTTGTTGTCCGGCTGCGCGAAGCCGCAAGAAGTCCGGACATTTGCTGATGTCGCGCAGGGCACGCTCTACCATATCAGCTACTGGACGAAGCATGAGATAGACGAGACCGCGCTCAGGCGGGCTGTGTCCGACGAATTGGAAGACATTGATCGCGGCATGTCGAATTACCGCGATGATTCCCGCATAGAGCGCTTCAACGCCGCTGAAGACACGCGGGCGCACGATGTGGGAAGGGATATTATTGCGCTGGTGGAGCAGGCGCGTATCGTAAATCGGGCCAGTGGCGGCTGCTATGACCTGACGGTCAGACCGTTGTTCGACTTGTGGGGATTCATGGACGACCAGTTCTCTCGCCCGGAGCCGGAGCGCCTTCGCAAGGCCTTGGCAATGGTCGGGATGGACAAGCTCGAGGTGGTCAGTGATCACCAGCTGAAAAAAGCCATTCCGGAAGTCAAGGTGGATTTGTCTTCCATCGCGCAGGGTTACAGCGTCACGCGTGTGGCGCAAGTGCTCGAACAGCGCGGCGTTCAAAATTACATCGTGGAAATTGGCGGCGAGTTGCAGACCCGCGGTCACAAGCCTGGCGATCACCCCTGGCGCATTGCCATCGAAAAGCCATTGCCAGGCGGAAGTCGAGTGGAAAAAGTAATCACGATTGCGCGTACTTCGCCGCTGGCGGTAATGACCTCTGGCACCTACCGTCATTTCTTCGATGAAAACGGCGTGAGGTACAGCCATATTCTCGACGCGCGTACAGGCTATCCGGTAAATCACACCACGGTATCGGTCACTGTAGTGTATCCCGATGCGACAGCAGCGGATGCCTGGTCCACTGCCCTTCTATGCCTTGGTCGCGAGGCGAGTATGAAAGTGGTTGACGACTATGGCATTCCGGCTCTCTTCATTGAACAAACTGGCGACGGATTACGCGAGACCTTCAGTCAGGCATTGCGTTCGCTTCCCGGCATCACGGTGGAATAACCGGCGACGCTCGGCGGATCAAATCACACGCTCTTCAGTCGCGCCGCCGGCCGCGCCAATTGATGACTCCGGAGATCGCCAGAATGATCAGCGCTATGGCGGCCGCGTCCATCAAATAGGGCCCCCAACTGCCCAGTATCCGGCCGCTATGGATGTCGGCGACCATGCGGTGCAAAGGCACGCCGGCGCCACGATGCGCCGCAAGCGCGGGGGCGACTATGGTCTGCGGCGTGTCTGCAAGAATGCCGTTCCAGCGAATAGCGGCACCGGTGTCTGGTTGCCAGTCGAGGAAATCGCGGGTGGTGAAGATGGCGTCCGCCGTCTTCACCGCGGCGGAACCATCCGCCGTGCCACCGATGGACTCGATCCTCCCCGGCAGGCTCGCCGGACCGAGACGTTCGACGATCTCCCCCAAGGAATTAAAAATCAGCAGCTCGCCGGGAGCAGCCACAGCGATCACGCCGTCGCCGGCGGCAGTTCCAATAAGCGCTTCGAAACCCCCGGCAAGCGGCGCTCCGTCGAGATAGAGGTCCCCGTCGATCCACACCACCCATCCGGCCGTCGTCTCGACGGCGCGGGGCGGGACGTGGAGTTCGGCGTCGTAGACACGGGCGACCCAGGGATGCGCGACGGTCGTATCATAAAGTGCGAATTTGTCGGCATGCGACAGCAGGATCCCGGTCAGGGCGAGCAGCAGCACAAGAACCGCTGCGGCCAAGCCGATCCTGCGGTGCCAGCGAGAGAAAAAGCGCTGCACGCCGGTCCGGCCGTTGTTGGGCCGTTCCATGGCCATCAGTTTCCCTCCTGCGACACGAGACCGTGGAAATAGAGGGCGAGGCGTGCCATCTTCTGCATCGCGCGCACCGACAGCGTGGCGCCGGAAATGCCGTCGATATTGGCGTCGAGCCCGAGGTTTTTATCCAGCGCGGCGCCGACGAACTGATCGCGGAAATAGGGGTAGCGGATTTCCCAGCCGCGGCTTTCGCGGTAGACAAGAAGGGCGACATGCTGGAGTTGCCCGTCCTTGATGACGAAGCCAGCGGTGATTGGTTCTTCCTTGCCGATTTCCTCCAGAATCCAGACCAACGTCCCACCGGCGCGCCAGTAACGCTGCCTGAGAGCGCGAAGGCGATGGCCCATGATGCGCTCCACGCCTTCCTGGATGTCGGGCGTCAACCACAGCGCCGCCGGCGCGGGCGGCGCGCCGCCGAACGCCCGGGCGACGAAGGCGCCCGGCGGCTCGATCGTCTCGGCCGAGTCAACGGCGACGGCCGCACAGGCGCAGATCGCCAACGCGGCCGCCAGAACCAGTTTGTGCACCTTGGTTAACGCCATCTCGTCTCAGAATTGATAGCCGACTCCGAGATTGATGCGGTCGTCATCGGCTCTGCCCACGGGGGTATCCTCGAACTGGTAGTCGAATTTCAAGACCACGTTCGGATCCGGCCAGTAATTGAGACCGACAACGGTCACTTCGAACTGCGTGTCGACGCCTTCCAGACCGGCTTGTGTATCCCATAGTTCGTGCCGCGCGAAAACCCCGAGCGTGCCGAAGGACGTCGCGAAGCGGTAGGAGGGCTCGACATACCAACCATACTGCTCGTCGCGGCCGAGGGCCTTGACGGCGCCCTGCCCCTCCAGGTCCCAACGCGCGTACAGGGCGCGCAACCCAAAGCCGTTCTTGAGGATATCCGCATGCGCCTCGAGCAGGGTGGCGTCGAGACCGAGCTCGCCCTGCGTGAGGTCCTTCTGGTACTGGCCGCTGACGCCGAGCTCGAGGCCGGGAATGCCGGTCCATTTGACACGCGCGGTAAAGGCGGGATCGTCGGCCGGCGCCTCCGAAACGCTCTGCCGGCCGCCGCGGATGGCGAAGGTCGTACTGGAGACGTCCAGGCCGGAATGGGCCGCAACGTCGTAGGAAAAGCCGCCGCCAAGCTGACCGTTCAATCCGGCACCCGCTTCACGCCAGGTCGAGGGGATGATCTGGCCCTCGACGCTGTTACGCTCGACCCCGAAGAAGGTCGGCGGCTCGTGCGTTTCGTTGAGGATACCGACGGGCACCAGGAACAGGCCGGCGCGGGCGTAATGATGGTCGCTCTCGCCGAAGCGCACGCCCAGGCTCTCGGACAGGTCGGCCTCGAGCCAGGCCTGTTCGAGCTCGACGGCGCCATTCTTCTCGTCGTCCGCGTGCTCGATCTCCAACTCCGACTGGAAACGCAGCCAATTGTTGAAGCGGTGACCGGCAAAAAGGACGAAGCGGTGGAAGTCGACCTCGTCCTTATCGCCGCCATTATAATGGAGCTCGCCGTAGCCGCCGATCGTCGTGCGCTGCCACCAGCCCTCTGCCGTGCTGACGTCCCGCTGCTCGACGGCGGCGGCCGTGGCCTCGAGCCCTTGTTCCGTGGCGGCGATCCGTTGCTCGATCTCCTCCAACCGCTCCTGGTCTGGCTGCGCCACCGCCCCCGCACTGACGGAGGATGCAGCCGGGGCTTGTTCGTCCCGCGCCCCAAGCGTGGCCTTCAACTCCTCAATTTCAGCTTGCTGTTGCTGGATGATTCTCCACATTTCCTCCGGCGACGGAATCTTGCCGTCCTGTTGGGCGAAGGATGGTGTAGCTGTTATCAATGCCATCACCATCATCGTTCCAGCCAGTGCCTTGAGCCCGGCATACCGGGTTGATTTTTGTTCACTCATATCCGTTCCAACTCCTTCGCAAACGAGAATTCATTCCCGTATTTTAAATGAGAATCATTTGCATTTACAAGAGAAATCTTCCAGACAGTGCGTTGCACCTGAAGTACGATTGGACACATCACGGCAGGACGCCAGGGGCAAAAAGCACGCCGTGGTGTTACCATTCTGACAACTCGAACACTCCACTTCTGCAGAGTCGCCATCTTGAAAGTCCGATCCAATCGATGAGTCTGATCCTCTACCACAGTGTCGAGTCGACGTGCGCACAGAAAGTTCGCATCGTTCTCGCCGCCAAAGATCTCGACTGGCTGGAAATCCGGCTCAATCTGCGCAAGGGCGAGCAGTTTTCGCCGCAATACCTGCGGCTGAATCCCAAGGCGGTGGTGCCCACGCTGGTGCACGACGGGGCGGCGATTCGTGAATCCAGCGTGATCAACGAGTACCTGGAGGACCGTTTCCCCGATACCAGGCTGCGGCCCACGGATGCGCTGGCTTGCGCGCAGATGCGCCTGCTGGTAAAGACTATCGATGAAGAGGTGCATCCGGCCATCGGTGTGCTCAGCTACGCGGTTTTTCTCAGACACCAGATGAACGAGCGCATGTCGGTGGCGGAACTGCGGGAACATTTCAGCAAGGTGGCGGATCCGGCGCGGCGCGAACGGCAGCAATCAACCCACGAGCGCGGCCTCTCGGCGCCAGCGGCGTTGATGGCGGTCAGGACCCTGGCCCGGTTTGTGGTTCAGCTTTCCGCTGCGCTCGGCGAACGATCCTGGCTGGCAGGTGATGATTTTACGCTGGCGGACGCGGCGGCGCTGCCATACATGGTCAGGGCGCGTGCGCTGCGGCTGTCACCACTGTGGGATGCCCTCGACAACGTGGCGCCGTGGCTGGATCGCGGGGAAAAGGAAGTGTCGCGCTTGCCATTAACCGATATTTTCGGTTCGCTGTCCTTTCATGCCATGGTGGCCGGCTATGCCGACGCGGATGAGCCGGCCATGCGACAGCTGGTGGAGACCCGATAATTTTCTTACAAGCACAGCAAATAAGCCGTCAAATCCGCTTTTTCTTCTTTCGTCAGTTTGAGTTCAAGCACCAGATTGAAAAATTCAACGGCATCCTGCAAGGTCGGAGCCCGTCCGTCGTGTAAATAGGGTGGAGAATCTTTGATGCCACGCAACGGGAACGTTTTAATCGGGCCTTCGGGTCGTCCGGCATAGAAACGTTCAACCTGCAAATCATGCATGTAATCGTCGGTAAACGCCGGTCCATAATGGCATTGCGCGCATTGCGCCTTGCCGCTGAACAATGTCTCGCCGCGTAATTCGGCGGCGCTGGATTGTTTCGCATCCAGGTTCAGCAACGGTTTCAGCTTGGGTGCCGGCGGAAAATCTAAAATGGCGTTAAAATCCCCCATGCGGTTAGTGACTTGCCGTTGCACGGCGCGCGGACCGATCGCTTGCTGCATGGCGGGGTCGCCGTCGAAGTACTCTTCGACTTCGGAAAAGTGGTCCATACTGCGGATGGAGCGTTTGGAGGACAATTGCATTAAATTGTAATTACCGCGCATGGTAGGCGTATCGACGCGCAACCGCGCTTGATTCGGGCGCGTGTCTGGGGCCAGTTCGAATGCGCCGTTGGTATGGCCGTTGACATGGCAGGAAAAACAGGCGACGCCGTTGCTCGGTCTGAGCGTAACCCGATGGGTCGTTTGGTTAAACCAGGTCGTGGGGGTCGGCCGTAACAATTCCTTCAACCCCTCCATCTGTTCGGGCGACAACAAACCGTCGAAGATCTCGAAATAATTATCGAAAGTGACTTCGCGTCCGCCGGTCACGTCGCCCAATTCCTTGTGCGTGGTGAGAAACATCGGCGGCGGAAATTCGGGAAGATAAGCTTCCGGAATATCGAAATCGACATCGAAACGCTCGTGTTCCGGATGCACCTGTAACCAATTGGGCGGAAAAACCATGTGCGCAGTACTTTGCAACGGGTGCGCCAAAGGCTTATAGGGAAACAAATCCCCGGCTTTGATCTGCTCCGGCGCCATCTCCGCCAACGCTTCGAACGACGCTGCCGTTTTCGGCAATTTGGCTACCGGGCCTTGCGGCACTCCTTTGCGTCCACCGGACATCATCGTATCGGGTATCGTCCGGCCCGAAAAATCGTAACGGGACTGCATATAGCGGCTGACATCGGCCGTCAATTCGGGCTTTTGCCGCTGATTGAATTTCACCCATTCGTCCCAAGGCATGGGTAACTGCGGCGATCCCCAGGAGGATTCTCCCCGTCCGGCATAACGCCATAAATCCAGCGGAGTGCGCTCACCCGCATGTTCTTGCGGGTAAGCTAGAAGTTTTGCATCATGGTCGCCGCCGAGGCCCTTATCTCGGTTTTCGGTTTGTATTGCCGAGCTGGGTTGCGGGTCCGAGCGGGCAGCCGGATGTTCAATTAACGGTGCGCTGAAAAGCGCATTTCCCGCTATGAAGACCGCAGACAAAAATATTAGTGTCGTGATGAAGCTGCGCATCTTCTGCACGTTATGCACCTCTCCTGGGATAGGAATGCAAATAAAAGGACAGCCAGTGCGCTTTCAGCAGCCGGACGGACCGATTTACGGAAAGTATAGAAAACCCATCCCGTTCCTGCAAACTTTTAAACTGAAGTTCCCCCCACTGAGAAGCCCAGAGTATCGCGTAAGCCAGCGAGACTTGGGCATTTTGTTGTTGTTATCATTTGATTATGTGGTCACTAATATATACGCAGAATGGTTGACATTTATGAGATTAATAAGTAATATCCTGTGGCATGAACAAGCTACCGGTAGCGGCACATGTGGTCACGACTGAGCGCCGCCATAAAGGTAAAGTCTACCGCGCCCACCTGCTGCGCCGCTCCGTGCGCAAAGACGGCAAGGTCCACAAGGAAACCATCGCTAACCTCACGCCCCTCGGTGACGAGATCGTGGCGCTCATCCGCCAAGCGCTCAGCGGCGCGCAGCTGGCCCGCGTGGAGGAGCTGTTTGACGTCATCCGCTCGCCCCACCATGGCCATGTGCAGGCGGTCCTGATGGCGATGCGTCAGCTCGGGTTTGAGTCGCTGCTCGCCGCCAAGCCCTCGCGCCAGCGCACGCTGGTGGTCGCCATGACGGTGGCGCGCATCTTAAAACCCAACAGCAAGCTGGCGACCACGCGCTGGTGGCATAGCACGACGCTGCCTGAAATACTGGGGGTCACCGAGGCCGATGAGGACGATCTGTATGCGGCCATGGACTGGCTGCTGGCGCAGCAAAAGCGCATCGAGCGCCGACTGGCACAACGGCATCTTCACGACGGCGATCTCGCCCTCTTCGATCTGAGCTCCACTTATTTTGAAGGCAAGCATTGCCCGCTCGCCGCGCTCGGCCACAACCGCGACGGCAAGCGCGGCAAGCTGCAGGTGAACTTCGGCCTGCTCACGAACGTCAGCGGGTGTCCGGTTGCGGTCACGGTGTTTGAAGGCAACGTCGGTGATCCGAAGACACTCATCCCGCAAGTGAAGCGGCTGCGAGAGGATTTCGGCTTGTCGCGCTTCGCCATGGTGGGCGATCGGGGCATGATCTCGCAGACGCAGATCGACGACCTTAAAGCGCGCACGGGTGTGGACTGGATTACCGCCATGCGGACCGGGGCCGTGCGCAAGCTCGTTGACGAGCAGATCATCCAGCTGGGGCTGTTCGATGAGCGCAATCTGTTTGAGTTCACACACCCGGACTTTGCCGGCGAGCGATTGATTGCCTGTCGTAATCCAGCGCTCGCTCAGCGGCGCGCGGCCAAGCGTCAATCGCTTATCGAGGCTACGACCAGGGAGCTCGACAAGGTCCGTGGCATGGTCGCGCGCGGTCGCCTGAAGGGCGCCGACAAGATCGGTGTGCGCGTGGGCAAGGTGATCAACAAATACAAAGTCGCTAAACACATCAAGCCGCAGATCAGCGATGCGCTGTTCACCTTTGAGGTGGACGCGCAGCACGTACGCCAAGAAGCCATGCTCGATGGCATCTATGTCATACGCACCCCCATCCCAGCGGCACAGCTTGATTCCGACCAGGCCGTGCGCAGCTATAAGCAACTGACCGAGGTCGAGCGGGCCTTTCGCTCCATGAAGACTATCGATCTGTACGTCCGACCGATCCGGCATCGCACCGCTGACCGGGTGCGCGCGCACATCCTGCTGTGCATGCTCGCCTACTACGTGGTGTGGCACATGACCAACGCTTGGCGCCCATTGCTGTTCGCCGACGAAGACCAGCAAGCCAAGCGTCACCGCGACCCGGTCGCGCCCGCAGAACGATCCGTATCGGCGCTGCACAAGGCAACTACTCAGCGAACCACCACCGGCACCCCGGTCCATAGCTTTCACACGCTGCTCGACAGCCTTTCCACTATCGTACGTAACTACTGCCGGCGCCGTGACGCGCCTCAGGATGAGCCCACGCTGACCCTCCTCACAAAGCCCGATCCCACCCAGCAACGCGCCCTCGACTTGCTCGCCGCCGTCGCACCGTAGTCACGACGCGAACTTTCTCAGTGACCGAAATCACCACTAAATCAATCAGCTATCGGCTGACTCACCAGGAACTTCAGTCTAACTAACCTCCGAAAGCGCATGTGAGATCGACCCGAGGCTGCACACCCTGGCCGCCTCCATCAGTGCCTCGAAGGTGTTCTTTCTCTCACGCGCCACTTGCTGCAGTTTCGCCAGCCGTGGTTTGGCCTCCGCCGCATGCGTCTCACGGAAGGCTTCGACATTGGCCACCTGCTGATCCTTCTCCCCTTCCGAACTGCGCATCAGTTCGATTGCGCCGCTTCTTTCCGAGATGCGCTCAAATTCCAGGTAGACAGCTTCTTCGACCACGTCCAATTCCGGCCGGAAAATGTTCGTGAATTGCGCTAACCTGATCACCCTTTGCCGCAGGACTCATCCATGACCAGCCAGTCCCGAAAATGCGAAACGTTCGCCGCCCTGCACCGGCGTGAAGGTGCCTTCCTCATTCCCAATCCGTTCGATGTCGGGTCCGCGCGGGTGTTGCAGGCGCTGGGATTCCCGGCGCTGGCGACAACCAGCGCCGGCTTCGCGCAAACGCTCGGGCGTGCCGATGGTCAGGCCACACTGGAAGAGAAGATCGACCACTGCGCTCGACTGGCGCAGGCGACCAGCATCCCGATCAACGTGGATTTCGAAGATGGCTACGCACGGAATCTGCACGAAGTCGGCCGCAATGTGCTCAAGATTGCGGCGACCGGCAGCGCGCTGGCTTCGCTCGCGTTGGGCCCGGTCATCGATGCCGGCCGGGAAATGCTGGAACGCGGGACGTTCGGCTGGCTGGCCGCGATGCCTTCAGACCTGACTTTCATCCAATGGCCTTTTTGTAGCGTCGCGCTTGCCTGCGGATCCCATCACGGATTGATGTGAAGACGCGCTCCGGAAATCCATTTGGCAGGTCTTTTTCCACCTGGTCAACCGCTGAGTCCGCAGAGTCGACCAGCATGTGCATTCGTTCCCATATGCCGGGTATTGCTGTGTCCTCTGTAAGGGCGCTCCAGTGGCGCGCTTGTATCTCGTTAATTCGGTAGTGTGTATTCTTGCCCCGCACCGCCATGGCCAGTTTTGCTTTTTCCATGGGTAACTGATTTTTTTTGTGACCGATGATTGGCCATGCCGACAGGATGTCGTAGAGCGGAGTCATCCCGTATGTACCGCCGACCCGGTGATAAAGAGAGAAGTTTTTTCCATGCCCATCGGTTGCAGCCAACAGCCAGAACGTCAATTGCGCGAGAATGAAGTTTTCTCGGTCTCGTTGCGCGTTCTCACTGTTTTCAATGAGCGCCAGGCTCTCTGTGATTGAAGGCCCGCCATCAGATTCGTATTTCTTGTTCGATGGAAGTCCCATTGCCTGGCAGAAGTCCTCTTGAGGCAATCGTGCTATCCAAACTCCGTCCGTTGGCTTGAATCGCTTTCGTTGTACGGCAGCCTCGTCTACGCCAACCCAACGACGATCAAACCGCTTAACAACCAGGACTCGCTGTTCGCCGAAGGTTTCGATCTTAGAGTCGGCAACAGGAAGATCCAGCTCGTGCAGAAATCGGGCGCAAAACCACTCGTTCTCTATCGAATTGGAAAAGTCGCCCCGAAATCCCCCAATGATCCCGAGCGGGAGCTTCAGGATGTGCGTCGTCGGCGTCGCATGTTGCGGGCGAAACCATCTACCCGCCATGCCGAGAAGTGCTGTCTTTTCCTGTGCTCCTGCAAGCGATATTCGAAATTCGCTATCCTCGTCACGGCCAAGTGATGTCGGAGCGGTTACTGCGCGTAGCGTTCGCTCGACATCCTGGTCTGTCAGCGACACTGCTTCGATTCGATCCCATCCTTTCGGCTCTTCGTCGGGTGGCATGAGTTGCACGGCACCGGCGCAGTCACGTCCGACCGCGCTCAGGAGATCAAATGCATCGGACGATGGGGTCTGGAATCGAGCGCGGATTCTCCGGCGGATTGCGGGGTTGTCGGGCAGCAGATTGTCAAAATAGTGTTCGACTCGTTCACCGCGCACTTCAAGATCTGCGGTAAGAGGGAGTGACAATGAAAGAGCCCGCACACGTGGGGAATCTGCCCAGGATTGGGCGTATCGAAAGTATGGGGTGCCACCTCGGAGCGTACCCCACTCGCCTACCCGTTCGCCGTTCATCCAGACGGTCAGGGACGCCACTCTTGGGACTACCAGTCGGATTGCGTTTCTATTGGGGGCGTCTCCGGAAGCGGTTCAAGCAGAATGCGTACTCGGAGAACGGACAGGAGCTTCATCAATTGACCAAGACTGACGAGTTTAGGATCACGCTCAATTTTGGCAATGCGGGTCTGGTCCAGACCCACCAAGGCGCCGACCTGCGCTTGGGTTAGCCGCCTTGCTTTCCTCAATGATCGCAAGTGTGCCGATAGTTGCGCCGGAGTCTGAAGTATCAGTTGTTTCATGCGCCAATAATATGCCGTTTAAGTCATATATGCAAGATATGTCTTTTATGGAATAAAATTGAAACATGCCTTAGACAGCATAATCCCCCACCCCTCTGGCGCAGGCTCACTATGTTCCCATCACTTCGATCAGGACCGTAGGTCGTTACCAACACAGGCAGTTCGGCTAGTCCCTGAGAGTCAGGGCTCCGGCGGTGGAGAGAAAAAGACCTGGGCCAAGTTCGAGTGCGGCCCTCATGCGGCCTGCGTTGGTATCGGCCGTCAAGAGCCACACTCCGGCCGTGGCATCCGCCACCAATTCCCATGAGCGAGACCCACCGGGCAGGAGAGTGTCCGACATGTTGCCTTTGAACATCGACTGACCCCCAGGCCCCAGCAGGCTGGCCGAATTGAGCCGAACGTGCGCTCTGCCGTTGTTGCTGGCGCGCAGAATCACCGCTCCTGCATGATTGCGCTCGAAGCTCCATGTCATCCGCGGCTTGGCCTCGCCCGGCGGCAGCAGGAATACCGGCACGCTTCCTCGCTGTATGGTGCGGCGCCCGGCTGAGTGCGCGGTTTCCGTGCCCACATCGGGAATCCGGGGCGACTCGGAGATCAGGATTTGAAAGGCTTCCTCATCCCACCGCGGTCCCGAGAGCTTCAGGCCCACCCGAACCTTGGCGGATTCTCCGGGTCGCAACTTGATGCTCTCCGGATGGACGATCAGCCTGCGGTCGGGCGTCAACTGTTCCCGGTCGCCTTCCTGCCGCCACGCGGTGAGGTTGAAATGCACAGTGGTTTCCTCCGCTGAGGTATTTCGCACTTGAAGATCCGCAACCGGTCGCACCGCGGAAAGGCTGAGCTGTTCGGGCAGCACGACGAGCCCGTCCGCATGGGCAGCGACAGCAAACAGGGAAAATCCCAGGGCCATTCCGAAAGTGACCCGGGAAACACGAGACATTCTGGACAGGCTAAGCATATTCCCTCCTGGATGCATGCTCTGGAGCGTCGGCTATCAGGCCACCGGAGGGATCCCATCATGGATTCCCGGTCCGGGGTCTTTTTCAAATCTACTGAAGTTAATGCAATTGACGTGCCATCCAGGGAGAAGCCACGAAACGGATGGCTATTAGCAACTTGCGGGCTTGGCGCAGCCGGCGATGAGGGAGGTAGCTGACGCGTAGCGTCATTCTTTGACATTCCGCGTAGCAGCTACGGGCAGCAAAGGCGATTTGTACCTCGTGCGGATACCGCACAAGGCGCTGTAATCGCTATAATCCACAACACAAAGGAGACCCGCGATATGTGATGACCGCACCGAACAAGATATCGAAGGCTGCCGGCGCAGCTCGGCGGCGGGCTGGCCTGATAAGCGGCCGTGTTTCTGATGGTCCTCGAACAGAGCCAAAGCCATGGTCCGAGTTTGCCCTTCATGCCCGCGCGGGCATCGGCCCATTCACACCGCGCGGGCTGATCTTAGGTCCGACGTGAGTTACCGGGCGACATTTATGCTGCTGGCGGCGTTCGAGGACGTTGAAGGCTGCCCCTGATCAATGCCGTCGCCATGTCGAGGATCCGCAAGGCGTTGCGGAGCCACCTGATCTCCACCGACTGCCCACTTTCTCAATATTTTCTTCACTGCTTGTTCGCCGGCGAAATCCCCGTTGTCGGCTTCTTTGACGGCTTGTTCAATTTCCCGCAGTTGCCACTCATTCAGTTCAATGAACTCCCGAATGGCTTCAGCCGCCAGGTAGGACTTGGAGCGACCGGTGATTCTCGCCAGCTGCTCAAGCCTGTACTTTAGCCCGGGTTCGAGTCGGATCTTCATGGTGGTGGACATGGCTCTGCCTCAGTCGTGTGTTTATGCATACACATAATGGCACAACGGATGGAATCAACGCGGCAGAATGATCGACCTGGCCGCTCGCATATCGGGCCAGGTTACATACTCCCCCGGTACTGCCCACCCCGGGCATTCATCGGGCGCGCGATCCAGTTGAAGACAAGCGTAGGCGCTCGATCCGAATGGCTGGCGTGAACATCTTTGCCTGTAGCAATCACCTGGATTCGATCGAGCTACACGTCAATCCTCGCATCTCCCTCCAAACGGAACCCGAAAATCTGCCGCAGGGCGTCCGACAACTGCACGCAGGCCAGTTTCTCGACTCCCTGGTAGAATTCGATATGTCTCGGTTGGGTCTGCAGGACGTTGGTGCCGCCGGACGAATCGAGTATCTCCGCTTACCTTCCCAGGAAATGAGCGAACGCCTGGCAACTCGGGCAGTAGCAGATCGCGCGATTGAACCGGGCGGAGTCTGAAATCGTGGCGCGCACTGCGCCGTAACTGCACGCCAGGATTCGTGCCATCGAGCGGATCTCCTGTTTCTAGCCACTGCTGGATCCGAATTCGCGCCCATAATCGTCTCTGCCTTGCCTGCGGTGGATTCATTAATTGCTCAACACGCTTCGCCTTCAGCGTCTCATCGTCGTAGTGCGCACGATCTACCTGTTCCTCTTCCGCGACTTGCGCGCAGCTTTGCGCTTGCCCTTCTTCGCCTTCGCCGCCTTTTTGCCGCCAGTCTGAGGCGCGCCGAACGAAGGAATGTGAACGGACGGCGGCAGCGGTTTGCCCTGGATGGATTGCATCCACGCCTCGATGCCTTCGCGGGAGCCCATATCGAAGCCGGCGTCATGACCGGCCATGAACACCGACTTGGCCATGCCGAAGTTGCTGCTGTCGGCGAGCGCGGCCTCGAGCTTCTTGACGGCGTTGCCACCGAGCACCCGCAGACAGGCATCGGCCTGCTTGAGCCCGTACTCCCGCTTGATATAGCTGTAAAAGGCGCGACACTCCTCGACGATCCAACGTGCTTCCGAAGCCTCAATGCTCACCTTACGCGGGACGAGTTCGAAGAGGATTTCGCGCAGTTCGGTGGGACTGAGCGTCGCGATGGTGGCGCCAAAGTAGTTGGCAGCCAGGTCCATCACGAAGCGGCAGGCGTGGATCTCGTCAAGATCCTTCGCCTCGGGGGAGGCGGCGAAGCGGCGCATCAGCTCGTCTTCGAGGGGCTCTCGCGCGTCCGGGTCGATTTCGTCATCTTCCCGGGCGAGCGCGGCCAGGTCCGCAAAGATGTCGCTGGAGGCGTCAATTTCGATAGGCGCACGCACAAAGGGCGCGCGCAGGGTCACTTCGATCTCTCCCTGATGCGTGGGTATCGAGTGCGTACGGGACACCGGCTCGCCACCTTCCCATGCCGCGCGAAGCAACTTCTTCTCGGCCAGCACCTTGGTGAGCGCGAGGGCGATGGCCTCAGCCATCGTGACTTCCCTGGCGGTCGGCGGGCGCGCAACAAGATCCTCTTCGACCGCGATCAGCCACGGATATGCATTTGAGGCCGCCACCTCCCAGTGGTGCTCGGCGATCTCCTTGCGCAGCTCGGGTGCAAGCTCTGCCCCGCGCTCAAAGTTCAGAGCGAAGTGGGGTGGAACCTCTGGTTCTTTACCCATCTCGATCACTTCTACCGCGTCGAGAAAGTCCTCGAAGTCGTCAAGGCCCGAGAACAGAATGAGCCCGAAGCTCTCCCCCATCTGCCCGATGACCGATAGCGCCGCGTCGCGCACGCCGAGTGACTCGATGGTGACGGAGAACAGACACTGATCGTCCGGCACCAGCTTCCACGGCCTGGCTCGAAAGAGCGCAGCCGCCGCCTTGAAGAACGACGCCATGGCATCGGGCTCGATCCCGGGCGAGAGATAGGACTGCCCGGCTGTACCATCCTCGCCGATCTCCTCCCGCATCAGCGCGAGCATCGCGTCGAGCTCCGGCGTGGGCGCGCACACCACATCGATCCCCGGGTGGCCGGAACGCAGGGCGTCGGCCAGCACGTCCGAGGCCACGCGCACCCGCGTTGGGGCATGCGGGCGACCGTATATCGGCTGCTCGATGGTGCACTGCAGGCTCTCGCTCGCCATTGCCAGCAGTTCGCCGGGCCTGGCCATCTTCGAGCCCAGGATCGCACCATCGGCCGCCATCCAGAACAGCGTCTCGGGACGGTACGGCTCGCCTTCGCCGGTGATGTACGCCGGTATGGCGCCAATGCCGCCGATCCACTCGATGATTGTAGTCAGCTTCCGGCCCGAAGGGCCGCGGCTCGTCTGTCGTCGCGTCATGATGTCAACTCCGTGCGGATGGGACAATAAAGCACAGGTGGCATGATTGCCGCAACTATCGCTGACGGGGCGAGTAGTTATATCCATGGAATGGCCGCGATCGCACGCCTCAATCCTTCCGCACCTGTTCAAACGCCTGCATCAGGTCTCGCGGCCATGGTGGAAGCAGGTATCGACCGCCATTGGCGCCCCTCCGCCGGATTGGACACGGCTGGTGAAACTGCTGGAGAAGCCATGGTTCGCTTCATAGCTCAAAAACCTCCGGCTGCATCTGCTCACCACTTCACCGCCGCCCTTTCACAGGCGCAATCTCTTCGTGGACAGCACCATCAGCGACCGCGTGTGATGGCGTTGACGAAGGCCGACATGTCGCGCCTGTTCAAACGCCTGAATCAGGAGCTGGCCGCGTCGACGGAACCGCGCACTGCATCGTGGACGAAGTGCTGGCCCACTGCCCTGCAGAACCGCCGGTGAGTTGTGTCGACGGCGCGAGTTGTGACACCGGCGATCCCTGCACGCGCGGCAGCACCACGCGCGGCATCGACAATCAGCCGCACCGCATCGTCGATGAAGCCCTGCCGGATTGCCCGCCCGAGCCTGCACCGTCATGCATCAACGGTGCAAGCTGCGATGCCAGCAAACCCTGCTATCGCGGTGAAATTGTCTGTGGCGCCGACGACCAGTCGCATTGCATGGCCACTGCGATCGAGGACGTTGAAGGCTGTCCCTGATCGATGCCGCCGCCGTGTCGAGGATCCGCAAGCCTTGCGGAGCCGCCTAATCTCCACCGACTTCTCACCTTCTCCATACTTTCTTCAAGGCTTGTTCGCCGGCGAATTCCCCGTTGTCGGCTTCTTTGACGGCTTGTTCGAACTGAAGAATAGCGCTGGCACCCTAGTTCCGCCGCAGGGCCATCAGCGCCAACATCAGCACCGGGAAGATCGCAGTCAACGAGTAGATACTCTCGATTGTCATTTCCTGCAGCAGGTAACCGATCAAATACGACATGATGCCGACGCCGCACATCAACGACGCCGTCAACATAGAGGCGATCCAGGACACCGCGTGCGGAAAGGGCCGGCTCGCCACCGAAACCAACAGCGGGAAAAATGCCGAACAGGCCAGCCCCCCGAACACAAAGACCGCAATTACCTGAGCCGAACCGGACGAATAGGGAGTGAGTCTAAGCGCTGCGATCATCAGAACCGGCAGCAAAAACCACAGTGGCGTTGCCTTGAAGCGCCCCAACATCACAGTTGCCAGGAAACGTCCGAAGGTCAGCCCCGCCCAGAAACCGGACAAGGTGGCCGCGACGCTGGCGGAGTCAAGGCCTCTGGCTTCACGGGCGAATATCACTGCCCAGTTCGAGAAGGTGGCCTCAACGCAGCCATAGAGCAGCGCCAACGCGATCATTATCCAGAAGTAGCTGCTCGCGGCCGGCTCGTCGTCCGCTGAGGCCGACGTCAGCTGGGGCCCATCGACGTGGACCAGCAAAGCGACAGCGAACAACAGCACCGCGGCGGCCAGTGCCGCCACGACCGGCCCGAGCAGCCAGTAGCCGGTGGCCTGCACGGCACTGAAGTATAGTGGGCCGAGCATCAGGCCGGCTCCAGCCAGCATGTGCAGGGCCGTGAGTGCCGAATCCATACGCTTCGGAAACTCCTGACACACCAGGCCGTTCAGCGGGCCGCCGCCAAAGCCGAAGCCGAGACCGAACAACCCGGTGGATACCATCAGCAAGGGCAGCGCGAAGTCCGCTGTGGTCGCGCTCAGGGCGAGCGCCGTCAGCGACAGGCACAACAGCACCAAAGCCACGATGTACATGGTCTTCAGGCTCAGGCGCTTCACCGCCGGACCAGCCACCAGCGCGCCGGTGATCGCCATCACGAGTTGCGGCAGAAAAACCGAGCCGTACTGCTGATCCGTCAGTCCATGCAGGGCCTTCAGATAGGCGCTGCTTGACGGCACGGCGACGAGATTGACGCCGAACAGCACAGCTCCGGCATAGATCAGGGCTACCTGGGTCCAGCCGTGGGTCGGCGCGCTCACCGGTGGCGACCGTGTGCGCCTAGAAATTCTTGCGCACGCTGACCCACCATTCCCTCGGGCGGGCAAACGTGCCCTGGATGTAACCGAACTGGCCGCCGGCGATTTCGGCGTTGCCGGCCACGATATACTCCTCGTCGGTCAGATTATTGCCTTGCACTGCGAGTATCCAGCCGCTGTCCGCGCGCTCGTAGCTCAGACGCAGGCCAAGCAGATGCAGCGAGTCGCGTTCGAGTTCGGGTGTATTGAGTACGTCGTTGAACAGCTTGTCGGTATAGCTCCAATTCAGGCGCGCGCCGATTTCACCGCTCGATCCCACCGAGAAGAGGTAGGCCAGCTCGGCATTCGCACTGAACTTCGGAGTCTTGGCGAGTTGCGTGTCCAGGTTAATGACCTGCGTGCCATCCAGTGCGACGTTCGTCGTCGCCTCCGGCGTCAGCGACGTGATCTTGTCGTGCAGGTAGCCGAGACCCCCCGAAAATGTCAGCCCGTCGGTTGGTGCATAAAACCATTCCAGTTCGCCGCCCCAGATTTCCGCGTCGCCGATGTTGCGGGTGACCGGGCCGATGCCCTCGAAGATCGGTGATACCTGCAGATCGGTGTAGTCGGAGAAGAACACGGCGCCGTTCAGGCGCAGCGCGTCG
Source organism: uncultured Gammaproteobacteria bacterium (assembly GCA_963708905.1). Taxonomy (GTDB): domain Bacteria; phylum Pseudomonadota; class Gammaproteobacteria; order Xanthomonadales; family SZUA-36; genus SHZL01. Next base: position 12,521 of record CAVPUV010000069.1, on the reverse strand, counting down.
TCAAGGCCCTGCCACTTGAAGCCGATTTCCGCGGTGTCCACCTCCTCGGGCCGGAACTCGGGAGCCGGCACGCCGGGTCCCGGGCCGATGCGCTGGCCGAATCCGCCTGATTTGAAGCCCGTGCTATAGGAAACGTAGGACATCAGCTCGTCGGTGAAGTTGTACTTCAGCGCGAGCGAGAAATCGGTACTGTCATCCGCGCGTTTGTAGGTACCGGGGATGATCAGCGGCACGGTTGGTGGCAGACCGAGCGCAAGCCCGTTGGCAGCGGTGAAGAACTGCTGGTCTCCGCCGCGGAATCCCGGTGTGAAGTTCTTCTCTTCGTCCGTGTAGCGGACGCCCAGCGTGGCCACCAGGGAATCGGTCATGGACAGATTACCCTGCCCGAACACCGCCCAGACGGTGTTGTCGATGCTGCCACCGCTGCCGAGGCCACCAATGGACGTATCCACCAGATCGTCATTGGTGCCTTCCTCATCCATGTAGAACAGCCCGGCAACGTAGTCGCCCCGGTCGCCGAACAGCGCGCCGCTGAGCTGAAACTCCTGCGAGATCTGTTCGTGGTCCCAGGTGTCCACCGTATCGGCAACCAGAAAAGGCGACGACAGAGAGTCGCGCGCGAAATCGCTTTTCACCTCCCGGAAACCCGTGATTGACTTGAGTTCGGCCGCGCCGAAGTCCCAAGTGAGAATCGCCGACACGCCGGTGATTTCGAAGTCGGAACGGGAAGTCCCGCCGTAGAAGGTCTTGAACGGGTCATCGCTGATGAAGGAGCCGTCCAGGATGTCCGTATTCGAAATGCCCATACCGGCAAACTGCGGGCGAATCGTCGGCGTCGTGCCGGGAATCAGGCCGGCAGCTGCGGCGATGAACGGCGCGCCGCCGATACCCTGTGACGGTACGCTGGTGTCCGGCTCGATACGCAGCACCGACTGCGGCATGGATTCTTCATCGCCCTTGGTGTAGTCGATGATGAAATCCGCCGAGAACTGCTCCACCGGCGTCCAGGTCGCGCGGCCGCGCAGAATGGTTCGATTCACGTTGCCGAGGTCCTCCTCGTCGGGCTGCAGAATTCGCTCCTGATAACCGTCACGGTTCAGGAAAGCCACCGCCACGTTGGTCAGCAGCGTGTCCGTGATCGGCAGGTCGAAGCCGGCCTTCACATCGCGCCGTGAAAAGTCGCCCACCTGCACTTCGACATAGCCGCCGGCTTCCGCGGCGGGCCTGACGGTACGCACGTTGATGGCGCCGCCGATGGTGTTCTTCCCGAACAGGGTACCCTGGGGACCCCGCAGCACCTCCACGCTCTCGATATTGTTGAGATCCAGCAGGCCGCCCACCGAACGCGCGACATACACGCCGTCCACGTAGATGCCCACCCCGGGGTCGGAATTCAGCGTGAAGTCGGTCTGACCGACACCGCGGATGAAGACCGTGGACGCGATGCTCGAACCGGAGATGGCAGCGGTGTTATCGAACTGCAGATTGGGTGTGAATCTCGCCACACCGGAAATATCTTCCACCCCGAGCTTCTCCAGGCTTTGGCCACTCAGCGCCGTGATCGAAACCGGCACCGACTGCAGATTCTCCTGCTTGCGGCGCGCGGTAACGACAACCTCTTCCAACTCGGCACCCAGTGCCGGTCGGAGGTCTGCGAACAGCATCAAGATAAAAATTCCGACGACCGTGGCCCATTGCCAGGCACCTGTAGATTGACTGTGAGTGTGAAGTTCCATCATCCTGTACCTTGTTGGATTTTGTTCAAACCAACCGCGTAACGCTGTCGCGGCGCCCGATACCCCTACAATCCCCCTACAATCAGCGTAGAACAGAACCGAAACAACCGATATCCATTCCTTGCCGACGTTGTCCAGTTATTGCAGCGAGCCCGCCGGCACTTTTTCGAGGTCAGCGAAGACCGTCTCAAGCGCCGCATACGAACGGCGGTACAGCGCGTAGAGTTCGTCATAATGTTGCCGCGAGCCAGCCTGAGGGAAGAACTCTCGATCGATCCGGACTGCGCTGTCCACCGCTGTAACAATATCGGGGTAGACGCCCGCACCCACCGCTGCCAGCAATGCTGCGCCAAAGCTGCCGGTGTCGACATTGGCCACGCGGGACAGCGTTTTGCCGTGAATGTTTGCCTTGACCTGACACCACAGATCGCTGCGCGAGCCGCCGCCGCTGATCCGCAGCGCTGATAGATCGAAGCCGGCGGCTGCTTCGATGGCCTCGCGCAATTGGCGCGCCGAAAAACCGACCCCCTCGAGAACTGCGCGTGCCAGGTGCGCCGGCCCATGTGTCTTGCTGAGTCCCACGAACGCCCCGCGCGCGCGCGGGTTCCACAACGGCGCCCGCTCGCCCAGCAAATGCGGCAGGAACAACAGCGCGCCGCCCGGGTCCGGTCTACCGGCTGCCAGCGCCAGGGTTTGCGGAATGGTCCGTTGCAGCACGCCGGCCAGCCAGGTCAGAGAGTCCCCACCACACTGCGTCGGCCCAGCGTACAGACAGACTCCGTCCTGCGGCGGGAAATTTACGACGCCGTTCCCCGGTGTTCCACCGGCGGAAAGTGCACCGATAATTTCCGAAGTGCCCGCGATTTCGAAACCGTCGCCAATCCGTACCGAGCCCGATCCATACAGGCACGCCCACGCGTCCATCGTGCCCACCACAACCGGACAGCTCAGCGGCATTGCCGCGGAACGGAGTTTACCGAGACTGGCCGTGGGCACATGCAGCGGCGGTAACCGCTGCGACACCCCCGGCACAATCGCGTCAAGCTCATCGATGTACCGCCCCTGATCCGTGACCAGGCCGATTGAACTCAAGGCATCGGTGGCCACCGCTCCGCTCAGGGCCGCGATGCAGAAATCCTTTGGCGACAGAATCCAGCGCGTGCGCTGCCAGTCATCCGGCCGCTGCTGCCGAAACCATTGCGCACGACTCAGCAGGGCCGAGGAGTCGATCGGGATCTCGAGTCCTTGCTCCAAAACGAGTTCGCGCAGATTTTCCGCCACACCGGCGCAGCGTTGATCCTGCCAGGTCATTGCCGGCGCGAGCGGATTGAGGCCCGCATCCACGAACACGTGTGTATTGACCTGGCTACAGATGCCGGCCGCGATCACGGCGCCGGGATCGACCTTGGCCGCGAGATCCGCCGCCGCCAGCACTTCCGCCACGATCGCGTGAATGCCGGTGACCCACTGCCGCGGATCCTGTTCCGCCCATCCGGTTCGCGGGTAAATGGATTCGCAGGCAGTCGATGCACTGGCGAGGGCCGTGCCGGCCTGCGTGAACAGGCCGCCCTTGATAGACGTCGTGCCGACGTCGATGCCGATGACCAGGTCAGCCGGCGACATCGATCGCCTCACGGACGGCGACTATGAATCTGCGCAAGGCGTCGCTGCCCCGCATCGCCTCGGTCAGGCAACGCGAACCGATGATGACACCGTCAGCGCCCAGTGCGACTGCCTGCGCCGCGAGTTCGGGGGTCGAAATCCCGATGCCAAGCAGCACCGGCACGCGAATGCCCGCAGCTTTGATCCGGCGAATTCTGGCGGCCACATCCGGACCCAGGGTCGCAAGCCCTCCGGTGCGACCCGTCATGGCCTGCAACATCACGTACAGCGAAGCATCGCGCGCCGCGGCCAGTTCGTCCTCGCGGCATTCGTAGGAAACGAAACCGGCGGTCGGCGGAGTCGCCGGCGCGGTCGCCCGCTGCTGCCGTTGTGCACGGCTCAGATCCAGGTAAGCATCGAACAGCCATTGCCCGGTATCGTTCCGCAGGCGCGTCAGGTCAACGCCGCCGTAGGTCACGACGACAATGGGCCGGGGAGCGAAAATCGAGCGTACGTTTTCGAGTTCTTCGAGCGCAGCGGCCTCATTGAACCCCGCGGCGATCGCGCGTGCCATCGCCTGTTCGATCACGACCCCGTCGAGAAACGGGTCGGCGCAAGGCAGACCGAATTCGAGCAGATCGACGCCGCAGTCGCGATAGATCTGCACCATATCGCGGGGCAACGCCGGATCGCCGGCCTGCACATAGCAGCCCAGAATCGGTCTGTCCTGTCCGATGGTCCGCTCCGCTGCGTTCATTTTCCTCCTCACCGTGGGCCGGCTCAATCAGGCCGGCCCGGGCAGAGTACGAGGACGGAAACGTGCTGTCAGCCAGTCGGCCGGTGTTCGCTGCAGAATTTGGATAGCCGTGTCAGAATTTGGACACGCAAGGCGGTTGGCGCTAGTGCAAGGAATTCCTGAGCGTCTCCGACGGATGCTCGCCGAAGCGGCGAAAATAGTCCCGCGAGAAATTCCCAAGGTGCTCGAAACCCCATTTCAGCGCAACGCTGGTGACGGAGTCCGCGGGATCCGCTCTCAGCAGATCGTCGTGAGCAGCTTCCAGGCGCCGGTTTTTCAGCGCCGCCATCGGCGACACGCCCTTGTAGCGCTTGAAGCCGGCATACAGCGACCGCATGGAAACACCGGAGATCTCGACCAGCGCTTCAATCGTAATTTCCTGATCATAGTGCGCCATGATGTATTGATAGGCCCGTTCGATGTATCTCGGCGCGCCGGGCGTTGCCACCGCGTGGATCTCGTCAAAGTAAGTATGCGGCTGACCGTTCAACAGCATCATGAAGACGGTCCGGGACACCTGCTGACGCACCAGCGGATATCTCGTGAACAGGTCGTTGTTACAGAGCTGATCCACGATGTGGTAGATATAGGCGCGCAGGCCCGCGCCGATGTCGTCGCGCAGGTTCAGCGCCAGTTGAAACTCCAGTGGCTGCACCAGGCTATGGCCGAGCACGGTGGTCGCGAAGCGCTCCAATGATCCCCGGTCCACCTGCACCATCAGCCGATCGGCGTCCGCACTCCAGCGGGAGTGGATCGGCTTCGTCGCAGATACAACCGCACCGATATCGCCACCGGAGATCACGGTCTGATCACCGTAGTGAATCTGCGCGGTGCCGCGAAGCGGTAGCTCGATCATCAGAAACCGATCAAAAATACCGGGCCACACCGCTACATCGGCGCCGTAACGAAGAAAGTTGAAACTGATGTCGCCGAAGGAGACGCGGTGGTAGTGCGCATCCAGCAGCGGACGGGACGCGACCGGTGTCAGCCGATGCCGGCAGTACGCCCGGGAAACCTGTTCCCGAACCTCATCAGCGTCGCTTGACCGCAACACTTCGAACTGCTGTAAAGGCAGAGCCATCGGCCATCCCCACGATCAGGTGCAATACGTATTTCGATATTAACCACAATGCTGAAACGTTTTCAACATAGACACTGTCACGTTCCACTGGAGAATTCCCTCGGCCACTGTGTCCTATTCCGACATCAAAGCCTGGAACGAAAGGGGCTGATTGGCGCGGTACGGGCCGGGCGGGTCACAAGGTCAAACGCCACAAGTTGGCACGAATTTCTCGTTTCCGCGGAAACGTTTTATGGCCCGAAGTGCATTCATTGGCCCACCAGGCCGGGTACTTCCTGGCGCTTTGGGGTAGCCTGAAGCCCAACACCCCTTCAATCGCTTCGAAAGAAGCGACCCAGCGATCCTGCTTCGTCGATGAAAGGTAACACTCTCGGTGCGAGACCGCAAAAGAAGGTAATGATCTGGAGTATTGGAGGTAATTTTATTGATATTACCTCTTACCAGGGCGATCGTTACCCCTATTATGAAGGGAACGCGCCAGTGAAATCGCTCGAATCCCAATTCCTTGAAGCACTCCGCTTCAGCGCCGACCAGCTGAAGACCATCCGGGCGATCGGTGACGCGCGGGGTCGCCAGGCGCTGTGGTACCAGCAGGTGCCGGAAGTGCTGAAGTATCTGCGTACCGTTGCCGTGATTGAATCCACCGAATCCTCCAACCGCATCGAAGGCGTCACGGTCAATCCGGAACGCCTCGAACCCCTGGTGCTGAAGCGCACGGATCCCAGGAATCGTTCCGAACAGGAAGTGGCCGGTTACCGCAACGCGCTGGGGCTGATTCACGAGTCGGAAGCGGCGATGCCCTTTACTGGTAATGTCATGCGCCAGCTTCACGGCATGCTCTATCGTTACCTGCCGGACCAGGGCGGCGAGTGGAAGCGCGCACCCAACGACATCGTCGAGCGGCACCCCGACGGCACGCAACGCATCCGTTTCAAGCCGACACCGCCGCACCTGGTTCAGATCCAGATCGATGGCCTGTGCGAGAACTACGACGCAGCCAAATCGGCCGGCCGGGAGCCACTGGTGCTGGTGCCGCTCGCCATCCTGGATTTTCTGTGCATTCATCCATTTCGCGATGGCAATGGCCGCGTCGGGCGGCTGCTGACCCTGATGCTGCTCTATCACTTTGACTACCAGGTCGGCCGCTACATCAGCCTCGAACGCGTCATCGAACAGAGCAAGGAAACCTACTACGAGGCGCTGGAAACCAGCTCAAAGGGTTGGCATGAGGGTGCGCACGAGGTCATGCCATGGCTCAACTATTTCTGGGGCATGCTGCTGCGGGCGCATGACGAGTTCAGGGAGCGGGTGGATGCGGCGCGCCCGCAAGGTTATGGCAGCAAGACCGAGCAGATCAGGCATGCGGTTCTGAAGCGAAGCAGGCCTTTCGCCCTCTCGGAGATCGAGGACGAATGCATCGGCGTCAGCCGCGACATGGTGCGGCACGTATTGCGCCAGATGCGCGGTGACGATCTGGTGGAAGTGACCGGACGCGGCCGTGCCGCACGCTGGTCATTGAAAGAAAATGGAGAAAAGCAATGAGCAAGACGAAGAATTCAGAGGCGCAACAAGCTGGCAATGGCGCACAGGCGCAAAGCGAGAACCCCGCCGATCTGAAAAAACAGGCGCTGGCGCAACTGCTGCCGGAGGCCTTCAGCGAGGGGCGCCTGGACGTGCACGCGTTGCAACGCGCTCTGGGCGAAGCGGCGGTTACCGAAGGCGGTGAGCGCTACCGGCTGGACTGGGCCGGCAAGGGCGAGGCCTACAAAGTGCTGCAGACTCCCACCACCGCGACGCTGCGCCCGCAGCGGGAACTCTCCGTTAACTTCGATGCCGCCGAACATGTGTTCATCGAGGGCGAGAACCTGGAAGTGCTCAAGGTGCTGCAGAAGGCCTACTTCGGTAAGGTCAAGCTGATTTACATCGACCCGCCCTACAACACCGGCAACGATTCTTTCATCTACCCGGACCGCTTCCAGGAAAGCAAGGAGGACTACTTAAAGCGCATCAACGAACTGGAAGACGACGGCACGCTGATGCGCGAGGGCTTCTTCCGCAAGAACAGCCGCGAGAACGGCCATTACCACTCCAACTGGCTGAACATGATGCTGCCCAGGCTCTACATCGCGCGGAATCTGCTGCGGGATGACGGCGTGATCTTCGTTTCCTGCGACGACAACGAGGTGCACAATCTGCGGTGTTTGATGAATGAGGTGTTTGGGGAGGAGAACTTCATTGCCAGTGTTATCTGGCAGAAAGTTTACGCACCTAAGAGCAGCGCCAAATTATTTTCAGAAGATCACGATTATTTGATCGTCTACGCAAGACACGCTTCTGACTGGATTCCGGAGCTTCTTCCACGAACCGAAGAGCAAGATTCCGTGTACAAGAACCCGGACAACGATCCCCGTGGTTTATGGCGCCCAAATAATCTTGCAGCCAGAAACTACTACAGCAAAGGCACGTACTCAATTACTTGCCCAAGCGGGCGCATAATTGAAGGACCCCCGCCGGGATCCTATTGGCGGATTTCAAAGGAAAAGTTTGAAGCGCTGGACAGTGACGGTCGGATTTACTGGGGCAAAGATGGCAATAATGTGCCTGCTCCAAAGATCTACCTTACAGAAGTAAAACAGGGCCGCGTGCCTCAGACTCTTTGGAAATACGAGGAAGTCGGGCACACGCAGGAGGGCAAAAAAGAGTTGCTGGCGCTGGTGGAGTTTCCCAACTCGGAAGTGGTTTTCGATACACCCAAGCCAACACGGCTGATTCGGCGGATGCTTCAACTGGGTACCAACAGCGAGGAGGCGGACCTCGTGGTGGACTTTTTTGCCGGTTCCGGCACCACGATGGAAGCTGTGCTACGGCAGAACCTGGAAGACGGGGGAAAACGGCGCTGCATCAACGTGCAGCTGCCAGAACCGCTGGACGTGGCGCCTTCCGATATGGATGACATCGCGGATATCGCACGCTTCCGCATCAAGAAAGCCATCGAATCCATGCAGGCCAATGACGATCTGGCCACCCAGGTGCCGGATGATCTTGGCTTCAAGTCATTCGGCTTGACACCCTCAAACTTCAAACAATGGCGCGGCGACGGTATCGAATCCGCCGACGAACTCGCAGAGCAGATACAGATGTTCGTCAAGAGCGAGAAGGATGGCGCCGACACCGAAGACATCCTCTATGAACTCCTGCTCAAATTCGGGCAGGAACTGACCACGCCGGTTGAAACCCTGGACATCGAGGGCGAGACGGTCTTCGCCATCCGCGACAGGGACATGCTGTTTGTCCTTGCCGGGTTCAACGAGCCCATGATCAATGCCATTGTGACGCTGAAGCCCCAGGAAGTCGTCGCGCTGGATTCGGTGTTCCAGGACTCCGACGAGCTCAAAACCAATTTCGACCTGCAGTGCCACGATGCCGGCATTCGCCTCACCTGCATCTGAGGCAGCGCAATGAAACTGCAATTCGACGCCAACCAGGAGTTCCAGCTCCAGGCCATCCAGGCCACCTTGGACCTGTTTGCCGGGCAGCCGGATGCCTCGCAGCACGGCGTCACGATGGACGATCAGGGGCTCTCCAGCCTGCGGCTGAATGAGACAGGCCTCGCCAATCAGCGGGTGATTACCGACGAACAGTGGCTGAAGAACCTTCGCGATGTGCAGCGGGAACAACAGCTCCCCGAGTCTGAACAACTGGAAATACTCAGGGATGACGACGGCAATGCCATCGCTGACTTCCCGAACTTCACGGTGGAGATGGAGACCGGCACCGGCAAGACCTACGTCTACCTGCGCACCGTTCACGAGCTACATCGGACTTACGGTTTCAAGAAATTCGTCATCGTCGTGCCCTCGGTGGCCATTCGCGAGGGCGTGCTGAAGTCGCTGCAGATCACCCGCGAGCATTTCCAAACCCTGTACGACTTCGAGCGAGTGGAATTCACCGTCTACGACTCCACCCGGGTGAACCAGTTGCGCAATTTCGCGCTTTCGGACGCGCTGCAGATCCTGGTGATCAACATCGACGCCTTCGCCAAGGATTCGGACGAAACGTCCAATGCACGCCGCCAGGGCAATGTGATCAACCAGCGCCGGGAAACCGGCATCCGGCCCATCGAATTCATCCAGGCCACGAGCCCCATCGTGATCCTGGACGAGCCGCAGAACCTGGAAACCGCAAAGCGCAAGCATGCCATCGCCCGGCTCAATCCGCTCTGCGCCCTGCGTTATTCCGCCACCCACCGTGACAGCTACAACCTGATCCATAAGCTGGACCCCATCCGCGCCTATGAACTGGGCCTGGTCAAGCAGATCAGCGTGGATTCGGTGATCGACCTCAGCAGCACCAACCAGGCCTTTATCGAAGTCGAGAGCTTCACCACCGGCGCCCGCTCGATATCCGCCAAGGCCACCATCTGGGTGAACCAGAAATCGGGGCCGAAAAAGAAGCGCGTGACGCTGAAGAACGGCGATGATCTTTACACGCTTTCCAGCCAGCGCGAAATCTACCGCGACGGCTTCATCGTCAACGAAATCGATGCCGGTGAGGGATTCGTGCGTTTTGCCAATGACGTGACCGCACGCATCGGCGTGGCCCATGGCAATCTCACCGAAAGCATTCTCAGATTGCAGATCGAGGCCACCGTACGGCGGCACTTCGAGAAGGCCGCGAAGCTGGAACGCCAGGGCATCAAGGTGCTGTCGGTGTTCTTCATCGACCGGGTGGCGAGTTACCGCGTCTATAACGACGACGGCAGCACGACGCTGGGACTGTTCGGCCAGTGGTTCGAAGCCATTTACCAGGAATATGCTGCGAAGCCCGAATTCCAGGGCCTGTACGATTTCGAGGTGGGCCAGGTCCACAACGGCTATTTCGCCCAGGACAAGCGGGCCGTTTCGCCCTATGGCGAGGCGGATTGCAAGACCAAAACGGCAGCCGAATCCAGCGCCTTTGAATTGATCATGCGAGACAAGGAACGCCTGCTCGATACGGCCGAGCCGCTGCGCTTCATTTTCAGCCACTCGGCCCTGCGCGAGGGCTGGGATAACCCCAACGTGTTCCAGATTTGCACACTGGCGGAGTCGAGTTCGGAAATTAGAAAACGCCAGGAAATCGGGCGGGGCTTGCGCCTGTGCGTGGACCAGAGTGGGCAGCGCGTGTTCCATCGCGGCGTCAACCGCCTGACCGTGGTGGCCAACGAATCCTACGAGGACTTCGCCCGCCAGCTTCAGACCGAGATGGAAGAAGCGGGCGTCGGCTTCAAGCAGGAGATGGTTCAGAACGAAAAAGAGAAGATCAGTATCAAGTTGCGCAAAGGCTATGAGACCGATTCCAATTTCCTCGAACTGTGGAAGCGCATTCAGGGCAAAACCCACTACCGCGTGCGTTACCGGACCGCCGACCTGATTCGCGAGGCCGCCGCGGCACTGAAAGAAAAGATCCCCCGCCTGGATAAACCGAAAATCGCGCTGGGCAGGGCCGAACTCGATATCACCGAAAAGGGTGTGACCGGCCGGCAAACCGGCTATCGCACGGAAACCGTCGAAGCCAACTTCGTCATGCCGGATTTTGTGAGCCAGGTGCAGGCCAGATCCGGACTCGCCAAATCGACTGTCGCACGGATTCTGCTCGAGTCAGGCCGCCTGGAGGACGCCAGAAACAACCCCCAGCTTTTCATCGAGCACGCCGCCGAACTGATCAATTCACAGAAACGTGAACTGCTGGTGAGCGGGGTCGAGTATCTCCGGCTCGATGGTGCCATCTACGAGATGCACCGCTTCCAAGACGACGATTTGAGGGAAGCCTTCAAGAACAACGTCATCGCCGTGGAAAAGCAGAACAAGACCCTGTTCTCCCACATCGTGATCGATTCCAACTCCGGCCCCGAACGCCAGTTTGCCGAAGCCTGCGAAAACAACGACAACGTCCTGTTCTATATCAAACTGCCCCGCTGGTTTGAAATCGAAACGCCGGTAGGCAAGTACAACCCAGACTGGGCATTGATCTATCAAAACTACAAGAATTTATACTTTGTGGCGGAAACCAAGGGCACCACTGGGGTGACAGGCGTCAGAGAAAGCATGCTCCGGCCACTGGAGCAGCTAAAAATCGAATGCGGCAAAAGGCATTTCAGAAATTTTGAGGACGTGCAGTTCAAAGTAGTAAGAAAACTCGAAGATCTGCTTCTCTGAGCGATCTGCAATGAAGTTAACCACACTATTGCACAGCCAGGTGAGAAAGGCGATCCGCAACAAGGGACACTTTCCGATCGCCGAAGCACCCAGCAGACTGATCTACCTGGCGCCCACAGCATTGCGACCAGGTGGAAACGACTGCCCAAGCAATTGCATGCTGCTAAAGCCCGCTTGCCATCCAGTTTGGCGAACGGTTTATGATTAGTGAGAAACATCAAACCGGTGGCTCATGCCAAACTCAAAGCCCATCGAGAAATAAAGAACTGCCTTTTAACGGACATCTTCCCTTTCTGGCACGACCTTATTCACCAAGTAACCGGCGTGACTAATTCCAATCAGGAAGATCATGGTCTCGCTTAACGCTGGAAATTCATGAAAACCTGTTCCCATCCCAAGCGAATTTGAAATTGCTGAGGCGTAAACAACCGCGACAACAACTGTAAACAGCGTCATTTGCACCTTACTCATGTCTATTCGCCCGGCACGACTGACTTCCTCAGCCTCGAAAAGATCCGACCAACGCGCATCTTCTGAAGATTCGTTGGCAATCAGGCGACCAGTCATCGTCAGGCTCGAAGGCTCGCGCCCCTGATCTACCAATCTGTTTACTGCAGCCGCTTCCTCCATCTGATCCGCCTTTTGAGATTTTCGTCGACTGGAAAGCAATGGCGTACCTACCAATGCAACGATGCTGATCCCCATTAGCATCCAAAGTGACTGCGGCACACGTATATTGAGCGGGTCTGCATCGCCACCGGAAAGATTTGAAAATGCCCCAGTTAACAAAGCTGACAGAATCAATACTGTCCATAGAATTGACTGTGTTTGAGAAAGACTGATCCGGTTTCGCTCATTCGTGAAGGCACCCAACCACGCCCCAGTTACCCAGTGACCAGCTGCAAGGACGAACAACGCCAGAAGCGCAACTTCCGAAAACCAGATATCACTTGCCTCTAGCGACCCGCGCAACGTGTTTGGGGTCGTAATAAACAAAAAAATGATGAGTGCAATGAAGATCCCATGCCAAGCCGAATGACCGCGCTTCCTCATATAGTCTCTCCGCTCCAGATAAACCAAGGTTTGCAGGAACGCTCATGCTATCAGTC
>CAVPUV010000068.1:0-70913 GCA_963708905.1 uncultured Gammaproteobacteria bacterium | reverse complement strand
TTTATTATTATGTTAATTCATGTTTTAGTGACAATAACTTTCGGTTATAAATGGATATTCTAATTTATATGTATGAAAATTAAACCAATTTATATATACGGTGCCATATTTGTTTTGGTTGCAATAATATTATTTTTTATTTCTGATTCTGATTCTGATTCAACTGTTGCACTCAAACCTGTCGATAAATCACAAACTAAAATGCCACAGGATGATTTTCATAAAAATCTTGGCAACCGCCAGCAACAAACCCCAAATAGTCAGAATGTTAATGAAGAAGTTATCAAAAAATTGGAGAGTTTAAAATTACTGGCAGATGCAAAACCTTCCGATACTTTAAAGATTAAAGAATATGCAGATTTTCTTTCAGCTGCCCACAAACCTGAAGAAGCAGCAATTAGTAACTTTTATTTTGATGACTACTTGGTTCGGTTGGTCTTGCTCCCTCCTCGTCTCGTTCGGCCCCGACATCGTGACGGCCGGGGTGCTCACCGACAGCACCGTCCCGACGTTCGTGGCCTACGTCAGCCTGGCCTCCTCGATCCTGTTGAAGATCGGCACGGCCCTCGGGTTCGTGGCCGCCTCCAACTCGGCCAAGTGAGCGACGCCGTGACCGTGGCCCTCATCGGCGGGATGGTGGCCCTCTACTCCGTCACCATCCCGCTCCTGTTCAGCACTCGAAAGCACGCCAAGTCGGCCGACGAGCAGGTCACGAACTCGCACACCGTGAACCTCCGAGACGACATGGACGAGAAGCACTCGGACAATCGGTCCCGTCTCTCCAAGGTCGAGACGCGCATGGGCGGCGTGGAACGCCGTGTCGGCGGCGTCGAGCGCGGCGTGCAGCGCATCGAAGATCACCTAGGGATCTGGTCGCGTCGCCGGCGCGGGTGGTGGCGCCGATCAGGGTGAAGGGCTGCAAGTCGAGCTTGATCGAGCACGCGGCCTTCGCCGATCATGATGTCGATCTTGTAGTCTTCCAGCGCGGGGTACAAGATTTCTTCCACCACCGGGCTCAGGCGGTGAATCTCGTCAGATGAACAGCACATCATTTTTTTCCCAGATTGGTCAGCAGCGCCGCCAGAACCTCGGTTTTTCCAGCACCGGGCCGCTGGTTTGGCGCAACCGCGATGGCCGAGCCTCTGCTGGTCGAGTTCGGGGTGCTGCGGCAGGCGCATTCGATCGAGACCTAGATCCTCGACATTCCGGCGGCGGACGACACGCTCGCCGGCGCCCTGCTCGGCGCTGCCGACAATAATACGACCGGCAAATTCGCCGGCGAGTCCTTCGAAGTGATCAACTCGAAACTCGCTCCGGGCGGAATACCGGCGCGCGGCCGGCGTCGACCAGGGCGCCGGCCTCGTCATCGCCGATCTTTCCGCCGACGATCTGCTGCGCGCCGCCGACGCGCTGACGACGCGCGACGCGCTGCTGCTCAACACCAGCGCGCCCGACGACCGGCTGCGCGAGGACAATTGCCGCGCCAATGTGATTCATGCGCGCCGACGCGCTCGATGCTCGCCGACGGGCTGACGCAATATCTCGCCTGGAAGCAGTGCCGCCGCTGGTTCATGATCAAGGGCTCGCACCCCGAGGACGACCTGTTCGCCCAGGCCCTGCGGGCGAGCGCGAAAAAATTCGGCGCGAAGACGTCGAGGAGCGGATCTACGTCGACACGGAAGGCAGGTTGCACGCTCCAATTCGGGCAGCGTGCAGACGCAGCGGCTGATCCCGCCTCTCACCCAGAACGCGCCCGCCTATGACGTGCTGATCGCGCACCGACCAAAACGCAGGTGTTCGCCGGCTATCTGCCCTATCGCACCTGGGACCCGCGCCGGTCGCGGGCTCCGCCGGCCTCATGCCAGTAAGTCGGGACGCCTCGCATGAGCAATGGGGCGCGACGCAATTGCAGAACCGCTTCCTGCGCGATTATCGCCGGCGTTGACGGCGCACGACCATCCAGGCATGGCTCGCCATGCGCATGGTCGGCGAGGCGGCGACGCGCGTCAATTTCGAGCGATCCGAAGGCGCTGCGCGCCTTTCTCGTCAGGCCCGGAATTTTCGATCGCCGCCTTCAAGGGCGTAGGACTGACCATCCGCCCCTGGAACCAGCAATTGCGTCAGCATCTTCTGCTCACCGACAGCAATTAACCGTCGATAGCCTACTTGCGGGGTTGGCACCGACTTTTAAGTTTAGGTCTTGCTGGGGTTATGGCTAACGGCGAATTCCGTTATTTAACGCCTACCAGTGCCGGCAGAGTAAGTGGTGGCTTTTTACCCAATGATCGTGAATTTAATCAATTTAAACATGATGCCAACCCCAAAATTTATCCAAATAATACCTACAAAAATCAGTTTGGCTTAAAGGATTTATTGCATGACAGCAATAATCGTAGTCAACTCAGTTGGTTAAATACCTCGCAGTTTGGGCCGCATTGGTCGAGTAAAATTAATTATAATTATGTCAGCGATGACTATTATTTTCAGGATTTTGGTACTATTCCTGCAGTAGTCAGCACTAATTTATTATTACGTGAAGGCGATTTGCATTATGCCAGTGAACATTGGGATCTTTATGCCTCATCCGAGGTTACAAAGCAATACGTGGCGATAGCCATAATGTTTACTTTGCAGCAGCACATTTACTCGTTCAGCGTATTGCTACGGCCTGGCGCATCGTCTGGGTTGCGGCGCCGAGCGAACAGCCCAGGTCATAAACACAACTATCTTGCTGCACGTAGCGGCCGGCAATCAGGCCAATCATCTGTAACACCAGGCTATAGCCCGGCACCGAGCGGTTGATCATGTCCGGGAACACGCGAACGACTCGTTCATCAAATACGAAATCAGCCACAGTCAGCGGGCTTTTTTCATACAGCTTGTCTTTTTCCTTCATCGATGGTTATCCACGCCCTGATTGATAATAACGTACAGGATATATCCATTAAGGTTTTGCGGTGCTCAGCCTTGTTTGCCCATCCACTGGCCGTGACCGGCAACCGCAGCGAAGATCATTTTCCAGGTGCAATTACCTTGGTGCGGGCTGATTGGCCGATACGCCGCCTTCTGTCCGGGTGGGGCATTGTCTATACTAGCCCGCATATTGTGCGAAGGATGCCCATGACGTTTCAACAGTTTATCAAGCAGCTGGACCATTTCTGGTCCGGGCAGGGTTGCGTTCTGGTTCAGCCCCTGGACCTGGAGGTGGGCGCCGGGACTTTTCATCCCGCCACCTTCCTGCGCTCGATCGGGCCGGAGCCCTGGAACGCGGCCTATGTCCAGCCTTGCCGTCGGCCCACCGATGGCCGTTATGGTGAAAACCCCAATCGACTGCAGCACTACTACCAGTATCAGGTGGTGATGAAACCATCGCCCGAAAACATCCAGGCCTTGTATTTGGACTCCCTTGCCGCGGTGGGCATCGACCCCTGCGTGCATGATATTCGTTTTGTTGAGGACAACTGGGAATCTCCGACTCTGGGCGCGTGGGGATTGGGCTGGGAGGTTTGGCTTAATGGTATGGAAGTGACCCAGTTCACTTATTTCCAGCAAACGGGCGGCCTGGAATGCCGGCCTGTACTGGGTGAAATCACCTATGGTACCGAACGCCTGGCGATGTACCTGCAGGGCGTGGACAGCGTATTCGATCTGGTGTGGACCGACGTTGGTGGCCGCACCGTCACTTATGGCGAGGTGTTCCTGCAAAACGAGATAGAACAGTCACACTATAATTTTGACCATGCCAATGTCGCGGCCCTGTTCGCCTGGTTCGACACCTGCGAAAGCGAAGCGCAAAAGCTGGTGGAACTGGCCCTGCCCTTGCCTGCCTATGAACAGGTATTGAAAGCTTCTCACACGTTCAATTTGCTTGATGCCCGCCACGCGATCTCCGTCACGGAACGCCAGCGTTACATCCTGCGCGTGCGCGACGTGGCGCGCCGTGTCGCCGAAAGTTACTTCAAGCGGCGCGAGGCGCTTGGTTTCCCGGGGCTGAAGGCCGACCGCCATGACTGATGAACTGAAGCCTGTGGCGGAAAAAGCGCTGAAGAAAACGAATCACCTGTTGGTCGAAATCGGCTGCGAAGAATTGCCTCCCAAGGCCCTGGATGAGCTGCGCGACGCATTGTTTGGCGCCGTAAGCGCCGGGCTGGAACGCGACAGCATCAGCTTTGATATAACCACCAGCCGCGCCTATTCGGCGCCCCGACGACTGGCCCTGTTGTTCAGTTCGGTAGCGTTGCAGCAGCCAGACCAGGATCAGGAACGGCGCGGGCCTGCTCTGGCGGTGGCTTTTGGTCCGGAGGGCCGGCCAAGCGCTGCGGCCCTCGGTTTTGCACGCTCGGTCAACATGGAAGTGCAGCAGCTTGAAACCCTCACGACCGACAAAGGTGATTGGCTGGTCGCCAGGATACGCGTAGCGGGAAAGCCGCTCGACCAACTGATCTTCCCGATTCTGGAACAAGCTGTCCGCCAGTTACCTGTTCCCAGACCCATGCGTTGGTCACACCACGAATTCAGTTTCGTCCGGCCGGTGCATTGGCTGATTGTCATGCACGGCAACAGAGTGCTTCATGGATCACTGCTGGGACAGCTTGCCGGTAATCAAACATGGGGTCATCGTATTCACGCGCCGGGTCCACACGCCTTGTCCGGGGCGAGCGACTATCTCGAAGTGCTGAAAAAAGCTCATGTACTGGCAGATCAGGACCAGCGCAAGGCGGCCATCCGCAAGCAATTGCTGGCGATAGACCCGGCCATCCGGATCGATCCTGCATTGCTTTCCGAAGTGAGCAATCTGGTTGAATGGCCGGTCGCAATCGAGTGCGCCTTCGATGAGTCTTTTCTTTCTGTGCCCCACGAGGCCCTGGTTGCCAGCATGCAGGATCACCAGCGATTTTTTCCCATACAAGCCGCACCCGCCTCATCTGCGGTAAGTAAGCGGTTTGTCGCCGTAGCCAACCTTGACTCCGCGGATGTCGCACGGGTACGGGAGGGTTTTGAACGGGTGATCCGGCCGCGTCTGGCGGATGCTCGTTTTTTTCTGGAGCAGGACCGGAAGCATGCCCTGGAGGGTTTTTTACCGGCCCTGGATGGCGTAATATTCCAGAAGCAAATCGGTTCTATTGGTGACAAATCCAGAAGAATAGCTGCTATTTCGCGGAAATTAGCGAAATTCATGTCCCTGGATGAAAATACCATTGAACGCGCGGCACGTCTGGCCAAGTGCGATCTGATGACACAAATGGTGGGTGAGTTTCCACAACTGCAAGGCACCATGGGGCGCCATTACGCTCTTCACTCCGGAGAGTCCGTCGCCATTGCCGAAGCCATCGAACAACACTACCTGCCCCGCTTCGCCGGCGACACCATACCGGCGAGCGCTGCCGGACAGCTTGTCGGTCTGGCCGACCGTGTTGACACTCTGGTTGCGATCTTCGCCGCTGGTTCGCGGCCCAGCGGCAACAAAGATCCCTTTGCTTTGCGCCGGTGCGCGCTGGGATTGGTGCGGATTCTGCTGGAAGCCCGGCTGGAAATCACGCTGCCTTTTTTGCTGGCTGTGGCTGCCAACGAATTGGCTGCCCAAGGCACTGAAGCAGATCCCGTTCTGTTGGCTGAGGTGCGAGAGTTCATCAATGAACGCGGCAGGCAGTACTTCCGCGATGCCGGACACAGCTCAGAAATGGTGACTGCCGCCATGTCCTCTGCCTGGGTCACGTTTCCGGACTTGCAGGCACGGCTCCAGGCATTGTCCAGCTTCCTGGGTCTGGACTCTGGTTTGAGCCTGGCGGCGGCGAACAAACGAATAGGCAATATCCTGCGTAAGTCGGAATCAGAAATTAATACCAGTATTAAGGAAGATAGGCTCATTATAACCGAGGAAAAGCGGCTTTTCGCCGATATTGTACGCTCGGAAAAAGCCCTCGAACCTTTATTGGCTCAGAGCAATTATGTCGCCAGTCTGGATCTTCTGTCGCAACTTCGTCCCTGTGTGGACCGTTTTTTTGAGGCGGTTATGGTCATGGACGAGGATGCCGGGCTACGGCGCAACCGCCTGGCGTTGCTGTTCCGGCTGAAAGCCCTATTTGACCAGATTGCAGATCTGTCGGTGTTGGGATAGACCATGCCAAACATTCGTTTACTATTGATCAGTCGCGATGACATCCTCAGCGTGATGAGCGGCGACTCAGGGGATAAGGCTTTCCGTCTGCTCGCCGCGCTCACGCGGCTGGGCTACCACTTGCTGGCGACCGCACCTCAACCAGATCAATGGACCGGCGAACACGGCAGTCCGGATGATGCGCTTCTCGGACCAAACAGCATCCGTAAGCGCATCTCAGACGCAGGCGGCGTATTGGATGGGGTGTACTATGTCCGGCGCTCAATGCTAACGCAGAAACGCAATCGCAAGGACGCACTACGCGATATCTTGCAACGTTACGCCATCAAGCCGGAGCATGCTGTACTGCTGAGCTCCAAACGTAATTTCATCAAGGCCGGGCAAAAACTGGGCTTGGAGACCACCTTGCTGGACCATGATCACGATCTGGTGCACAAACTCAACGAATTGAACGACCAGGGGGCAGGAGTCTTTGACTCGTGACACACGCGCGGCCCTGCTGAATCGGCCTGTTTTGCTGGAGCCCTGTGTCAGACGTCGAGGTTGACCACATCCAGTGCATGGCGCTCGATGAAGTCCCGGCGTGGCTCTACTTCATCGCCCATCAAGGTAGTAAAGATCTGATCCGCAGCCACCGCATCTTCGATCGTGACCTGCAACAGGCGGCGGGTTTCAGGATTGACCGTGGTATCCCACAATTGTTCC
Organism: uncultured Gammaproteobacteria bacterium; assembly: GCA_963708905.1. GTDB lineage: Bacteria > Pseudomonadota > Gammaproteobacteria > Xanthomonadales > SZUA-36 > SHZL01. The sequence continues at coordinate 64,090 of CAVPUV010000068.1, read as the reverse complement.
GGGTTCATTTCCCCCAGGCCTTTAAAACGCTGAATGGTCCTGCCCTTGCGGCTTTCCGCCATTAACCATTCATAGGCCTCGCGGAAACTGGAAATCTCCTGCTCAGCCTTGCCACGAACGATCTTTGCGCCCGGCTGTACCAAGCCGAACAGGGTATCTGACAGGCGGCCAATCAGGCGGTATTCCGGCCCAAGGAAAAAATCATGGCGAATGCGCTTGGCTTGGGTTACCCCATGGGTTGATTTAAGCAAATGTAGATCAAAACCCTCCTCACCTTTGCGTACTTCAATTTCGTAATGCACGCTGGCTGGGCCCACAAGATTGAGACGCGCCACCATCTGTGCGGCCCACTGCTTAATTCCGGGTTCGTCCCACTCGGTATGAAATCTTTCTGAATCAATGAGATGGGACAAGAATACCGGGTCATATCGTTGCGCCAGACGCACATTGGCCTGGCTGACCGCCATAAAGTCGCGCATCAATTGCTCCAGCGCTGCGGCTTTGAGTGGCGGCGCTTCCGGATCAAACTGCAAGGCCGCATCATCAAGCGCCCGCGCCAAAAGATAGTCATTCAACTCTACATCGTCTTTCAGGTACTGTTCCTGCTTGCCTTGTTTGATTTTGTACAGAGGTGGTTGACCGATATAAATGTGACCACGCTCGATCAATTCAGGCATCTGGCGATAGAAAAAAGTAAGTAACAGCGTGCGGATGTGGGAGCCATCGACATCCGCGTCCGTCATGATGATGATACGGTGGTAACGTAATTTGTCTGGATCAAATTCATCACGGCCAATTCCACATCCTAATGCAGTGATCAGGGTGCCAACCTCGGCTGAGGCCAGCATTTTGTCAAAACGGGCCTTTTCAACATTCAGAATTTTACCCTTGAGTGGTAAAATGGCTTGGTACTTGCGATTACGGCCCTGCTTGGCAGACCCGCCGGCAGAGTCGCCCTCGACCAGGAAAATCTCTGAGAGCGCCGGATCCTTTTCCTGACAATCGGCCAGTTTTCCCGGTAAACCAGCAATATCCAGCACCCCTTTGCGGCGCGTCATCTCGCGCGCTTTACGCGCAGCTTCTCGCGCCCTCGCCGCCTCCACCACTTTGGCGGTGATGGTCTTGGCTTCAGCGGGGTTCTCCATCAGAAAGTCGCGCAAACTGCTGCTGATGGCAGATTCCACCACTGGCTTCACTTCAGAGGAAACCAGCTTGTCCTTGGTTTGCGAGGAAAACTTCGGGTCCGGTACCTTGACCGACAACACCGCAATGAGCCCCTCGCGCGCATCATCACCCGACGTTGCCACCTTGTCTCGTTTGGCAATGCCGGATTCTTCGATGTATTGATTGATCGTGCGTGTCAGGGCCGCACGAAAACCGGCCAGGTGGGCGCCTCCGTCTTTTTGCGGAATATTGTTGGTGAAACAGAAAACAGTTTCCTGATAAGCGTCCGTCCACTGCAAAGCCGCCTCTACCACAATGCCGCCGGACTCGATAAAAAAATGCATCACGGTTGGATGCAACGGGTTCTTGTTACGCCCGAGATGTTCAACGAAAGAGCGGATTCCTCCTTTATATTCAAAGACATCTGATTTCCCGGTTCTCTCATCCAGCAATTCTATGCGCACTCCGGAGTTAAGAAAGCTCAATTCCCGCAGGCGTTTGGCCAACACATCGTAATGAAACACCGGGTTACTGAAGATGGTGCGACTGGGACGAAAATATATTTCAGTGCCGGTTTTGTCGCTATCGCCTGTCGCTTTGATCGGCTCTTCCGGCACGCCCAGGTGGTAGGTCTGGCGCCAGACTCGCCCTTCCCGCCGGATTCTCAACTGCAACTCCTCGGACAGGGCATTGACCACGGAAACACCCACGCCATGCAACCCGCCTGAAACCTTGTAGGAGTTGTCATCGAATTTGCCGCCGGCGTGCAGTACGGTCATGATGACTTCAGCCGCCGAGCGACCCTCTTCGGCATGCATGTCAACCGGAACACCCCGCCCGTTATCCTTTACGGTGACGGCGTCGTCCGCGTGGATGGTGACATTGATGTAATCGCAATGCCCTGCAAGGGTTTCATCGATTGAATTATCCACCACCTCGAAAACCATGTGGTGCAGCCCGGTGCCGTCATCCGTGTCACCGATATACATGCCGGGCCGCTTACGCACGGCATCAAGTCCCTTGAGTACCTTGATATTTTTGGAACTGTATTCTGTATGTGTCATCTTCTATCCAGCCCCTGGTTTTGGCCTATAAATCATTGATGTTACGGGTTAACCCGGGTTTGTTCTTCAACCGCGAGATGGCCGGGCAGGAACAGCGCGCAAGGTTTGGAGGTCAGCGCGGATTATACCAGTTCCCGTACCGCGCCGTGTTCCACGTGAAACGCTGTATGTCCTCTGGTGAATGTGGGTGCCGCGGTGCCACTCACCCAGACCTGGCCCCCACAGTCTAGGGCGCTTTCGAGCACAGACTCGACGTGTTGCCGGTCAAATTCGGAGGCGAGATCATCCAGCAGAACCACCGGGGGTTCACCTCGGGAGGCCAACAGCCGCGCCTGTGTCAACAACAAGCTTGCTGCGAAGCTTTTCTGCTCACCGCGCGACAACAAAGTGCGGATTGGCCTTTGTTCTTTGGTCAGTACGATATCGGCCCGATGTGGCCCCTGGCTGGTAGAGCCCTGTTCCAGGTCCCGCTTGCGTGATCTGCTTAAAGCTTCAAGCAGGGAATTTCCTTTCCAGCCAGGGTGATACTCCAGAGTCACGCCCTTTAGTTCCGACGCACCCGCGTTAACCTCCTCGGTGAAAGCGAAGACAAGCTGCTCAAAATACGCTACACGAAAGGCATTTAGCTGCTCTCCCAACTTGGCCGACAATGCATCCAGGGTGTCCAGCACGCGAACATTCCTATCACGCAACGCCGCGTTGCGTTGTTTTAACGTGCGCGAATAGCGGCGCCACTTGTCCAGAAAGGCCGGTTCCACGTGAAACACACCCCAATCAAGAAAGCGGCGCCTGCCATCCGGCGATCCGCTGATCAGTAAATGACTGTTGGGCTCCATCAGCACCAGGGGTAAATGGCGGGTCAGGGTACTCAACAACGACAGATCCTGCCCATCCTTGCGGGCTTTCCAATGGGCTCCGCTTCGTTCCAGTCCCAGCTTATGTATCCGCCCTGAGTGCATCTGGGACTCCGAAAAAATTCGGAACGCCCCGGTTTCCTTGCCGCTCAATTCCTCTGCGCGAGTTGTTTTAAAAGATTTCCCGCGAGAAAGCACCACCAAGGCCTCCAACAAGCTGGTCTTTCCTGCACCGTTAGCGCCGAAGAAAAAATTGAGCCGCGGGTGCAGCTTGATTGCAACGTTTCTCAAGTTGCGAAAGTTTTCGATGCGAAGGGAGACTATGTGCAAGAAAGTGTTGATACACAGCCATGATCGTAACGAAGCAGGAGCCCTGGCACCATCATCCTCTTAAGCTGCATATGGGATGAAGGATCCGAGGCTTGCTGCGTGGCCTGGCTTTGAACAATAGGTGAGTTAAAGCTTCAATGGCATCACCACGTGGCGGTCGTCCCCACCGCCTGCGGCTGTAATCAAGCAACTGCTGTTGGCATCACGCATTTCCATACTGATCTCCTCGGACTCTATCGCGCTCAAGGCATCAAGAAGATATAAAACGTTAAAACCGATGGCCAGTTGATCAAAATTCATTTTGGCTTCCAGTACTTCCACGGCCTCCTCGTGCTGAGGATTGTGAGCAATAATTTTCAACAAATTTCCTGCTGCTTCCAAGCGCACGCCTTTGTATTTTTCATTGGAAAGAATAGCGGCGCGCTGCAAAGCCACAGTAAAGTCTCCCCTATCTACCTCGATCTTCCGATCCGTTCCGACCGGGATGACCGCCTGGTAGTCCGGGAAACGGCCATCAATCAGTTTGGAAGTAAGCGCAATGGTGCCTTTTTGCAAACGCACATGATTTTTCCCCAAGCCCAAGCGCACCATATCTTTGCTGTCATTCAACATGCGCGATAGCTCCATTACTCCTTTGCGCGGAACTATGATCTGCCGGTTCTGTTTAAGGTTGACAGCATCATCAAGATCGCACACCGCCAAGCGATGCCCATCGGTTGCTACCGTGCGCAATACGCCGTCTTTGAATTCGAACAGCAGGCCATTCAGGTAATACCTAACATCCTGGTTTGCCATGGCAAATGCGGTCTTGTCCAACAGCCTTTTAAGCCTGTCTTCTCTCAGTTCAATGTTTTCTATGGTCTCGAACTGATCGGTCGCAGGGAAATCTGTGGCCGGCAGGGTGGCCAGTGTGTAGCGGCTTCTGCCGGAAGAGATGGTTAGCTTGTCACCCTCCAGGTTGACAGAGATCTCAACACTGTCCGGAAGCATGCGCACAATGTCCAGCAATTTCCGCGCCGGTACGGTAACTTCGCCTTCTCGTTCAACCGTGGCTTCTACGGTCGCGATCAACTCGACTTCCATATCCGTACCGGTTATGGAAAGCTTGCCATTGGACTGAGCCTGAAAGAGGAAGTTGGCAAGAACAGGCAAAGTCTGCCTGCGCTCCACCACGCCGATGACTTGGGTCAATGGCTGCAGGAAAGTTTCTCTCTTGATACTGAATTTCATGACTGCATCCCTATTAGTAATTATTTATATAATATATAAGAACAGTAGTAGTAATAGGTCCTGTGGATAAAGCCCTAAATCCAAATTTATCTAAAACTTTCAATATGTTACTGCTTTATAAGCTTGTCAGGAACCAGCATTGTGCTTTGTTGACAGCTTGTGGATAAGCAGAGCATTCCACTTTTTTACCGGCTTATCCACAAGTTGTTCAGATTTGTGCCACAGACTTATACTCACTCAAGCAGTCAGCAAACGAAGCAACTTGGCCTTGTCTTCGCGAAGGCGGCTATCAGTGGCGCATAACTCTTCAATTCTACGACAAGCGTGCAGTACCGTGGTATGGTCCCGACCGCCAAAAGCATTACCAATTTCGGGCAGGCTGTGCTCGGTAAGCTCTTTGCATAAGGCCATTGCCATTTGTCTTGGTCTGGCAATGGCTCTTGTGCGTCGTGGTGAAAGCAGGTCTGAAACTTTCATCTTGTAATATTCCGCCACGGTTCTTTGCGTATTCTCCAGCGTAATCAAGCGATCATGCACCAATAACAGGTCGCGGAGAACTTCTTGCGCAAACGCTTCCGTGATCGGTCGTCCGGAAAAACGTGCATTGGCGCACAAGGTGTTCAGGGCACCCTCCAGGTCGCGCACATTTGAGCGCATACGCTTGGCGATCAGAAAAGCCACCGCTTCATCCAATATCAAGCCACGTTCCTGTGCTTTGTTCATGAGAATCGCCACACGCGTTTCGAAATCAGGCGGTTCGATAGCGACCGTGAGGCCCCAGCCAAAACGGGAACGAAGCCTGGCCTCCAGGCCTACGACCTCTTTCGGATAACGGTCGCAGGTGAGGATGATTTGCTGTTTGCTATCCAACAAGGCATTGAACGTATGGAAGAACTCTTCCTGGGTGCGGTCCTTTCCAGCAAAAAACTGAATATCGTCAATCAGTAAGGCGCCGGCCGTACGATAATGTTGCTTGAACGCCTCAATGCTGTCGTGCCTCAGCGCCTGAATCATTTCGCTTACGAAACGTTCGGAGTGCAGATACAGCACTCGGGACTCGCGATTTTGCTCATGGATCAGATTACCTGCTGCGTGCAGCAGGTGGGTTTTACCCAGACCGGTGCCGCCATAAAGCAGCAACGGGTTGTAGGTCTGCCCAGGTTTCTGTGCTACCTGTTGTGTGGCGGCAAAAGCCAGTTCATTGGATTTGCCTTGGACGAAGTTATTGAAACGATAGCGTGTGTCGAGGCTCGTATCATGTTGCTTGCGTGCCGTGACGCCAACGGCGCGGGCAGGATCTCTGCTGGCAGACACTTCGACCGTGACTGTATCGCGAGCCGCACCAAGATGCTCGAAAACGTCACGGATGCGCTCCAGGTGGTTGAGTGCAATGTAATCGCGCACATACGCATTCGGAGCCAATAGCGCTGTTTGTCCCTTTGCGCTCCTGGGTTGCAAGGGGCGAATCCAGGTATTGAAATCTTCAGCCGGGAGCTCTCGCTCCAGATAAGTCAAACAGGTTTGCCAGTGGTTATGCGCCATTCCTGGGATTAGTCTGTGCAGGTTTCTGGTTATAGGGAAGCCGCTTCGACCTGCGAGCCCCCTGTCGGCCAGAGATATCGAGGAATTCATCAGGGGCTACCCTGGGAAGCTCCAAGCGCATAATGGTTCAGAGCTGCCCTAGTCTAACCCGCTGTGGATAACTTGGCCACTGCGTTTTGACCGGGAGTTAAATTACTCTGTTTTTCAGACCCAAGCTTGTCAACCCAATTTTCAGAGGGTGCGATTCAAACTGATGTGGGATAATCGCAGGAGTTTACCGGCTGAGCTGTTGAGAGGAGAGCGCCATGGGAATGAGTGACGAAGCATTGGTTGAACGGCTGAACGGGCATCCCGAGCTTCGAAGCCGTGTTGAATCGATGCTGCTGGTTGTCGATGACGAGATGGGAAACCTGCAAGAGGCTGACGCGGCGGAGATGCGGCTTATCGAGGAGATGAGGCGGATGGGGCAGGAGTCGCTGCAAGCCTGGGCGAGCGGGCAAGCGGTCAAGGCTTCGGCGAGCGTCGCGGGCGAAAGCCAGATGTGGCGGGAGGGTAAAAAAAACTTCGCTGGCACAGTACCTTCGGCGAAATTGCCGTAGAAGAGGTGCAATATCGGCAAGGGAGCAAGCGTATCCGCCCCTTTGTCGGACGTGCCAAGGTGAGAAATCGCGGCTGTTCTCGGCCTTTGCAGCGGGTGGTGACGGATTTTGCAGCCGATGTTGCCTTCGCCCGGGTTGAGGACAAGCTGGTCGAGCATTACGGGGTCCTTCTGCCCGAGAGCACGATACGGCGGGTGACCGAGAAGCACGCGCAAACCATTTTTGCGGCGGCCGTTGTTGATGAGAGCTGGCCCAGTGAAGAGGGATGTCAGCGGGTGGTTGCCGAAATGGATGGTGGCATGGTGCCGATAGTCGAAGCGGATGCGACGCAAAAAGATCGTCGCCGCGGCAAGACATTGCAGTGGAAGGAAGCCAAGCTTTGCTTGGCGCACGAGGCGGGCAGCACAACATTGCGCTACGGGGGAACGCTGCGCGGCGACGTTGCGGAGGCGGGAAAGCACCTGTTCGGCTGCGCCCGCTCCGCCGGTTTCGGGACGGGCAGCGAGATTCACGCCGTCGGGGATGGAGCCGAGTGGATTGCGCTGCAAGTGGATGAGCGCTTCGGCAGCCGGGGCACCTATCTGGTCGACTGCTACCATGTCTGCGATTACCTGAGCGCGGCAGCAACGGCTATCCATAGGGATGCGGACGCATCCAGGATGTGGTTAAACCAACAGAAGGAACGCCTCAAGGCCGGGCAGTGTGGCGGAGTCATCGAGTCGTTGCGGGTGCACCTTGAGGCGGATGATGTTGCCGATAGCGAAGCGCCGGTGCGCTCTTGCCACCGCTACCTGAGTCGCCGAACAGATCAACTCGACTACCCTGGCGCCTTGGCCAGGGGTTTGCCGATTGGCTCGGGTGAAATTGAGAGCGCGCATCGCTACGTTGTGCAGAAACGGCTCAAGCTACCGGGATCCTGGTGGTGTGCCGAAAACGCCGAGCATATGCTGGCCTTGCGTCTGAACCGGGCAAACGGGCAATGGGACAATTATTGGAATCAAGTCAGAAAGGCGGCTTGAAGGACAACATCAGTTTGAATCGCACCCTGTCGAAGAGCCATGTGCGCTGTTCCGTAGCCCGCATCAACCGCGGCTTGTAGCGCAGTGAGAATTTTCTTTACCCCGGAAAACCCGCGGTTTTGTTGCCCGAGGGCCGGTTTTCGGCGCCGTGGCGGGATTTTCACCCCAACACGCCAACAAGGGGTAAAAAAGGAGCAAAAATGCAATTAAAACAATCTGATAGATGGATATAATGGGCCGCCATAGGGTATAATTCGTTCAGCAATAACAGAATTATAGCCCCCGAAGGAGCCCCTATGGCAGCCGCAAACCTGAGCTTGTTTTCCTGGCAGGATGTAGACGCGTTACCGGATCTGCGTCGCTTGGCGCTGGTGATCCAGTATCTCCCGGATGAAGAAATAATTAAAGCCCTGGAGGAAAAACGCGGCCGCGGCCGCAACGACTATCCGGTGCACGCCCTGTGGCATGCCCTGCTGGCGGGCATCGTCTTGCAGCACCGCTCCATTGAGTCGCTGTTGCGGGAGCTGCGCCGCAACCCGGCGCTACTCGATCTGTGCGGCTTCAACCCCCTGCCGCGACAGGGCAAGCCGGTCGCCACGCTGCAGCGCCATCCACAGACCGGCCAACTGACCGTGGTCCATACCGCCCACAAAGAACAGGATCCGGTTCCCAGCCATTGGAACTTCTATCGCTTCCTCGGCAATGTCATCGCCCTGGAGGAACAGCAGGGCCTGATCGGCGCCATGATCCAGACCCTGCGGCAGCAGCTGATGCAGGCGCTGCCGGATTTTGGCCGCCATCTTGGCTACGACGGCAAGGCGATCGGGAGCCACAGCACCGGTCGGGTCAATCGCAAAACGGGCCAGACCTCCGATCCGGACGCCGACTGGGGCAAGCACGAAACCCGCGGCATCGACCGCAAGACCGGCCAAGCCTGGAACAAAGTCAAAAGCTGGTTTGGCTACGGCCTGCACTTGATCGCCGATACCCGCTACGAAATCCCCGTCGCCTGCCACCTGACGCCGGCTTCGCATTCCGAAGCGGTCGAGCTGGAGCGGATGCTCGATGAGTTGTTTGAACAGACCCCGTCGCTGGCCGCGCGCTGCCGGGACTTCAGTGCCGACCGCGGACTCGACAGCGGCGCGTTGAAGGCCAGGCTCTGGGATGCGCACCACATCCGCCCGCTGATTGACACGCGCGAACTGTGGCGGGAAGAACAACAGATGCCGGATTACGATCCCGCCAAGCCCATCACCCGCTCCCTGGATCCGGCGCGCGCCGGCAACATCATCCACACGGAAAAGGGGCAGGTGTTGTGCGTGTGCCCCCACAGTGGCGAACAGCGGAATCTGGCCTTCCAGGGCTTTGAGGCCGACCGCAACACCCTGAAGTACCGTTGCCCGGCCGCTGCCTACGGATTGGATTGCGCCGGCCGCGAGGCCTGTCACCGCAACGCCAGCATACAGGCCGGCGATTATGGGCGCATCGTGCGCATCGACATCACCGAACAGAATCGGCGCATCTTCACCCCCACGGCAGCCCGTCCTGGCGCCGGGGCTACAATCGTCGTAGCGCCCTGGAGCGCATCAACAACCGCATCGATCACAGCTTTGGCTTCGAGGAGCACTTCATTCGCGGCCAAAGCAACATGACGGCGCGGGTCGGACTGGCGCTGGCGGTGATGATGGCCCTGGCATTGGGCCACGTGAAGCAGGGGCGCGAAGGACAGATGCGTTCGCTGGTCAAACCGATTCCGGCTGCTGCCAGCGGCTAAACGCACGCACTACCTCCGAATCACCTCCCTATCTATCGGTTTACAAGGAACTGAGGCCTTGCCGCGCCTGGAAGCGCCCCTTTGCCCGATGGTTGAGCCCATTTTGACCCGTGCATCGCGCTCGGAAGAGAGATCGTGACCATAAAGAGTAGATTGGCCTCAGGCTGTCGGCCAATATTTAACCGGTTGGCTGCGTGAAAATCGCTACAGCGCACATGGCTCGACAATGCTCAAGCTTGTCGCGCTCGCGTGCAAAAGATACAATTCCACTCTTTTGTCGATCGAGCACCGTCTTCTTGGCGGCCGGCTCCAAGTTGGCCGCGGGTCGCCGAAACCATCTCGAATAGGAATAGAACCATGAAACGTACATTTCAACCCAGTCTGCTAAAACGCGCCCGCCGCCATGGTTTCCGTGCCCGCATGGCCACCCGGGGCGGTCGCGCGGTGATTTCTGCCCGTCGCGCCAAGGGTCGTAAACGGCTGTCGGCCTGAATCAAGGAGTTGAGCGCAAGACCGGGGATAAGCCTCCTCTGGGTTGCCACGGTGGCGCGTCGCGCCAGGAGTAGTAACCGGCATGACACTTCCGCGTCGGTCCCGCTTGTCTGGACCAACAGCATTCTCGAGCGTGTTTCAGCAAGCAGCGGTTTCAACCGACGCTTGGTTCAAAGTGTTGGGGCGCAACACAGGCCATGACAGTTCACGTCTTGGCATGGCGGTGTCACGCCAGGTTGACCGGCGCGCAGTGGAACGTAACCGGCTCAAGCGCATCATACGGGAAAGCTTTCGCCAGCATTATTTGTCTAACAGCAAACACCCGGCTGTAGACATCGTGGTCTTGCCCCGGCGGGAGGCCGTCTCCATATGCAACAGGCGGTTGTTTGACCAGCTGTCTCGACACTGGCAAAGGATCGATAAGCGCGCAAGCATTGTGCCGGTCGTCAGCACACAACGTGAAATACCCGAGCCGCAGCCCTGACTTTCTGCAGCGGTCTGAGGCTCGTACCAAGAAAAGCGCCTGCGTCAGCAGGCAAAGGACTGAGTATCCATGGGAAATCTTCGACCGGCATTGCTCATAACCCTGGGTTTGCTGGGATACATGTTGTGGATTGAATGGCGCAAGGACTACGGCCAACCACCCGTCCTACCAGCATCCGTTAGCGTCACGTCGGCGAAAGATGTTTCAGTTGAAGCGCCGGTTGTGCCGCCGGGTGAGCTGGATTTGCCACAACCATTGGATGCGGCCCAGGCGCAAACACATACAAATGAAGCCCGCACGCCGGAAAGCGCAGCAGTCATGCTGGCCGAAAGCCGCACGATTAGCGTTTTCACCGACGTGCTCGATGTCGAGATCAGCATGCTGGGCGGTACGGTGGTGGGGGCGCAGCTGTTGCATTACCCGGTGGTTCTGGAAGAGCCCGAGAAAAAAGTCAACCTGCTGGAGCAGCACGGAGAGATCCTGTTTATAGCTCAATCGGGGCTATTATCACACCAGGCCGCGCCTAACCATACCTCTGTTTATCAGTCCGCGCAGAAAGATTACAGACTGGCGGACGGTACAGACGAGCTTCGAGTGCCGTTGACCTGGCGCTCTGAAGCAGGCTTTCACGTGACCAAGACGTTTATTTTCACGCGAGGCAAGTATGGAGTCGAGGTTCGCTATCAACTGGATAACGACAGTTCCGAACCTTGGACGGGAAGCCGCTACGATCAGTTGCAACGAGCGGTTTCTGAAGAAAAACCCGCCCGCGGGTTTACCAACCCTTCTGCGTATAGTTTCAACGGTATCGGTTTTTACAACCCCCAGGACAAGTTCGAGAAAGTCAATTTCAAAGACGTCGCCGACGAGCCGTATGAGAAGACGGTAAGCGGTGGTTGGCTGGCCATGATCCAGCACTACTTTTTTGCGGCCTGGATACCGCCAGCTGAAGAGCAGGTGACCTACAGCGCCCGGGTGATTCAAACCAGCGGCTGGCCGCGCTACATAGCGCGCGATGTGTCACCCTTGCAAAGCGCCGGGCCTGGTGAACACATTGAGTTCAGCAGCCTGCTCTACCTGGGGCCCAAGCTGCAGGAGCAATTGGAGGAAGTGGCGCCAGGGTTGGAGCACACGGTAAATTACGGCATCTTTACGGTCTTTTCCAAACCCCTGTTCTGGCTGCTGTCACACATCCACTCGCTGGTTGGCAATTGGGGCTGGGCCATCGTGTTATTGACGGTGCTGGTCAAGGCGGCCTTTTTCAAGCTGACGGAAACACAATATAAATCGATGGCGCGCATGCGCAAGCTACAACCGCGCATTGAACAGCTGAAAGAACGTTATGGAGATGACCGAGCGCGCATGAGCCAGGCCATGATGGAGCTGTACAAGACCGAGAAGGCAAATCCGCTCGCCGGCTGCCTGCCGATGCTGGTGCAGATCCCGGTGTTCATCGCCTTGTACTGGGTGCTGCTGGAATCGGTTGAATTGCGCCAGGCGCCGTTCATTCTCTGGGTGAGCAATTTGTCGGCGCGCGATCCTTACTTCGTTCTGCCCTTGCTTAACGCCGGGTTCATGATCGCAACGCAGCGGCTCACGCCGACGGCGGGAATGGATCCATTGCAACGCAAAATGATGAACCTGATGCCGATAGCATTCGCGGTGATGTTCGCTTTCTTCCCCGCCGGCCTGGTCCTGTATTGGGCCACCAACGCGGGTCTTTCGTTGGCACAGCAGGTTTATATTACGCGCAAGATCGCGGCCGGGGAAAAGTAAAACGGCGTGGGCAGCCAGCACACGCCTTACCTTACGCGTTACGCGTTACGAGTCACCGCTTTTGCATTAAGCTTCCTGCATGACTAACCTGCTTAATGAACCAGCCGGCCTTGGCCTCAAGCCCTCCGGTCCTCCAGCCACGGACACCATTTGCGCCATCGCCACGCCACCCGGCATCGGCGGGGTCGGCATCATTCGCATCAGCGGACCCGCAGCCGGACAGATTGCAGAGAAGGTTTGTGGGCGGAAGCCTGCGCCGCGCTCGGCATCGTACGCAAAATTCCGTGACGCAGCAGGTGCGGTCATAGACAGCGGCTTGGCGCTGTACTTTCCTGGCCCAAACTCCTTCACCGGAGAAGACGTTTTAGAACTGCAGGGACATGGTGGTCCCGTCGTTTTGCAGATGATGATGCGGCGAGTAATGGAATTGGGCGCCCGCGCAGCGCGCGCGGGCGAGTTTTCCGAGCGCGCTTTTCTCAACGACAAAATGGACCTGACCCAGGCCGAAGCCATAGCTGACCTGATATCTTCTGGTACCGAAGAGGCCGTGCGCGCAGCGCAACGATCGCTTTCTGGCGTTTTTTCACAACGGGTTGAGCAGTTACAGGAAAACCTGACACGCGTGCGCGTCTTTGTTGAGGCTGCTATTGATTTTCCGGACGAAGAGATTGACTTCCTTGCCGATGGCGATTTGCTGCAGCGTTTGCAAAAGGCGCAGGTGGCTGTGAGGGGGTTGCTTGCCGAAGCACGGCAGGGGCGTTTGCTGCGCGATGGTATCGTGCTGGCTATTGTTGGGCGGCCCAATGCAGGCAAGTCCAGCCTGTTGAATGCCCTGTCCGGACAAGACAGCGCCATCGTTACCGAAATTCCGGGCACCACGCGGGACGTGTTGAGAGAATGGATTGACCTCGACGGAATACCGGTCCATGTCGTCGACACCGCCGGCATCCGGGAAACGAGTGATCGCATCGAAGCGGAGGGCGTGAGGCGTGCCCGCGCCGCGCTGGCAGCCTCGGACCTCGCGCTGTTGGTCGTCGATGCCACCGTCAATGTTGAAGCGCAATTGAACCTGCTCGATGAATTGCCGGAGCCGGCAAGAACCATCATCGTATTCAACAAGACTGACCTGCTTGAGCCTGACTACGATGTGGCATGGGGCGCAAAAAATGCGGCAGGGTTGCAACATCGGATAGATATCTCTGCACTAACCGGTGCCGGGCTGAAAGAACTGAGAGCAAAAATCCGCGAGATACTCGGCGTCGCGGAACAAGCCGAGGGTGTTTTTTCCGCCCGCCAGCGTCATGTCGACGCGCTGCAAAGGACCGTCAAATACCTGGTCGCCGCCGAAGAACGGCTGACCAGTGACCACGCCGGTGAATTGTTGGCTGAGGAGTTACGCCTGGCGCAGCACACGCTGGATGAAATCACCGGTGAAAAGCTGCCGGATGAATTGTTGGGCGCTATCTTCGCCAGCTTTTGTATTGGCAAATAGACGTTTTTCGCCGGCAACCCCTGACCTGGATTCAGGTCAGGCAGAAAATGTCGTGCAGCACGGTAATGATTTTTAGCGCCGGAGTTTCACCGAGACGATAAAAAATGGTTTGGCTTTTGCGGCGGGTTTGCACCAGCCCCTGTTGTCGCAACACCGCCAGGTGTTGCGACAAAGCGGACTGGCTCAGGTTAACACGCTCATTCAGCTGACCGACGGAAGACTCGCCTTCTGCCAGTACGCACATGATGATCAGCCGGCTCTCGTTGGCCAAGCCCTTGAGCAAGGCCGCCGCGTCGACTGCTTTGCGGCTCATCGCTTCCCAGTCGGGTTTCCCGGCTGCTGCTGACCTGAGCGCCTTGACCATGCGTTGAATTTAATTATCTGGTGTGGAGCACAGGCAGGATTAATCCTGTGAGGCCGCACCGGCTTTTAGCAGCGCAGTATCCAGGTCGCCGATATTGACCACCCGGGTATAGCCCAGCGACTCAAGCGTTTCCTTGGCCAGTCCCGCCCTTCGGCCACTACCGCAATAAAGATTGATCACTGCATCCTTGGCCAGTCCCGCTTCGGCAATTTTGACGCCGATCTGGTCATGGGGGATGTTCAGGGCATCAGGCACATGCTTCTGGCTGAATTCTTCGGCTGTACGGACATCGATCCAAGTGGCGTCACCGGCCCAGGCGAGAGCAGGCAGAATCAGGGCAGCCAGCAGCACGGCGCCACGCAGAAGTTTCTTAAAACGCATCATCATCGCTCCTTCAGAAAATGAGTTACTTCAATTACGTCTAATATACAACATTCTAATATAGCGGGCCATCGCGCCCCCTGCTCAGACCGGCTTTTTCACGACGAAGCGATAAACGCCGTCCTCCGCTCCCTGCTCCAGCAGGGTATTCCCCGTGATGCGGCAAAACGCCTGAAAATCGGCCACGGAACCAGGGTCGGTCGAGAGTATTTCCAGAGTGCCGCCTGCCGGAACCAATAGCAGTGCTTTCCTGGCTTTCAGAATGGGTAGCGGGCAGTTCAGGCCTTTTGCGTCAAGTAATTGGTCAGCCATGATTTTTCCTGTATTTGGCAAGGGAGCCTAAATGAACAAGTTGATGTCGCACTGAGTTGCCACCTCGATGTAAGTGGCAGTACCGCCCAGCTCCGGGCCAGCAATCATGTCGTCCAGCGAGTAATCGAACAAATCCATCGTCATCTGGCAGGCAATCATGCGAACATCGGCTTCAATCGCCAGCGCGCGCAGTTCCTGGATGCTGGCAATCCCTTTCCTGCGCATCAGTTTCTGCATCATTTTCGCCGCCGCTCCCTCGACCCCCGGAATCATCGAAGCCAGGTTCGGCATCCCCATAAGGGCACCCATCATGGGCATTTTCATGGCCGGGTTGCCCAGGAATGACAGCTTCAGATCGAGGTTTTTCAACAGCAAAGGCAAGCCGTAAAAGGTGAAAAACATCGTCACTTCAAGCCCCATGGCAGCGGCCGTGGTCGCCAGACTGAACGGCGGGTAGGCCCAGTCCAAAGTGCCTTTGGTAACGATGAGGGACATACTCTTGGCGCTGCCGGCACGGTTTCCGCTGGCTTCATTTGTCATGCTGATACTCCTTAGTCCCCGGGGACAGGCACGGTTGCGGTCTGAATCGAGTAGATAAAATACCAGCGGCGGATGGACTCGCAAGGCCTGGCCGTTCGCGCTTGATACTCTGTGCTCATGGGTGGCTGACACAGGCTTGCGGCAGCGAGAAGAATCTCAAGGGCTCCAGCTCCGCATCCATTATCAGTTCAGGGCTTTCCGCCTGCCCGCACAATGCTGTTGCCAGTTGCCGGGCCGCCTGCATAAAACCGGCATAGCAGCGGGTGCGTTCCGCTGCGTCCATGGCGGTCGGTGCCGGGCCGCAACAGTCGAGCGCGGCTTGCAGCGAGAACGGCTCGAGACAGACGCGGTCGCGCTTGTGTGACCAGGCCCCGCTGTGCAGGTCGAAAGTGTACTGGGTAAGGAAGAGGTGTCCGTGCTCGGCGACAAACTCCACCGCGTCAATGATGTACTCGATTTCGTTGTCGTCCATCACGTAATGCAGACTGATGCGGCACCAGCCGGGCTTGATGCCGGAATAGCCCTTGGCGATCCACTTCCGGTACTGCTCGGACTGTTCAGGACCGATGCCCAGCAAGCGGTGCCCATAAGGGCCGGCACAAGAGCAGCCTGCGCGGGACTGGATGCCGAACAGATCATTCAGCAGGGTGGTGACGAACTTCGGATGCAGGTACTTGTCATGGCGATCCCGCAGGTTGAACGAAATAATGCCGATGCGACGCTCCGGGTCGGCATTACCGAGAATTTCGATGTTCGGCCGCGCCTGCCAGCGGTCGAAGACGCGGTGCAGCAGTTCCCGTTCGCGCTGTTCGATGGCAGACACGCCAACGCTGTCCTTGATGGCGAACGCCAGGCCAGCCTTGAGGATTTGCAGTACACCGGGGGTGCCCGCTTTCTCACGCCCTTCGATATCGCGGATAAAATCCTGGCTGCTGGGGCCGACATAGTCGACGGTTCCACCGGCGCTGACGCTGGGCGGCAAATCCTTGTGGTACAGGCTTTCGTTGAATACCAGTACGCCAGACGATCCCGGCCCGCCAAGAAACTTGTGCGGCGAAATGAACAGCGCATCCAGTCTGGCGTCGCCATCGTACTGCCCGGCCGGTGGGTTCATGTCGATTTCGACATACGGTGCACTGGCGGCAAAATCGAAACAGGCAATGGCATCATAACGGTGCAGCAGGATGGCAATTTCATGCACCGCCGAGCACATTCCGGTGACATTGGAAGCGGCGGAAAATGAACCGATGCGTTTACGCCCCTGATAAGCCGGGTCCTGCAGTAATTCTTGCAGGTGGCCAAGGTCGATGCCGCCTTCATGGTCCAGCCGCACATCGACTACAGTCGCCAGGCCTGCGCGCCAGGAAATCTCGTTGGAATGGTGCTCATATGGACCGACGAATACCACCGGTTGGTGCGCGCCAATATAATCTTCAAAATCCTGCAGCGCCTCTTCTCCCAGCGCCCCGCCCAGCAGTTGACGCAGATGCAGCCGGGTTGCGGGCGCCAGCATGACCCCAATGATTTGCTGGAACTTGTCGATCGCGCCGGTGGCGCCACTGCCCACCGGAACGATGCGGCCGTGTGGGCCCGCATGTACCGAGCGCTTGATGGCCTGTTCCGCTTCTTCCAGCAGATGCGTCATAGAGCGGCCACTGATGTCGTCTTCGGTGTGCGAATTTGCATAGATGCGTTGCAGATTCTGCAGATAACGCTCGACCAGCGTCAGGCAGCGGCCCGAAGCCGTGTAATCGGCATATACCATCAGCCGTTCGCCGAACGGGGTGGCTATGGGGGCATCCGCGCCAACCACCTGTTGGCGCAGGAATCCGAAGTCCAGCCTGGTCGAATTGGTCATCTGTGGCTTCTCGCATGGCGGGGATTGTGGCCGCCAAAGCCTATTCTAGCAGCCTGCCGGATCAAGTCAGACAGGCCGCCATCTGCCATTTCGCCAGCTTGTTCAATGCTGGCCTCTCCCGGGCGTGGTATTTTGGTAGAATTCATTTTCTGCCTATTGACGACACACAAGTACAGGATCTCGCCATGCTGGACAAAATTAAAGCTGTTTTGCAACTCAAGAATCCCGACCTGCTGCGTGAGCAGGCTTACATCAATGGTGAATGGGTTTCCGCACGCAATGGCGACACTTTCGAAGTAACCAACCCGGCCGATGGCGGCCTGCTGGCCAATGTCGCCCAGCTGGGTGTGGCCGAAACCCGTCAGGCCATCGAGGCGGCCGCTGCTGCCTGGCCGGCGTGGCGCCAGCGCACGGCCAGGGAACGCGCCACCATTTTGCGCCGCTGGTATGAACTGATCCTGACGAACAAAGATGACCTGGCCGCTTTGATGACGGCCGAGCAGGGCAAGCCGTTGGCGGAATCGACCGGCGAAGTCGTGTACGGAGCTTCGTTTATCGAATGGTTCGCAGAAGAAGGTAAACGTATTTATGGCGACGTGATCCCCAGTCCCCTGCCAGACCGGCGCATTGTTGTCATCAAGCAGTCAGTGGGTGTGGTGGCGGCCATTACACCATGGAATTTCCCCAATGCGATGATTACGCGCAAGGCGGCACCGGCGCTGGCCGCGGGGTGTCCAATCGTGATCAAACCAGCTTCCGAAACACCCTTGTCCGCGTTGGCGCTGGCTGAACTGGCCCACCAGGCGGGCATACCTCCGGGGGTGTTCAATGTCGTCACCACCACGCATTCAGCCGCTGTCGGCAAGGAAATGACCGAGAGTGCCGTGGTGCGCAAATTCTCTTTCACCGGCTCGACCGGGATTGGCAAATTGCTGCTCCGTCAATGTGCCAGCACGGTGAAAAAAGTTTCGATGGAACTGGGCGGCAATGCGCCCTTTATCGTGTTTGACGATGCGGACGTGGATGCGGCCGTGAAGGGCGCGATAATATCCAAGTACCGCAATGCCGGTCAGACCTGTGTGTGCGCCAACCGCATCTATGTGCAGGCAGGTGTGTACAAGGAATTCGTGGAGAAATTCACCGCCGCAGTCGGCCGGCTCAAAATCGGCCGGGGTGAGCAAGCAGGGGTCAACATCGGCCCCTTGATATCACCGGGCGCGGTGGAAAAAGTCGAAGCGCTGCTGGACGATGCAGTGCAAAAAGGCGCCGTGGTTATCGAGGGCGGATCGCGTCATGCACTGGGCGGCCTGTTTTTCCAGCCCACGGTAGTCAAGGACGTGACCGCGGAGATGGCTTTTGCGACCGAAGAAATCTTTGGCCCTGTGGCTCCGATCTTCCGCTTCGAGACCGAACAGGAAGCCATCCGCTTGGCCAATGCCACCGATTATGGCCTCGCATCCTACTTTTATGCCCGCGACCTGGGCCGGGTGTGGCGTGTCGCCGAGGAACTGGAGTACGGCATGGTGTGCATCAATGACGGCATCCTTTCCAACGAGGTGGCGCCGTTTGGCGGGGTGAAAGAGTCAGGCACAGGCCGCGAGGGCTCGAAGTACGGTATTGATGAATACATCGAGATCAAGTACCTGACCATGGCGGGCCTGGGTTGTTAGACACCGACTTCATCCGCACCCAGTTTCCGGCCTTCAGTGAGCCCTCGCTGCAAGGATTCGGGTTTTTTGAAAATGCCGGAGGTTCCTATGCCTGCGGCGCGGTAATCGAACGGCTGGAACGCTACTATCGCCAGACCAAAGTGCAGCCTTACTACAATTTTCCTGCTTCGCGGCAGGCGGGTGCGGAAATGGATGCTGCCCGCAGCCGTATGGCGTCCTGGCTGAATGTGGCCACGGATGAGGTTCATTTTGGTCCTTCGACCTCGCAAAACACTTATGTCATTGCGCAAGCACTGCGCCAGCACCTCAAGCGCGGAGACGAGGTGATCGTTACCAACCAGGATCACGAGGCGAATATCGGCGCCTGGAGACGCCTGGAAGCTGACGGCATCGTCATCCACGAGTGGAAAGTCGACCCCGCTACCGCGGAACTGAATCCCGATGGTCTGGATACCTGGCTGGGGCCCCACACGCGGGCTGTGGCCTTCACCCATTGTTCCAACATCGTCGGCAGCATCAACCCGGTGCGTGAACTCACCGACCGCATTCATGCGGTCGGCGCGATCGCCATTGTCGATGGTGTATCATTTTGCCCCCACGGCCTGCCGGATATACGTTCTCTCGGCGCTGATATCTACCTGTTTTCACTCTACAAGGTATACGGCCCCCACCTTGGGGTGATGTTCATGAGCGAAGAACTGAATGCTGAATTGCCGAACCAGGGTCATTTCTTCAATGCCGGAAAACCGGGCGCACGTTTCACCCCCGCCGGTCCCGATCATGCACAGATCGCGGCCAGCAATGGAGTGATCGATTACCTCGAAGCCGTGTATCGTCATCATTTTGCTGCGCCGGCATCTGCGCCGGAACAAGCCAGGGCCGTGCGCGAATTGTTTCGAGCACAGGAAATCAGACTGCTGCAACCGTTGCTGGATTTCCTCGACGGCCACCCCCGCATCCGCCTGGTCGGTCGCTGCAATGCCGCCGAACGCGCACCGACGGTTGCATTCACGGTTGACGGATTTCCTTCGCCTGAGCTGGCGGCCGGTCTTTCCGAGCATAAGCTGGGGGTGGGGGTGGGAGATTTTTACGCTTACCGCTTGCTGCAAGCTCTGGGCGCAGCGAGGGACGGCGGGGCCGTGCGTGCTTCATTCGTGCATTACACCAGTGCGGAGGAAGTGACTCGACTCGTCAGCGCCTTGGATAGGTTAATCATTTGAGCCACCGCCGCCCGATTTGAGCGGAGTAACGAGCCGGGCCGGGGATTTTGTCCTGGGACCGTATGCGACAAGGATGTCGCATCCGAGCCTACAGGGATGTATTTACGGCGTGTCCCAGGACAAAATCCCCGGCCCGGCTCTCAGCATCAAGTGTGGGTTCTCCATTGGTGAATACAAGGTTCAGAATTTCGGTCGTCAGGTCGGCCCTTACCCCAGGATCTGCCAGGCTATGCAGATGCTGCCGCCCCAGGCCACCGCGAATGCAAGCGTGCGCAGCCAGGGCATGGCGAAGGTATAAGCAATAGCGTGCACGATGCGCGCCCAGAAATAGGCCGCTGCTGCACTTGTTGTGGCGGCATTACTGATTGCCAGCGCGTGCGCGACCATCACCAGCGCAGCGAACACCACCAGGTTTTCGACGGCGTTGTAGTGGGCCTTCTTCAAACGTTCGGCCCAGGGCGCCATCACCAGCGGCTGGTCGGGGTACCCGACCGCGTCACTGAGTTTATTGCGGCCAAGCAAATTCAGAATGTAGGGAATCCACAGCAGAGCCGTAAACGTTGCGATCATTGCCAGGTATTTCAGTTCGGGCGTCATGGCTTTTCTCCTTGGGTTGATGAACGAAAGACACGATGATTTTAATGCACCTCGCTTGCAAAAACGTTATCCTTGCGCCAAATTTTCTCACAGGTCGTTTATTTCGGCAGGATAAACAGGGTTCATGAAACGCACGGATACTGCAAATCCGGATTATTACCATAAGGTCGTGGACTGCCAGTGGGGCTGCCCCGCGCATACCGACGTGCCGGAGTACATCCGCCTGATTGCCCAGGGACGCTTCACCGATTCCTACATGGTCAACCGCGAAAGCAATGTCTTTCCCGGCATCCTGGGACGGGTCTGCGATCGTCCCTGTGAACCGGCCTGCCGCCGTGGCCGCATGGACGAAAAACCGGTTGCAATCTGCCGCCTCAAGCGCGTGGCTGCTGACCACAAAGAGGACATCAGCGAGCGCCTGCCGCTCATTCCCAAACAGAAGAATGGCAAGAAAGTTGCGCTGATTGGCGCGGGTTGCGCCTCCCTCACCGTGGCCAATGACCTGATGCCGCTGGGTTATGACTGCACCCTGTTTGAAGCACAGGCTGTAGCCGGTGGCTTGATGCGCTATAACATACCGTCGTTTCGCCTGCCGGCAGAAGTTTTGCAGGAAGAAATCGACTACATCATCAACATGGGTGTGAGGGTGCAGTACAACCACCGCGTGGAAAGCATGAAAGCCTTGCTGGAAGAAGGTTACGATGCGGTTTTTGTCGGCACCGGCGCGCCCCGCGGCAAGGAACTGATCCTGCCCGGCCGCTACGACACCGGGAACATCTACATCGGCATCGACTGGCTGGAGTCCGTGGCTTTCGGGCACATTGAATCCATTGGTGACCACGTGCTGATTATCGGCGTCGGTAATACCGCCATGGATTGCTGCCGCACGTCGCTGCGTCTGGGGGCGAAGAGCGTGAAGGTGATGGCCCGCAAACCACGGCAGTTCTTCAAGGCTTCCGCCTGGGAGCTCGAAGATGCGGAAGAGGAAAACGTCGAGATTCTGGTCAATCACGCGCCCAAAGAATTCGTTGTCGAGGATGGCAAGCTCAAAGGCATGACTTTTGAGTTGATGGAATACCGTATTGAAAACGGACGTATCACGGACGAGAAAGTCACCGGTGAAACGTTTATCCCCTGTGACGACGTAGTGCTGGCCATTGGCCAGGAAAACGCCTTTCCCTGGATCGAACGTGACCTCGGCATCGAGCTTAACAAGTGGGAAGAACCGCTGGTTGACAAGGTGACTTTCGAATCGACACGCAAAGGTATATTTTTTGGCGGCGATGCCGCTTTTGGCCCCAAAAACATCATTTGGGCAGTGGAGCATGGGCATCAGGCGGCTATTTCCATCCATCTCCATTGCCAGGGCGTGTCGCTGCTCGAACGCTTGCCCGCCCGCCTGAACCTGGGCAGTCGCAAGATGGGCATGCACGAGTGGAGTTATTCCAACGATTTCGATCCGGCGGCCCGGCGCAAGATGATGCACGTTTCCTTGCAGACCCGGTTCGAGGAACTGGGCCGCGAAGTTGAACTCGGTTTCGACGCCGAGCAAGCCGCCTGCGAGGTGGAGAGATGTCTGAATTGCGATATCCAGACGGTGTTTACCGATTCCCTGTGTATCGAGTGTGACGCCTGTCTGGATATTTGTCCCACCCAGTGCCTGACCATTACGCCGGATGGCGAGGAAGAGGAACTGGTGGTGCGGCTGAAGGCCCCCGTGCTGGAGCCGGATCAGCCGCTGTTCGTTTCTGACGCGCTGAAACAAACCGGCCGCGTCATGGTCAAGGATGAAAATTTCTGCATTCATTGCGGCCTGTGCGCCGAGCGCTGCCCTACCGCGGCCTGGGATATGCAGAAGTCCTTCCTCGAATTTCCCCAGGCCGTTGATTACAACGGCAGCAGCAAGAGTGGTGAGGCCCCATGCCAGCAACGCAAAGCCGGATAAACGACTTTGTCCTGAAAATCGCCACGGTGAATGGAACGGGCTCAGCCAGCGCCAACGCCCTGGTGATGAAAGCCCTGTTTCGTATGGGCATCCCGGTCACCGGCAAGAACATGTTTCCATCGAACATTCAGGGCTTGCCAACCTGGTATGAAATTCGCGCCAGCCGTGACGGCTACATGTCGCGCGCCGGGCGCGTGGACATCATGGTGGCGATGAATGCCCAGACCTACCACAAAGACCTCGCCGAAGTCAGTCCTGGTGGTTTCCTGGTCTATGATTCCACCTGGCCGCGTGAACGCACGATGATGCGTGACGACATCACCATTCTCGGGGTGCCGCTGTCGCAATTGTGCAATGAGCAATTCAGCGTGGCGCGCCAGCGTATTTTGATGAAAAACGTTGCCTACGTGGGCGTGCTGGCGGCCCTGCTGGATATCGATTTGGCGGTCCTGCGCGAGCTGCTGGAGGAGACCTTCGCGGCTAAGCCCCGGCTGGTGGAAAGTAATTTGCAGGCCATCATGCTGGGCTATAACCATGCGCTGACCCAGTTCACCTGCCCCTTGCCGGTACATGCAGAAAAAATGGGCGACAATGCCGGTCATATCTTGTTGGATGGCAATGCGGCCACCGGTCTGGGCTGCGTTTATGCCGGTGCCACCGTGGGCGCCTGGTATCCGATTACGCCTTCGACCTCAGTGATGGATAGTTTCAAGAAATTCTGCGACCGGTTCCGCACCGACCCGGAAACAGGCGAGAAGCGGTTTTGCATCGTGCAGGCCGAAGACGAACTGGCCGCCGCCGGCATGGTTTTAGGCGCCAACTGGGTCGGAGCGCGCGCATTTACGCCTACCTCGGGGCCCGGCATTTCGCTGATGAGCGAATTCATCGGTTTTGCCTATTACGCGGAGATTCCTTCGGTCTTCATCGACGTGCAGCGGGTCGGCCCATCGACCGGTATGCCGACCCGTACGCAGCAATGCGACCTGATGCTGTGCGCCTATGCTTCGCATGGCGATACACGCCACCCCATTTTGTTGCCGGCAAACCCGGCGGAGTGCTTCGAAATGTCGGTCAAGGCTTTCGACCTGGCCGACCGCTTGCAGACCCCGGTGTTCATGCTGTCAGATCTCGATATCGGCATGAACGACTGGATGATCCCGCAGCTGCAGTGGGATGACAGTTACCGGCCGGATCGGGGCAAAGTGCTGGGCCCGGCGGAACTGGCGCAGATAGCGCGCTTCGTTCGCTACAAGGATGTCGACGGCGATGGCATCACTTACCGCACGCTGCCGGGCGAAGATCCCAAGGGCGCGTACTTCGTGCGCGGCTCGGGGCACAACAGCCAGGGCGGCTATACCGAAGATTCGATGGAATACCAGGACGTGATGGAACGTCTGCTGGTCAAGTGGGAAACGGCAAAGAAGCTGGTATTGCCGGCCGTGGTCACCTCTGCGGCCATGCCCACCCGCCTCGGTATTGTAGCCTTTGGCAGTTCCGATGGCGCCGTGATCGAAGCGCGCGACCGGCTGGCCAGGCAGGGTGTACATGCCAACTACCTGCGGCTGCGGGCCTTTCCCTTTGGTGCCGAAGTGTTGGCTTTTCTGCAACAGCATGACACCGTGTTCGTGGTGGAACAGAATCGCGATGCACAGATGAAGTCCCTGCTGATGCTGGAAATCAAAAAAGTGGCCGACAAGCTGCAGTCTATTCTGCACTACAACGGTCTGCCGATTTCCAGCGACTGCGTGGTCAACGGTGTCAATCAATTTCTGCAATCCGAGGCCGCCGCATGACCTACCTGGCTAAACCGAAAATCGATCTTCCCGGCCAGAAACGCAACGCGCTGGGTTTGCTGCAGCGGGATTACGAAGGCAGCCTGTCCACGCTTTGTGCCGGCTGCGGTCACGATTCGATCACAGCGGCACTGGTGCAGGCATTGTGGGAAATGTCCATCGCCCCGGAAAAGCTGATCAAGCTGTCGGGCATCGGTTGCTCATCCAAAACCCCGGCCTACTTCGTCCACGGCGCTCATGGTTTCAATTCGGTGCATGGCCGCATGCCTTCGGTTGCCACTGGCGCCCACGCCGGCAATCGCGACCTGATCTGCATTGGCGTTTCCGGTGACGGCGATTCGCTGTCCATCGGCTTTGGTCAGTTTGGCCATGCCATCCGGCGCAACCTCAACATGCTCTATCTGATCGAGAACAACGGTGTATATGGCCTGACCAAGGGACAATTCTCTGCCTCGGCTGATCCCGGCAGTACGGCCAAGAAGGGCGAAGTCAACCAGATGCAGAGCATCAATCCGGTCGCCGCCGCCATCTCGATGGGGGCCAGTTTTGTCGCCCGCAGCTTTTCCGGCGATCGCGAGCAACTGGTATCCCTGATCAAGGCGGGTATTGCGCACAAAGGCTGCGCTCTGCTCGATGTGATCTCGCCCTGCGTTACGTTCAATGATCATGTCGGTTCGACCAAGAGCTACGCTTATACCAGGGAACACAAGCACCAGGCCATTGCGACCGACTTTGTGCCGCCCGCCCGCGAAATCACCGCGCACTATGCCGAGGGCGAAACGGTCAGCGTGAAAATGCACGACGGTGCCACCGTCGTGCTGAAGAAAACTGATCCCAAATACGACCCCACCCGGCGCAGTGTCGCACTGCGCTACCTGGAAAAGCATCGTGACCAGGGAGAAATCCCCACCGGCCTGCTGTTCATCGACGAACAATGGCCCGAAATGCACGCCATTGCAGGTACCGCCAGCAAGCCGCTGAAAGCATTTACCTTCGAAGAGCTCAATCCCGGCCGCGCAGCGCTGGAAAAGCTGCAAAGCCAGATGCGCTAGACGGACGTTTTTTATTGAATATTTCCCGACTCTGACCTAAAGTCATGGGGTCCGGGTTTTTCAGCGCCCATCAAGGATTCCCAAGCAAACTCTTGCCATCGCTGGTCGCGCCCGGATCCACACTGTGAGGAGCGCGGCAATGAAATTTGATTATCAACAAACACTTAAGCTGATCAAGGGCGGGCTGCTCGATCATACGGCCACCTGGCAGACCTATCTGGCGGGCAATCCGCCGTGGCTGAGCACGGCCACGGTGCTGACCGGGCCGCTGGTGGTGGGCAATATCGTGTTGTCGCTGATCTTTTCCCGCTTGACCGGGGGCTTTTATTCATACGGTTATGGTTCCAATTTCCTTGTTGCGCTGATCATCGGGCTGGTAATGGCGGCGCTCGGGCTGGCTCTGGGTGCATATATATTCAGCTTCCTGGCCGGCAATTTCGGCGGCCAGCGCAACTTTGACCGCGCTTTCGCGGCGATTTCACTGACTTCGATCCCAGCGATGGTCGCGGGTGTCATCGCAGCGCTGGTGCCCAGCGTCGGTTTGCTGATCATGCTGGCCGGCGGGGTAACATCACTGGTCTTCCTGTACCAGATCCTGCCACTGGCGCTGGCGGTGCCAGATGAGAAACGGACGCTGCACTTCGTCGTCAGTATCATCGCCCTGTTCGTGGCCAACATGATCCTGGCCACCTTACTCGGAGGGGGCATGATGTCGCGCGGCGCGAGCATGCGAGACTTCGGCGGCTCCAACACCAGCCAGACGGGTTCCGGCATGTTCGGTGAAATGGAACGGCAAAGCAGGCTGATGGAAGCTGCCCGGGCCGATACCTATGACGCGCCCGGCAACGGCATGCTCGACGATGACCAGGTTGAAGACTTGATCAAGGTACTGACAAAGACCGCCGCCTTGCAGCAGCAGTACGCCGACAAAATGAACAAGCTCGGCGAGGAAGTGCAGAACAAGGAGCAGGCCTCGGTCACCGATGTGGCTCGCGTCTATTCAGGCATCGGCAGCGGTCTGGGCGCCAACAACGCCGAAATGGAAGTGGTAAAAACCGGCGGCGGCAACTGGGCGGAACACAGCTGGGTCAAGGAGCAGTTACGCACGGCGATGATCCAGCAGGGTGAAGGCTCGGAGGCGATCAAGCACAACTATAGCTTGTATCAAGAATACCAGGCGGAACTCGAAGAAGTGCTTTAAACCCGGAAAGTCCATACATGGACTTTCCGGGTTAAAGCCTGTTCACATTTACTCGGCGGTCCAAGCCCGACAGGTGGGCAATGCCCCGGAGTGCGGTTGCTGAAGGAAGCTAAAAGCGCCAATAAATTGATTCTGGTGCTTGGCGCGCAGCGCATAAGCCCTTAGTATTACTGGTTCGGATTCGTGATTTCCATCAGCAGGATGCACGGACTGAAGTGATGCCGAGGCGCTGACAAAGCAGAGGCTGCAAACGAGAGCCCGCCTCCCTGATAACCCGTTATTTTTTTACGAGGACGCCCCATGTGCTCGATTTTCGGCGTACTGGAGCTACGCCAGGACGTTCAATCCGTCCGTAAAATGGCTCTGCGACAATCCCGCATGCTGCGACACCGCGGCCCGGACTGGAGTGGCATCTATACCTCTGACAAGGCGGTGCTGGCGCACGAGCGCCTCGCCATTGTCAACGTCAACACCGGCGCCCAGCCCCTGCTCAGCGAGAGTGGCCGGCAGGCGCTGGCAGTCAATGGCGAGATTTATAATCACCGGGAAATCCGCGCCGCGCTGAAGCACACTTATGCTTTCAATACCGAATCGGACTGTGAGGTCATCCTGCCTTTGTACCTCAAGCATGGCGCCGATTTTCTCGAGCAGCTACGCGGTATGTTTGCCTTTTGCCTGTATGACGAGGAAGCCGACTTCTGGATGATCGCGCGCGATCCCATCGGCATCATGCCCTTGTACTTTGGCCATGATGCGCACGGCCAGTTGCTGGTGGCTTCGGAAATGAAGGCGCTGATGGATGTATGCAACCAGGTGCACGAATTCCCGCAGGGGCATCTGTGGACAACGGGCCAGGCGGAACCACAGCGCTGGTATCGGCGTGATTGGGAACAGTTCGAAAACGTGGCGCAGGCCACTACCGACAAAGCCGCTCTGCGGGCGGCGCTGGAAGACTCGGTAAAAAGTCACCTGATGACCGACGTGCCCTACGGCGTGCTGCTGTCCGGCGGTCTGGATTCGTCCATTATCGCCGCGCTGGCTGCGCGTCATGCCGCGTTGCGGGTAGAGGACGGCGAGCGCAGCCCGGCCTGGTGGCCGCGTTTGCATTCGTTTGCCGTCGGCCTGGATGGATCACCTGATCTGGCCGCTGCACAGGTCGCCGCCGATCATATCGGCACCGTGCACCATGGTTTTACCTTTACCATCCAGGAAGGCCTCGATGCTCTGGACGAGGTGATCTACCATCTCGAAACCTACGATGTCACTACCATACGCGCGGCCACGCCCATGTATTTGATGGCGCGCAAGATCCGCGCCATGGGCATCAAGATGGTATTGTCCGGCGAGGGCGCCGATGAAATCTTTGGCGGCTATCTGTATTTTCATAAAGCGCCAAACGCGCAGGCTTTCCACGAGGAAACGGTGCGTAAACTTTCGCGCCTGCACAGCTATGATTGCCTGCGCGCCAATAAAGCCATGGCCGCCTGGGGCGTGGAGGCGCGGGTACCGTTTCTGGACACCCGCTTCCTCGACGTCGCCATGCGCATCAACCCGGCGGACAAGATGATAACTACCGGCAAAATCGAGAAGCAGATCCTGCGCGAGACCTTTAGCGACCTGTTGCCGCCGGCGATTGCCTGGCGTCAGAAGGAGCAGTTCTCCGACGGTGTCGGCTATGGTTGGATCGACGCCGTCAAGGATCACGCCCGGGAGCAGGTCAGCGATGCAGACATGAGCCGCGCGGTCGGCCGGTTCCCGTTCAATGCGCCAGAGTCCAAAGAAGCTTATTACTTCCGCAGCCTGTTTGAACAGCATTTTCCCCTGGCCTCCGCGGCCCAGACCGTGCCCGGTGGACCGACCGTGGCCTGCAGCACGCCTGAAGCCATCTTGTGGGACAAATCGCTGCAGGCACTGAATGACCCTTCGGGCCGTGCCATGCGCTCGGTGCACCAGGACGCCTACGCCGGGGTGGACCAGCCGTGAGTGCTGCCAACTCTTTGCTGGTGCAGAAGTTCGGCGGTACGTCGCTGGCCGATCTCGCCGGCTTTAGCGCCAGCGCCGACGTTATCGAGCATCATGGCGGTACGGGCCAGGTCATTGTTGTGCTGTCGGCGGTCAAGGGTGTAACCGACCTGCTGGTGGCCGCGATCGACAAGGCGGTACGCGGTGAAAGCGGTCAGGCGGAAATCGATGAGGCACTGGCACGCGAGCAAACCATCGTCGATGCCATGGCAGCGCAAGGGATCAAAACCCCTCTGGGCGGGGCATTCCTGCAGGAACAATCCGGGCAATTGGCGCGGCGCATCGAGGGTGTGCGCCTGCTGGGCCAGTGTCCGGACCGTATCCGTGCGCGCATGCTGGCGGGCGGGGAAGGTTTCAGCAGCCGGCTCATGGTTGATCTTTTACAGTACCGCGGCATTGCCGCCGCCTGGTCCGATGCGGATGTGTTGCCGCTGGCCAACGAGGACTGGCTGGATTCACTGGTGGATATCGACGCCGCCGCGCCATTGCTCAAGCAACGCCTCACGGAAGCGGTCAAGGTGCTGGTCCTGCCGGGGTTTTACGGGCGCAATGCCGACGGTGAAATCCAGTTACTGGGGCGCAATGGCACGGATTACTCGGCAGCGGCAATTGCGGCCGCCACCGGCGCCCGCCGTTGCCAGATCTGGAAAGACGTGGATGGCTTTTTCACCGCTGATCCGCGCATCGTGTCCAACGCCCGTTGCCTGGATGAGGTCAGCTACGAAGAGGCCATGGAGCTCAGCTATTTCGGCGCCAAGGTGATTTCGGCCAAGGCACTGACCCCGCTGGCGGCAAATGACATCCTGTGCGAGATTCGCAATACCTACGACCCCGGGCGGGTCGGCACGCTGATTCACCGCGCAGCGCAGCGCACCCACGTGGTACGCGGTATCTCCCACCTCGAACAGGTCGCTTCCATCACCCTGCAGGGCGGCGGTATGCGCGGCCGGGTGGGTATCGCCCGGCGGGTCATGGATGCGCTGGCCAGCAGGACCATTTCCATCATCCTGATCGTGCAGTCGTCGTCCGAATACAGTATCACGCTGTGTGTGCGCCAGCGGGATGCGGAGAATGCCCGCAAAGCGCTGGAAGAAGAGTTCCATTTTGAACGCCTGCATCGCCTGATTGGCGACATCACGGTGCAGGGTAACCGCGCGGTCATATCCCTGGTTGGCGAGGGTATGAAGCTCTACCGTGGTATTGCCGCGCGCTTCCTGATGGCGATCTCCTCCGCCGGGGTTAATGTCGAAGTCATCGCCCAGGGATCCACCGAATGCGCCATCGCAGTGGTGGTCAGGGGGGAAGATGCGCAATCGGCCACACGGGCATGTCACACCGCATTTTTCAGCCACACCACCCATGTCAACGTCATCCTGCTGGGTTGCGGCCATGTCGGCAGTGAATTGTTACGGCAATTCCGACGCCAGGCGGCGAGTCTCATGCAGCACGGTACAGACCTGCGTGTACGCGCCATTGCCAACAGCCGCAAACTCTACGTGGCGGACGACGTGGTCGACTTGAGCCGCTGGGCCGAGCTGTTGCAAGACCGGGGCAAGTCCTGGGATATGGATGATGTCATCGCGGTGCGCGAGCGCCTGGGCCTGCTGAATCCGACCGTGGTCGACTGCACCACCGATGCCGCGCTGGCCGGCGAGTACGTCCGCTTCCTGGAAAGCGGGTTCAATGTGGTCGCTGCCAACAAGAAAGCCAACACGGCATCGATCGATTACTACCGCGCGATGCGGCAGACAGCCGGGCGCAATTTCCGAAAATTCCTTTATGAAACCAACGTCGGCGCCGGCCTGCCGGTAATCGATACCCTGCAGGCGCTGATCCGCTCCGGGGATGAGCTCAAATCATTTGGCGGCATCCTCTCAGGCTCTCTGTCGATGATTTTCGGCTTGCTGGAAGACGGCATGGCCATGTCGGCAGCGGTGGCCAAGGCCGTGGAGTTGGGCTATACCGAACCCGATCCGCGCGATGACCTGTCCGGCATGGATGTGGCCCGCAAGCTGCTGATCATCGCACGCGAAGTCGGGCTGGAACTGGAACTGGACGATATCGAGGTAGAGCCGGCCGTGCCGATGAAAGCGATTGCTGCGGTCGACCCGGCTGACCTCATCGCCGCCCTGCAGACGCTCGATGAGTCTTTTACCGGGAAGGTAAGTGCAGCGAAAGCCGCGGGGATGGTGCTGCGCTACGTGGGCCGCATTGCTGACGGTCACTGCCGTGTTGCAGTGGAAGCAGTGCCGCGGGACGAGCCGCTGGGCGCGATCCGCGATGGTGAAAACGCACTGGTATTGCACACTCGATACTACCAGCCTATCCCGCTGGTGCTGCGGGGTTATGGTGCGGGCGCCGAGGTCACGGCAGCCGGGGTGTTTGGTGACCTGCTGCGAACGGTGTGGCGGCCGCTGGATCAGCGTGCATGACGGCAGTTGTTTCGCCAAACGGAGCGCATCCGGTCAGCCTGCGGGAACCCTTGACCGTATTCGCACCGGCATCGATCGGCAATGTATCGGTCGGTTTCGATGCGCTGGGGCTGGCGCTGGCGCCGCTGGACGGCTCCCTTCTGGGTGACACGGTGCAGGTGCGTCCAGGGCGACGTGACGACTGGAAACTGGTGGTGCGTGGGCCGTTTGCACATAAACTGCCAGTGGACCAGGAAAAGAACATCGTGCTGCAGTGCTGCCGGCTCTACCAACAAACCCTGGCGCAACTCGGCATCGCCGTGGAACCACTGGAGCTTGTTCTGGAGAAACGCTTGCCCATCGGCAGCGGTCTCGGCTCCAGCGCCAGCTCCGTGGTTGCCACGCTGGAAGTACTCAATCGCTGGCACGGCGGCCCGCTGGGTTCACGCGCTCTGTTTGGTTTGATGACAGAAATTGAAGGTGGCGTCAGCGGCGAAATTCATCTCGATAATATTGCGCCCTGTCTTTACGGCGGTCTGCGCCTGTGCCCGCCGGGAGGCCAGTCCGAGTATCCACTGCCGTGGCCGGCCCGTTGGCAGATCGTGGTGTGCTGGCCAGGCACGGAACTGGTCACGCGCGCAGCGCGCGCGGTTTTGCCGGAACAATTGCCGCGGGCCACGGCCGTGCGCCATGGCGCCCAGTTCGCGCAGTTTGTCTATGCGCTGTACACCGGTAAGACCGCGCTGGCGGCAGCCTCGTTGGTAGACTTGATCGCTGAACCCTACCGCCGCCGCCTGCTGCCGGGCTTCGATCGCGCCCGTGAAGAACTGACCGCACTGGGTGCGCTGGCTGTTGGTATTTCCGGTTCCGGCCCAACGGTATTTGCGCTGGTTGACCAGCCAGCGGTGGCGCCGGTGCTGGCCGACTGGCTGGCCGGGCACTACCGGCAAACTGACAGTGGTTTTGTGTATACCTGCCGCGCCGATCTGGGCGGCGCCCGCAGCATTGTCAGCAGCGATTGATCCGCAGCCGCCAGTGGTCATGGAACTGATCAATATCAAACGGCCTGATGAGCAGGCCAGTTTCCGCCAGGCAGTGCTGACCGGGCTCGGCCGTGAACAGGGGCTGTACTTCCCGCGCCGCTTCCAGGCCTTGCCGGATGTTAGCGGATTGCTTGAATTGGCGTTTGTGCCACGCAGCGTCGCCATTTTGCAGCACCTGACCGAGGGGGAAATCGCCGCGAGCACCCTGCAGGCGATGGTGACCTCGGCTTTCGATTTCCCGGTCAAAGTACCGGTCATTGGTTCTTCGATTCGGGCGCTGGAACTGTTTCACGGGCCCTCGCTGGCATTCAAGGATTTTGGCGCCCGCTTTATGGCCCGTTGCCTCAAGGAGTTTCACCGCCACGGGCCGATGACCATTCTGACCGCAACTTCGGGCGATACCGGCGCTGCGGTAGCGCACGCCTACTTCGGCCAGCCCGGCATCGATGTGGTGGTGCTCTACCCCAAGGGCCGGATCTCACCCTTGCAGGAAAAACTGTTCTGCACCTTGGGCGGCAATGTACGCACGGTCGCCGTTGAGGATGATTTTGACGCTTGCCAGCGTCTGATCAAACAATGTTTCGATGATCAGGAGCTCAAGCAGGCACTGGGCTTGAATTCGGCCAACTCCATCAACATCGCTCGTCTGTTGGCCCAGGTTTGCTATTACTTCGAAGCAGTCGCCACTGCCGAGCAGCCGGAAAATCTGGTGTTCAGCGTACCCAGCGGCAATTTCGGCAACGTCACCGCCGGGTTGATCGCCCGTGCGATTGGCCTGCCCTACAAGCGTATGATCGCGGCCACCAACGCCAATGATACCGTGCCGAGATTTCTTCGCTCAGGGAAATGGGATCCCCGCGCCACGGTAACGACCATCACCAACGCCATGGATATTTCACTGCCGAATAATTTCCCCCGGGTGCTGGAGCTGGGCCAACGTCATGGCCTGCCGCTGGAGCGGCTGCTGTCGGCAGTGTCGCTGGATGACGCGGCTACCCGTGCCGCCATGCGCGCGCTATGGCAACAAGGTTACCTTGCTGATCCGCACAGCGCGTTGGCCTGGGCGGCGCTGGAGCGATCACTCGAACCGGGTGAAGAAGGGGTTTTCCTGTGCACCGCACATCCGGCCAAGTTCCTGGAAGTGATTGAGGAAACGCTGGGTATCGTGCTGCCGCTGCCCGCCGCGTTGGCGGCGGTACAGAATAAAGAGGTTCTGTCCAGAACTATTCCGGGGGACTATGGGGCGTTACGTGAATTGCTGTTAGCGAAAGCCTGAGTTGTGATTCGCGCGTGAACGCTTCGAGTCACTTCTTGCCACGCCTGCTGCAAAGAAACTTGCTGGGCATGATCACTGAAACGGACCTGCTCAGGCTCGTGACCCAGGGTGTCGAGGGACAGCCTCTGGCTGATGCGACGGTAGCGGATTTCATGAGCACCAAGGTGGTAACCGTGGACCCGACAACGTCCTGGCGACGGACCCAATAACACCGGTCAGCAAACAGATCCAACGGTTGTTCCTTGATGCGATTCTCCATCTCGCCGCGCGCACTTCCAACTCTGCGCCCGGTAGTGCAGTTCGGTAAACCAGCGCACCTTGCTGCCGGAAGCGGCAAAACAGGCTTCGGCGTCACGCTGGAGTGAGGCGATAGCCGCGTTCAGGCGGCTTGTTCTGGGCGATGCCGACGATGTAAGCCGCCCGGTTCCGTTCACACCAGGACAGCATGCGCCAGCGGCAAAAGCCCGAGTCACCACGGAAGACGATCTTGACCTGGGGCCAGGATGGCCCAGGCATGTTGTGCACCGTTTTACGGCGTTTCGGGGCTGGAAATTGAAGTGCTTCTTGGGTACAGTTTGTCACAGGCAAAACTCCTTCCTTCTTCAATCTAACAGATTGAATTATAAAGAATTAAAATGAGTTTTGTCTTCTTTTTGGTGCATATGGTGGTTTCTTGATTTTGCGAGATTTCATGGGATCGTGGTGTGCACTTCAGGTCAGCGGCACTGTTGATGGTCCAACGGGTGACGGCAGGAGTGTCTCCCCCGTCAACCACAAGTCGACCGCCGCCGCTGCCGCTCTGCCTTCGGCGATGGCCCACACGATCAGAGATTGGCCTCGACCCATGTCGCCGGCTACGAAAACGCCTTCGACATTTGTCGCCCAGAGATCATTTCGAGCCACATTGCCGCGGCTGGTCAGATCAACTCCGAATTGGGAGAGCATCGGACCCGGTTCGGGTCCAGTGAAGCCAAGCGCGAGGAGCACCAAATCAGCTCGAAACTTCTGTTCGGTGGCGTTGAATGGCTTGAAAGCTGACCGCACACCCGGGCTTTTCGATTTCACGCGACGGGTCTGCAGCGCGGCAACCCGGCCGCTGCCATCGTCGATAAACTTCTCCGTGGCGATTGCGAAAACGCGCTCTCCACCCTCCTCGTGGGCTGATAACACGCTGAATTTGAGCGGCCAGGTGGGCCACGGCGTGGAGGCGTCGCGTTCGTCTGGCGGACGCGGCAAGATCTCGAATTGACGCACCGATGCGGCACCCTGCCGGTGGGCGGTGCCAAGGCAGTCCGCGCCTGTGTCACCGCCGCCGATGATAATAACGTGCTTGCCCTCAGCCGAGATCGGGGACACCTTGAAATCGCCTTCTTGGACCCGGTTGGCGAGCGGAAGATATTCCATTGCCTGATGGATACCTTTGAGGTCGCGGCCGGGGATCGGGAGGTCGCGCCACTGGCAGGCGCCGGCGGCGAGTATCACTGCGTCGAACTCTTTCATGAGTTCGTCTGCTTGAATATCGACACCAATCTCTATGCTGGTCCGGAACTCGGTACCCTCCTGCCGCAATTGCTCGAGACGCCGTTCCAGATGGCGTTTCTCCATCTTGAACTCGGGGATTCCGTACCGCAACAGTCCGCCGATGCGATCGTCACGCTCAAACACAACTGCGCGATGCCCGGCGCGTGTAAGCTGCTGGGCGGCAGCGAGACCGGCCGGGCCGGATCCAACGATCGCCACCCGCTTACCCGTCTTTACCGACGGCAGTATGGGTGTGACCCATCCCTCATCCCATGCACGGTCGATGATCTCGACCTCCATCTGTTTTATTGTCACCGGATCCTGGTTGATGCCGAGCACACAGGCCGCTTCGCACGGCGCAGGACACAGCCGGCCGGTGAATTCCGGAAAGTTATTGGTGGCATGCAGCCGGTCGATGGCATCTCGCCAATGATCCTGGTACACCAAATCGTTCCAGTCAGGGATCAAGTTACCCAGCGGGCATCCGTTGTTGCAGAACGGAATGCCGCAGTCCATGCACCTCGCTGCCTGTTGCCGCAGTTTTTCCTTGGGAAAATCCTTATAGACTTCTTTCCAGTCCTTGATTCTCACATCGGCTGGACGCCGCTGAGGCAGCTCCCGGCCGTGCTTGAGAAAACCGCGCGGGTCAGCCATGAGCGGCCGCCATGATTGCGTCGTTGACCGGCAGTCCGCCGGTTTCGGCTTCTCGCACCGCCTCCAGGACCCGCTTGTAGTCCTTGGGCATGACCTTGGCGAACTTGTGCAGGCTTGCCTGCCAGTCGCCCAGCAGCGCTTCTGCCACCGCCGAGCCGGTTTCACGATGATGTTGCGAGACCCGATCCAAAAGGAAAGCCCGGTCATTGTCGTCGAGCGCATCGAGGTCGACCATCTCCGGGTTGACCTTGGTGAGAAAGTCGCCGTGCACATCGAGAACATAGGCGATGCCACCCGACATACCGGCGGCGAAGTTCCGGCCGGTCGAGCCTAAAATGACCGCCCGCCCGCCCGTCATATACTCGCAACCGTGGTCGCCAATGCCCTCGACGACAGCCACAGCCCCCGAGTTGCGCACGCAGAAGCGCTCGCCGACAACGCCGCGCAGGAAAGCCTCCCCGCCGGTCGCGCCATAGAGGATCACATTACCCGCCAGGATATTGTGCTCTGCAATGATCGGCGCTTCTTCCGGTGGCTGCATGATGATTCGGCCGCCGGAGAGACCTTTGCCGACATAATCATTGGAATCGCCGGTCAACCGCAGCGTAATGCCGCGAGGCAAGAATGCCCCAAAACTCATTCCGGCGGATCCAGTAAACCTGACCTCGATGGTGTCGTCCGGGAGTCCTTCACCGCCGTATCGTTTCGTGACTTCGTATCCCAGGAGCGTGCCCACCGTCCGGTTGACGTTTCGAATCGGGAGTTCCAGTTTGACGGGTTCGCCGTTCTTGAGGGCCGCGGCGGCGAGCCGGATAAGGGTTTGATCAAGCGCATATTCAAGCCCGTGGTCTTGTTTCGTCGTATGCCGTCTCGGCGTGTTTTTCGGCAGTTCCGGAACATGGAAGATCGGCGCGAGATCCAGCCCCCCTGCTTTCCAATGCTCGATCGCGCGCGAAACGTTGAGGCGCTCTGCCCTCCCGATCGCCTCATTGAGCGTCCGGTAGCCCAACTCTGCCAGTAACTCTCGCACTTCCTGGGCAACGAACTCCATGAAGTTGACGACAAACTCGGCTTTGCCTTTGAACTTTTCACGCAATTCCGGGTTCTGTGTAGCGATGCCAACCGGACAGGTGTCGAGGTGACACACCCGCATCATGATGCAACCCATGACGACGAGCGGGGCCGTGGCAAAGCCGAACTCCTCGGCGCCCAGTAAGGCTGCGATAATCACGTCCCGGCCGGTCTTGAGCTGCCCGTCGACCTGGACCACGATGCGGTCGCGCAGCCCATTGAGGAGCAAGGTCTGCTGGGTTTCCGCCAAACCCAGCTCCCACGGGCCGCCGGCATGTTTGATTGATGTGAGCGGAGACGCTCCTGTGCCGCCGTCGTGGCCCGAAATCAGCACGACATCCGATTTGGCCTTCGCCACCCCGGCAGCCACAGTTCCGACGCCCATCTGAGCGACGAGCTTGACGTGGATCCGCGCCTCGGGGTTGGCGTTCTTCAGGTCGTGAATCAGTTGCTTGAGGTCTTCGATCGAATAAATGTCGTGATGCGGCGGCGGCGAGATCAGCCCAACGCCCGGCGTCGAGTAACGGGTCTTTGCGATCCACGGATAGACCTTGTAACCGGGGAGTTGCCCACCCTCACCGGGCTTGGCGCCCTGCGCCATTTTAATCTGGAGGTCATCGGCATTCACCAGATACTCGGAAGTCACGCCAAACCGGGCGGAGGCGACCTGCTTGATGGCGCTGCGCCGCAGATCACCGTTAGGATCTCGTTGGTACCGGTCCGGATCTTCGCCGCCCTCGCCGGTATTTGACCTTGCGCCTAGCCGGTTCATGGCGATGGCGAGCGTCTCGTGCGCCTCTTTGGAGATAGATCCATACGACATGGCGCCGGTCGAGAAGCGCTTGACGATCTCGGATACCGGTTCAACCTCGTCGATCGGAACGGCCTGCCGGTCTTCGAGCCGGAAACGGAACATGCCCCTCAGCGTGGCCATTGCAGCCGACTGGCGATCGACCCGGGTGGTGTACTCTTTAAAGATGTCATAGCGGCGCTCGCGGGTGGCGTGCTGCAACTTGAAGACCGTCTCGGGGTTGAAAAGGTGCCTCTCACCTTCGCGCCGCCATTGGTAATCCCCCCCGAAATCTAGTCCGCGATGAGCTCGCTCCTCCGGCCGGTCGTTGAACGCGAGCCGGTGGCGCAACGCGGCCTCTGCAGCAACCACATCGAGGCCGATTCCCGCGAGCCGGCTGGTAGTGCCGGTGAAATGCTGTTTGATCAGCTCCGGACCGATACCAACCGCTTCGAAGATCTGGGCTCCGATGTAGGATTGAACGGTCGAAATGCCCATCTTGGACATGATTTTTAGGATACCCGCGGTCGCCGCCATGATGTAGTTGGCGCGAGCCGTCTTGTGATCGAGATGACCCAGGCCGTAAGCGTCCGTTTGGACCAGATCATCGATGGTCTCAAAAGCGAGATATGGGTTCACGGCTGCCGCACCGTAGCCGATCAGTAGAGCGATGTGATGGACCTCACGGGCCTCGCCGGTCTCGACAATAAGACCCACTTTGGTGCGGTTCTTGGTTCGAATCAGATGGTGGTGCGCAGCCGCGGTCGCCAGCAGTGCCGGGATCGGGGCCAGCTCGACCGTTGACCCGCGATCGCTGAGGACAACGCCGTATGCACCTCGTTCGATAACTGCGTCGATTTCCGCAAACACACGATCGAGGGCGCCTCTCAGTCCCTCGGCCCCTTTGGCGACGGGGTAGAGGCAGTTGACGACTTCGGCGCCAACGCTAAACAACTTGGCGAGTTGGTGGTTGGCGATGACCGGCGTGTCGAGTTCGATCACCGCACACGACTCCGGCCTGGGGTCGAAGAGGTTCCCTTCAGGGCCCAGCATGATGCGCATCGAGGTAACCAGTTCTTCGCGAATGGCATCGAGGGGTGGGTTGGTAACCTGTGCGAAATACTGCTGGAAATAGTCGTAGAGCAGTTTCGGGCGATCGGACAGCACTGCGAGCGGTGTGTCGGTACCCATCGAGCCAAGTGCCTCCTTGCCGTCCCTTGCCATCGGCGCGATCAGCAGCTTCAGTTCCTCGTGGGTATAGCCAAAGACTTGCTGGCGTTTGACCAAGGCCAGTGTTTCTTGCCGCCTTGACAGGCTGTCCTCAATGTCGTCGATGTGGATCATGTGCTGGTCGAGCCACGCCTGGTATGGGTGCTTCGCCGCCAGGCGCCGTTTGATCTCGTCATCGCGAACGATGCGGCCCTCGATGGCGTCGATGAGGAACATTTTTCCGGGTTGGAGCCGGCCTTTCTCGATGATCTTCTGCTGCGGGATATCGACGACACCGACTTCCGATGCCATGATGACAATATCGTCATCGGTGATCCAGTAGCGAGACGGGCGCAGGCCGTTGCGGTCGAGCACCGCGCCGATCACGCGCCCGTCAGTGAACGCAATGGACGCCGGGCCGTCCCACGGCTCCATCAGCGAGGCGTGATAGCGGTAATAGGCACGCACGTCCGGGTCCATGTGTTCATGGCCTTCCCATGGCTCCGGAATCATCATCAGCATCGCATCCGGCAGGGAATACCCGCCCATATAAAGCAGTTCCAGCGCCTCGTCGAATCCCGCCGTATCAGAGGCGCCGGGCGTGCACACCGGGAAGATGCGGGAGAGGTCACCGGGGATCAGGTCTGTTGCCAGCAGCAATTCGCGCGCGCGCATGAAGTTTCGGTTGGCTTTGATGGTATTGATTTCGCCGTTGTGTGCGATCATGCGGAATGGATGCGCCAGCGACCATGAAGGGAAGGTGTTGGTCGAGAAACGTGAGTGCACCAGAACCATCGCACTTTCGACCCGTTCGTCGCAGAGGTCCGGATAAAAAGAGGCCAGCTGGGTTGCGATCAACATTCCCTTGTAGATCAGTGTGCGGCAAGACAGGCCGGTAAAATAGACCCCTTCGTGCATCTCGGAAGCGCCGCCGATGGCTTCGCTGGCTTCTTTCCCGCCCGCGGAAATGCGGATCTCATGCTCGGTGCGCTTGCGGATCACGTACGCCCGGCGCTCGAGTTCCATGCCGGCGAGCCCGGCGCCGCTGATGAAGATCTGGCGTATGGTCGGCATCGTCTCGACGGTCGCCCTGCCGAGCATATCCGCATTGATCGGGACATTGCGCCAGCCGAGCACTTCCAGCCCCTCATCCCTGACGATGCGGTCGACTTCTTTCTTTCCGGCGGCCGCTTGAACCGGGTTCTGCGGCAGGAAAACTATGCCCGTGGCGTACTCGCGTTCCGGGGGAAGATCGAACGGGACGACGGCGCGCAGGAACCGGTCCGGAATCTGCAGCAGAACCCCCGCACCATCGCCGGTATTCTGGTCAGACCCCACCGCACCGCGGTGTTCCATATTGCATAGAGCACCGATGCCCATCTGGACGATGTTATGACTGCGGCGGCCCTTGATGTCGGCCACGAAGTTGACACCGCAGGAGTCGTGCTCGAAAGCACTGTCATACAGGCCTTTGGCCTCGGCCAGCGCACGCGGCGCCCTTGAGGGATCAAGCGATGAATATGCCATCACCCCTCCCCCGGTCGTCGTTTCGCCGGCACGTGAACGTGCTTGCGGTTCTTCTTTGCGTGTATGTGTTCATCGAACCATTGACTATACTTGAAAACCATCACGAGGAGCAAAGCAAGCCACTCCGGGTATTCGGGGAGCTCGTCCTTGGGAGTGAGGCCGTAAGCGCTTTCATGATGCGATTGATTCGCCATCGCTAAACCAAGAAGATTTCCGGGTTCAAGCTTGCATAAGGTTCGTCCGGACAATTCTGATCAATTTGCGTTAATTTGGCGCCGATGCAGCCGCGCGGGTCATGCGTCACGCCCGGGTGATGCGTGCCTCAGGTAACTTCTTGCCACCCCAATTGAAAAATAAAAATCCCGATCATGAGGAACGCAATCGCCAGTTTGATGGCGGTGGCGAACATCATGCCCAGCCAGGCGCCAAGGCCGGCGCGGCTGGACTGTCTCAAGCCGCTGCCGGCACTGATTTCACCCAGCATGGCACCCACAAATGGCCCCAGCACCATGCCGGGAATGCCGAAAAACAGGCCGACGAGGGCGCCTGCTGTCGCGCCCCAGAACGCTCTGGCGCCGGCGCCCGCAACCTGCGCGCCAAAAGCACTGGCAAGAAAGTCCAGTGCCTGGGCCAGCACGGTCAGCAGGGCAAAAATACCCAGGGTTGGCCAACCCACGACCTGGAAATTGCCGATCCAGGCGCCCATCAGCAGGCCGGCCAACACCAGCGGCACTCCGGGCAGCGCGGGCAGCACGGTTCCGGCCAGTCCCGCCACGACCAGCAGGCCCGCCAGCAACCACCACAGTATCATCCAGTCCATGATGCCTGTTGCAGGTCAAACTTTAGCAGGCACTGACTTAGCAAAATATACAGCACATCAGAACTGATCGGCGATTCTGCCCAGCAAGGCAGCGGCCTGTTTGAGTTCACGGGAGCTGAATGCCTCGAAGCGTGGTTTCAGTTGCGCCAGATAGCGCGGATATTCACGCTGGAACACGCGATCTCCCATACGGGTAAGATCGACAATGATTTTGCGTCCGTCGTCGCTGTCGCTCCACCGCTGCACCAGTCCTTTTGCCTCCAGGCGATCGATGACACCGGTCAGAGTACCCTTGGTGATCAGGGTCTGTTCAGTGATCTCGCTGCAGGGCATGCCGTCGGTGTCGCCCAGGCAGAAAATGACTTTTGCTTGTGGCGCGGTCAGACCCGCGCCGGACAGGCGGTGCACCTCGGCGTCAAACAGGGAATACTTGTGATGTGCCCGCGCCAGTGCGTCCATCAGGGAAATGAAATCCGCCTTGCGGGCGTTGTTTGCGTTAATTTTGACCATGTATATGTCCCTTCAGTCGATAATAATTCCAGTAAGGATCATTGTAGTACGAATGAGAACATAGGTACAGGGCTGCAACCATCTAAAGCAGGAACCTTCTAGGAAAGCTCTGATAATGCATCCATGCATTATCAGAGCACGCCAAACAAAAAATGTGATTTTTGTTTGGCTTCATTTTCAATGAGTTGCACTCATTGAAAATGGTGGCACATCCCTGTGCCACGAAAACTCTGAATTAATCAGAGTTTCCCTAGGCCTACTGTACTTTGCTCCTCAGTTGCTTGACGCGCCCGCGCCTGGTTTTTCCTTCCAGGCGGCGCTCTCCGGACGCACGTGTCGGCCGGGTGGCGATTCGGCGTCGCGGTTCGATGAGGCTTGCCTGGATTAAAACCCGCAGGCGTGCCAGCGCATCCGCAATATTCTGCTCCCGGGTACGGAATCGTTGTGCCTTGATGACGATGACGCCGCGCTCGTTGACGCGCCTGTCCGGCAAGGCCAGAAGACGCTGTTTGCACAGGTCGGGCAGTGACGATGAAATGATATCGAAACGCAGGTGGACCGCTGATGATACTTTATTGACGTTCTGGCCACCCGCACCCTGGGCGCGAATGGCGCTCAGTTGAATTTCATCATCCGCTATGGAAAGCGTGGGGGTGATCTGCAATGGCAATCGATTCAGGCTCGCTTGAGTTGTGGCTGCTGCATTTGCAGGTATTGCAGCATGGATTGCGCGGCCTGGCGGGCATCTGCAATGGCGGTCACCACCAGGTCGGAACCCCGCACCATGTCACCGCCGGCAAATATGGCCGGATTGCTGGTTTGTCCGGGCAAGCGCTCGCCGGTTTGTACCAGGCCGTCCTTGCAGGTGCTTACAGCAAGTGATTCCAACCAGGCGGGCGGGCTGGGGCGATAACCAAAAGCAAAAATGACCGCGTCGCCGGGCAGAACTTCCTCACTGCCTTCGATCGGCTCGGGCCGCGCCCGCCCACCCGCCTCGTCAGGCACCAGGCGAGTGCGCACCACACGAAGTCCTTGTAGTTTCTGATCCTGGTGTTGCAAAGCCAATGGCACCGTATTGAAGGCAAACTGCACTCCTTCTTTCTTCGCATGATCGACTTCGCGTTGCGACCCGGGCATGTTGCCGCGATCGCGGCGATAGACACAATGCACTGACGCGGCGCCTTGCCGCACCGCGGTACGCACGCAGTCCATCGCCGTGTCACCACCGCCCAGGACCAGGACACGCTGGCCGGCCAGGCTGATGTGCGGGTAGTCCGGTAAATCGAACCCGTACAGGTGTGCCGTTTGGCCGATCAGAAAAGGCAAGGCCGGCACCACGCCGCCCCGCTCCGTGCCGGGCAGCTGCGCATCCACCGGCGTATACGTGCCGGTACCGAAAAACAGGGCATCATGCATGCTCAGCAATTCATGGGCCTGGATATCCCGGCCAATTTCACACGTGAGGCGGAACCGGATACCCATGTCCTCCAGCACTTCGCGCCGTTTGCGCATGACCTTCAATTCCAGCTTGAAATCGGGAATGCCAAAACTCAGCAAACCGCCAATCTCGGGATAACGGTCATATACCGTCACGCTGACGCCGTTGCGCGCCAGTACGTCGGCACAGGCCAATCCGGCCGGGCCGGCGCCGACCACCCCGACGCTCCAGGGTGTGGGCCGGACCCTGGACATGTCGGGGCGCCAGCCGTGCTTCAGCGCCTCGTCAACAATATATCGTTCCATGGCGCCGATGGTGACGGCGCCATAACCGGTCTGCAGGGTGCAGGCCTGTTCGCACAAGCGGTCATGCGGACAAATGCGGCCGCAGACTTCCGGCAGGCTGTTGGTTTCATGGCACAGGTCGGCCGCTTCCATGATGCGGCCTGCGTTTGCCAGTTTGAGCCAATCGGGTATGTAGTTGTGGACCGGGCATTTCCATTCGCAATACGGATTGCCGCAGTCCAGGCATCGTTCAGCCTGGTCTGCCGCTTCTTGCTGGACGAACGGTTGGTAAATCTCGCGGAACTCACTGCGGCGAACTTCCAGCGGGTATACGTCCGGGTCGATGCGCGGTCGTTGCAGAAAAGCAAAATTGTCATGTGGCTTGGTCATGATAATTTCAGATCTTTACCAGCCGTAAAGGTACGTCCTGCTGCGCGATCTCGTTACTGGCGTGCAGATTGCGCGGCAGTATGTATACCCAATGCGGCAGCATCAGCTCGAACTCATCGAGTATCTTGCGGCCCCATTCGCTGCCGGTATGATTCACGTGCGCGCTAATCAGGGCATGCAGCCGGCGGCGTGGCAAGGTGAAGCGCTGTTCTTCCAGCAAAGTGGCTTCGACAAATTCGGCATTGAGCAGACGGCTCACCTGCCGGTTGGGGTCGAGCACAAACAGCTCGCCTCCCGTCATGCCCGCCGCCAGGTTCGGTCCAACCGGACCCAGGATCACCACCCTGCCTCCGGTCATATATTCACAGGCGTGGTGACCGGCGCCTTCGACCACCGCATTGGCGCCGGAATTGCGCACCGCGAAGCGTTCACCGGCCTGGCCGTGAGCGAACAGTTCGCCACCCGTCGCGCCGTACAGACAGGCATTGCCACAAATGACGTTGCGCCGTGCCCGCTGGCGGTCTGAATCCGCGGTGGTCAATACAATGCGGCCGCCGGACATACCCTTGCCCACGTAATCGTTGGCGTCCCCCGTCAGGTGCAGGCTCATGCCGGGCATATTCCAGGCCCCGAGGCTCTGCCCGGCGGTACC
Organism: uncultured Gammaproteobacteria bacterium; assembly: GCA_963708905.1. Classification (GTDB taxonomy): domain Bacteria; phylum Pseudomonadota; class Gammaproteobacteria; order Xanthomonadales; family SZUA-36; genus SHZL01. The sequence continues at coordinate 19,719 of CAVPUV010000068.1, read as the reverse complement.
GGTCAGTCGCAGCTGCAGCGTATCTGCCGGCAGGCCCTGGCGGCCATGCCGCCGCGCCACCGCCCCGGCCAGCATCGCACCGATCGAGCGGTCGAAGTTGTGGCTGAGGAATTGACCGGCCCAGGCGCGGCCGTGTTCCACGGCTTCCGCCGCGGCGTCAAGGATTTGCTGGTTCAGCCGCCCGACATCGAACGGCGGGTTACGGGCTTCAGTACAGAACACGGGCTGACTTCCGCGCGTGGCCGCCGAATGCAGGATCGGCGTGAGATCCAGAGCACGCTGCCTGGGCGTTGTTCCGGGCAGTTGGTGCAGTAATTCGCTGCGGCCGATCAGGTCGGTGAAGTGTTCAACCCCCAGTTGTGCCATGATTTCACGCACATCACGCGCCAGGAAGCGGAAATAGGCCATGACGCGTTCCGGCAAGCCGTGAAAATGCTTTTCGCGCAACCGCATATCCTGCGTGGCAATGCCGGTAGCGCAGTTGTTCAGGTGGCAGATGCGCAGGTACTTGCAGCCCAATGCCACCATGGGCCCGGTGCCGAAACCAAAACTCTCAGCGCCAAGGATGCCCCCCTTGACTACGTCCAGGCCGGTTTTCAGGCCCCCATCCACCTGCAGGCGGATTTTGTGTCGCAGGCCATTTTCCACCAGTGCCTGGTGGGTTTCGGCCAGGCCCAGCTCCCACGGCGCGCCCGCGTACTTGACTGAGCTCAAAGCGCTGGCGCCGGTGCCGCCGTCATAACCGGCAATCGTGATCAGGTCCGCATAGGCTTTGGCCACGCCCACTGCGATGGTGCCCACCCCGGAGCTGGAAACCAGTTTCACCGAAATCAGCGCGCCGGGGTTGACCATCTTCAGGTCGAAGATCAGCTGCGACAGATCTTCTATCGAGTAAATATCGTGGTGCGGGGGCGGTGAGATCAGTGTCACACCCGCGGTGGAGCAGCGCAGGGCAGCAATCTCGGCACTCACCTTGTGGCCCGGCAGCTGGCCGCCCTCGCCCGGCTTGGCGCCCTGGGCGATCTTTATCTGCAGCACATCGGCATTGACCAGGTAGTGCGCGTTGACGCCGAAACGACCTGAGGCCACTTGTTTGATGCGTGAATTGCGCTCGGAATTGAATCTTGCAGGATCTTCCCCGCCTTCCCCGGAGTTGGAGCGCCCGCCCAAACGGTTCATCGCCACCGCCAGCGCCATGTGCGCTTCAGGGCCAAGCGCGCCGATGGACATGCCGGCGGAATCAAAACGGGGAAAGAGCTGTTCTTCCGGCTCGACCTGCTGCAGCGCCAGCGGTCTGGTTGCCGGCTGCAGCGCCAGCAGATCGCGCAGCGCCAGCGGAGGTCGCTGGTTGACCATATCGGCAAAGACGCGGTAATCAGACCACTTGCCGCTGGCCACTGCCTGTTGCAGGCCCATCACCACGCCCGGGTTATAGGCATGCTGCTCGCCACCGTGCACGTAACGGTAGATGCCGTCATGTGCCGCCGCGGCCTGTTCGTTCCAGGCCAGTTCGTGCACCCGGCGCAGGTCATCCTCGAGTTCGGCAAAACCAGCCCCGGCAATTTTTGATTTTACCTTGGGGCAGCACAATTCGATCACTTCCCGCGCCAGGCCCACCGCTTCGAACAACTGCGAGCCACGGTAACTGGACATCGTACAGATACCCATTTTGGACAGGATCTTCAACAGGCCTTTGCGAATACCGCGACGATAATTTTTACGCAACTCGATAGCATCGCCTTGCAGCGCACCACATTCGATTTGTTGATTGATGGTCTGAAAGGCCAGGTAAGGGTAGATGGCAGTGGCGCCCAGTCCCAGCAGCACGGCGTACTGGTGTGGATCCCGCACCGAGCCGGTTTCGATCAGGATGTTGGAATGGGTGCGTTCATGCGCCCGCATCAGGGCCTGGTGCACCGCGCCCACCGCCAGTGGTGCCGGCATGGTCAGCAGAGTACGGCTTATATCACGATCGCTGAGCACCAGGATGGTGGTACCGGCGATGACTGCAGCGAGGCAGTCTGCAACCAGTTTTTTGATGGCGCCGCACAGATCGAGCTGCTGTGGGTCGTAATTCAGGCTGAAACGCTGGTTGCGGTAATGGCGTTGGTCCAGCCCGATCACTGTCTGATACTTGACGTAGTTCAGCACCGGCCAGGGCAATACCACCCGATGCGTGTGCGAGGCCGTTTCGTGGAACACGTTATGTTCCCGTCCAATGCTGGTCTCAAGCGACATCACGGCGGATTCGCGCAAGGGGTCGATGGGCGGGTTTGTGACCTGGGCGAAACCCTGTCTGAAATAGTCAAAAATGGAGCGGTTACGCAACGACAGCACCGCCATCGGCGTATCATCGCCCATCGAGCCCACCGGCTCCTGCGACTGCAGGGCCGTCGGTTTGATAACGGCTTCACATTCCTCGGCGCTGAGACCGAACAGTTTCTGGTAGGTTGGCAACAGGCCGGACGATTCGCGCATGAATTTGTTGGCGGCCTTGCGCTCCTGCTCATCGTTGTTCCACACCCGCACGACATTCTCGTTCATCCACTCGCGGTAGGCATGCCGCGCTTTCAGGCTGTCGTCGATGGCATTGGACTTCCACAGTTTGTCGGTGGCGGTGTCGATGGCGATCATTTCACCCGGCCCCAGGCGTCCGCGCACCTTGATGCGGTCCGGCGGACAGTCCCACACCCCGGTCTCGGAAGCCACCGTGAACACGCCGTCGTGGGTGATGCTGTAACGCGCCGGGCGCAAGCCGTTGCGATCCAGATTGCAGCAAGCGATCTGGCCGTTGGTGGCAACCACGCCGGCCGGCCCATCCCAAGGTTCCTGGTGCATGGAGTTGAACTGCAGGAAGGCGCGCAGGTCCGGGTCCATGTCTTCACGCATCGCCGGTGGTATCAACAGCCGCATCGCGCGGAATACGTCCATGCCGCCGCCCAGGAACACCTCCAGCAGGTTGTCCAGCGACGATGAATCCGAACCAGTCTCATTCACCAGGTGAGACAGCGACTCCAGCGACGGCAACAGCGGGGATTGCAGGATGCCGGCCCGCGCATTGGCCCAGTCGCGGTTGCTGTTGATGCTGTTGATCTCGCCGTTATGGGCGAGAAAGCGGAACGGCTGCGCGTAATTCCAGCGCGGCAGCGTATTGGTGGAAAAGCGCTGGTGGCAGATGCCGATCGCCGAGGTCATGGCCGGGTCGCGCAGGTCCGGGTAGAAATCCACCAGGTGCCTGGGTTGCACCAGCCCCTTGTACACCATGGTCAGGTTGGACAGCGTGACCACGTAGTACAAGGGATCGGGGTCAGGCAAATTGCGGTGTTCTTCAAAAGCAAAACGGCGTGCGGCAAATAATTGCCGTTCGATGTCGTGCGGGTGCCAGCCCGGCGGAGCATTGACAAAGATCTGGTAGATGGCAGGCATGCTGGCCAAGGCTTGCTCGCCCACCACTTGCGGGTCGGTCGGCACTTTCCGCCAGCCCGCCACGACCAGTGCGCGCAGCGCAAGGTGGCGGGTAAGGATATTCTTGCCGCGTTCAATCAACGCCGCATCAGGGGAGAAAAATACCAGACCCGCGGCGAAGTTTTCGGCCAGTCGAAAATTACCATCGGCGGCAACATCGCGCAGGAAAGGTGCGGGGAATTGCAGCATGATGCCGCAGCCATCGCCGGACTTGCCGTCAGCGGCTACCGCACCCCGGTGTGACAGCCGCGCCAGCGATTCCAGCGTGGTCTCGACCAGCCAGTGACTTTTCTGCCCATCCATATGGGCGAGCAGAGCGAAACCACAACTGTCCCTGAAGTCGCGCACAGGGTCATGCAGTTTCACCAGCTTGTTATCATCGTAGTGCGGCAAATCGGCGCTCCGGACAGGGTTAAATGATTTCTTTCTGGCAGCTTGTCTGTCCACATACAATCTAGCCCAAGCATCAGTATTGTGGAAGTTAATATTTTCAATAAAGAAAACGCAGCAGCTTATGCTCGGGGTTGTAAAATACCATGTCTTATGGCGCATCATCCCCCATCCACGACTCCAGCTGAAGCCACCACCCGCGGTTTTCTCGGCGTATTCCGCTACAGCCGGCGGGCTATGGAACTGGTGTGGACCACCAACCACCGCCTGACAGTGGCACTGGCCCTGCTCACGCTGCTGGCCGGTGCGCTGCCAGCGGCCATGGCCTGGGTGGGCGCACTGATCATCGACGCGGTGGTCGCGGCGACGCGGGCCGCGCAGGAGAGTGGCGTGACCTCCCCGTACCGGGTGTTCACATTGGTCGCCGTCGAAGCGGCGATCGTGGCAGCCTTGTCCGGCGCGCAGCGCGGCATCTCATTGTGCCAGGCACTGTTGCGCGCGCAATTGGGTCAACGGGTCAACGTGATGATCCTGCAGAAGGCGCTGACGCTGGAACTGGCCCAGTTCGAAGATGCCGAATTTTACGACAAGCTCACCCGCGCCCGGCGCGAAGCCTCGAGCCGCCCGCTGTCCCTGGTGACCCGCACCTTCGGTCTGGCGCAGAACCTGGTATCGCTGGTGAGTTACGGCGTGCTGCTGGTGCAGTTCTCGCCCTGGGCCGTAGTGGTGCTGCTGATCGCCGGTTTGCCGGCTTTCTTTGCCGAGACCAAATTCTCCGCGGATGCCTTTCGCCTGTTTCGTTGGCGCTCCCCCGAAACCCGGATGCAACTTTATCTTGAGACCGTGCTGGCGCGAGAAGACAACGTCAAGGAAGTGAAGTTGTTCGGGCTGGGTCCTTTACTGCTGGAGCGCTACCGGGATATTTATCGCCGCCTGTACAAGGAAGACCGTGCTCTGGCCATCCGCCGCGACGGCTGGGGTTTCGCCTTGGGATTGATTGGCACGGTGGCGTTGTACGCGGCTTATGCCTGGATTGCCACCGCCGCCATCGCCAGCCGCATAACGCTGGGGCAGATGACCATGTATCTGATGCTGTTTCGCCAGGGGCAATCCGCCGTTGCGGCCATCCTGTCCTCAATCGGCGGCATGTATGAGGACAACCTCTATCTTTCCACGCTGTACGAATACCTGGAAACGCCGGCGGTGGAAGCAAAAGCCAGCGCCGTGCTCGGTCCGCTTCCTGCCGACGGAATACGCTTTGAGCATGTCAGCTTCACCTACCCGGGCTCCAGCCAGGCGGCGCTGGTGGACATCGATCTGCATATCCAACCCGGTGAATCACTGGCGCTGGTGGGCGAGAATGGCTCGGGCAAGACCACCTTGATCAAATTGCTGACCCGCCTGTGCCGGCCCGACAGCGGGCGCATCCTGCTCGATGGCCTGGACCTCAACGACTGGGAAGAGAGCGCACTGCGTCAGCGCATCGGCGTCATCTTCCAGGATTTCGCCCGCTACCAGTTCCTGGTGGGCGAGAACATCGGTGCCGGCGACGTGCGTTATTTCACCAGCGAGGCGCGCTGGCGCGAGGCGGCGGCCATGGGCATGGCCGCCGCCATGGTCGAAGGACTGCCCGCCGGCTATGGCACGCAACTCGGCAAGTGGTTCAAGAACGGTCAGGAATTGTCCGGCGGCCAATGGCAGAAAATCGCCCTGTCACGCGCCTTCATGCGCACGCAAGCCGATATTCTGGTGCTCGATGAACCCACCGCGTCCATGGATGCCGCTGCTGAAGCCGAAATATTCGAGCACTTCCGCCAGTTGACGCACAACCGCATCGCCATTCTCATCTCGCACCGTTTTTCCACCGTGCGCATGGCCAGCCAGATCGTTGTCATTGAAAATGGCAGGATCATCGAACGCGGCAGCCACGCGGAGCTGATACAGCTGGATGGCCACTACGCCAGGCTGTTCTCACTGCAGGCTGCAGGGTATAAATAAGTTCCGAATTTCCACGCTGGTCCTGGTGGTGCGGCCTAACCCGGGAACCATTCGATGCGGTTCGCTATCCAAAGTGGTCAATGAATCGCGAAGTCCCCAATTGCGGGGTATCATGGGTGCCTCAAGCGCTAAAAAGAGGAATGGTGATGTTAAAGAAATGGATGCTGATTTCATGTGCCAGCTCGATACTGCTGGTATCCGCCTGTACCGATATGCCCACGCAACAGGACCAGGGCGTGTTGATTGGAGCCGTTGCCGGCGGCGTTCTCGGCAACCAGATTGGCAGCGGCAGCGGCCGGGCGGTTGCGACCATCGTCGGATCGCTGGCGGGCGCGATGATCGGCGGCAACATTGGCCGTCACATGGATGAGCAGGACCAGATGAAAACGGCGCTGGCGCTGGAAAACGTGCGCACCGGCGTACGCAGCACCTGGGTCAATCCCGACAGCGGGTATGAGTACGCCGTGACGCCTACCAGCACCATTGAATCAAACAGCGGGCCGTGTCGCGAATATACCGTGGATGCAACCATCGGCGGCAACACGGAGCAGGTTTACGGCACCGCGTGCCGTCAGGCCGACGGCAGCTGGCAAGTACAGAACTGATGAAACTTGAAAATTGGGGTCAGAGTAAAGTGCCAGAGTCGTCATCCAGGTTGTCGCGGGCATCCGGGTCCGGATGACTCTGGCACTTTACTCTGACCCCTGACACCATCATCATCGGCGCCGGCGCTGCCGGCCTGATGTGTGCCCTCACCGCCGGCCAACGCGGCCGGCGGGTGCTGGTGCTGGAACGCGCCAACAAGGTCGGCAAGAAAATCCTCATGTCGGGCGGCGGCCGGTGCAATTTTACCAATCTGCATGTCAGCCCGGAGCGGTTCCTTTCGGCCAATCCGCATTTTTGCAAAAGCGCCCTGAGCCGCTACTCCCAATGGGATTTCATTGAGCTCCTGCAACGCCACCACATTGAATATTTTGAAAAACAAACCGTCAATGGTCTGAGCGGCCAGCTATTCTGCCGGCAATCGTCGAAACAGATCGTTGCACTACTGCTCGACGAATGTGCCCGGGCTGGCGTGGAAATACGCATTGGCTGCGAGACTGCCGGCGTGACACACCAGGAGGCTTATCGCCTCAGCAGCAACCAGGGCACTTTTGCCGCCGAGACCCTGGTGGTAGCCGCAGGTGGCCTGTCCGTACCCAGTCTGGGCGGCTCGGGTTTTGGCTACACTTTGGCCCGGCAGTTCGGACTGCGGCTGCTGCCCACCACGGCAGGGCTGGTGCCGTTTACCTTCACGGGCGCGATGAACGACTGTTGCAGCAAATTGTCCGGGGTTTCCTGTGAAGTGACGATTGCCAATCAACGCGCGGAGTTTCGCGAAGATCTGCTGTTCACCCATCGCGGCCTGAGCGGTCCCGCGGTGCTGCAAATGTCCAGTTACTGGAAACCGGGTGAAACGATTCGCATCAACCTGCTGCCGGGTCGGGATGCCCGCGCTTTGCTGAAACTCTGGAAGCGCGAGCTCCCACGCTCACTGCTGCGCACGCAGCTCGATACCTGTTTGCCAAGGCAGTTGGTATTGCAGCTTGAAGCGATGCACTGGCCGCAAGCAAAGGACCAGGCGCTTGCAGACTGGCCGCAGCGGCGGCTGGAATCAATCGCGGCTGAACTCCAGGCCTGGGAAGTGAAACCAGCCGCAACCGAAGGCTACCGTACCGCGGAGGTCACGCTGGGTGGCGTGGATACCCGCGAACTGTCGTCGAAGACCATGGAATCCCGCGTACCGGGACTGTTTTTCATCGGTGAAGTGGTCGATGTGAGCGGTCATCTGGGCGGTTTCAATTTCCAATGGGCCTGGTCCTCGGGTCATGCCGCCGGGCAGGCTGTGTAAGCCATGCCGCGTCGCAAATCCCGTGTGCCGACAAGCCGCCTGGGTCGTTTGCTACGGCTCGGCATGACGGCGGGTGAACTGGCGGTGGGTGGGCTGACCGAAGGCGTGCGGCGTTTGGCGGGCACTTCGCCCGCCGTGGCGGTCAACATGTTCCTGACCGCGGCCAATGCCGAAAAGCTGGCCAGGCGTCTGGCCGGCATGCGTGGCGCGGCGATGAAAATGGGCCAGCTGCTGTCCATGGAAAGCGCTGATTTCCTGCCGCGGGAATTTGCCGATGTGCTGGCGGTACTACGGGACGCCGCCGACACCATGCCGCAAAGTCAGGTGCGGCGCGTGATGGGTCAGGCCTATGGCAAGGGCTGGCAGGAGAAATTCGCGCGCTTCGATTTCGAACCCCTTGCCGCTGCTTCGATCGGGCAGGTGCATCGCGCACTGACCCGCGACGGCCGTGACCTGGCGCTGAAAATCCAGTATCCCGGCGTGGCCAGGAGCATCGGCAGCGATGTCGAAAACCTGGCGATGTTTTTGCGCCTGGCCCGCGTGTTGCCGATGGCAATGGACGTCAGCGGCATCGTTGCCGAAGCCAAGCGTCAACTCACACAAGAAGCAGATTACCTCGCCGAGGCAAACTATCTGCGCGACTACCGGGCCCTGGTTGCGGATGATGCGCGCTTGCTCGTGCCGCGGGTGCACGCTGACCTCACCACCAAACGCGTGCTGGCGATGGACTACGTCAGCGGCGCGGCGCTGGAGTCACTGGGCGAGGCGGGCGTCGGGCAAAAGCGGCGCAACCACGTCGGCGCATTGCTGGAGCATCTTATGTTCCGGGAGTTGTTCGAATTCCGCATCATGCAGTCCGACCCCAACTTCGCCAATTACCTGTACCGGCCGCAGGACGGCCGCATCGTGCTGCTGGATTTTGGTTCGACCGTCACGTTCAGCAAGGAATTCACCGCACGTTATGGCCGGATCGCCCGGGCCTTGATCGAGAATGATGCAGGGGCGCTACGGCATTATGCGGAGCAGATTGGCTACCTCGGTGCCGGCGACAGTCCGCAGCACGCACAGCGGGTGCTGGAGGTGATTCGCATCGTGTGTGAACCGATCCGTTACGACAAGATATACGACTTTGGCGCCTCCGACCTGGTTGCGAGGGCGCGTGATGCGGGTTTCGACATGCTGTTCGCCAGCCACGGTGAGTTCCGCGCGCCGCCGCCTGAAACGGTATTCCTGCATCGCAAGCTGGTGGGTTCCTTCCTGCTGTGCGCGCGCATCAAGGCGCGGGTCAACGTGCAGCGGCTGATCCGGCCTTTTGTTCAGCGGCCCGGTAAAAGAAGAAATTTGGGGTCAGAGTAAAGTGCCAGAGTCATCCGGACCTGGATGTCCCCGACAGCCCGGATGACGACTCTGGCACTTTACTCTGACCCCGAAAGAAAAAGGGTGCAGGATTTGCATCCTGCACCCTTAATGGTTTACCGGCCGGGGCTTGCAAGCCGGTTTTGTGCTGAAGCTTATCTGGCGTGAACTTTCTCCACCGCAAAATCCTTACCCACCCCATGGCAGGTCGAGCAGGCTTCACCAAAGAAGCTGGTGTTGGTGTCGATATGCGTGGCGGTAAGCTCACTGTCATGACAACCGATGCAGGCCGCCGCGATGGGCTCCGTTGGCGTCCACAGATTCCTGGGTGTATCGGTTGCGAGCACACCTTCCGGTAATGGCAAGGTGAAGGAGTCGTTGACATGGCATTTTGAGCAATTGCGCAGATCGCCCGGGAAAAGGACTTCGCTGAAATCATTCAAGCTGCCACCGAAGCCGTACACCACGTAGGGGTTCTCCAGTTCCTCTCCGCGATGGATCCTGTGAATCATATACTTGAAGTGGATGGATTCAGGGGCGCCGGCGCTCACCGGTCTCCTGGGTACATCTGAAGCATTAGGCCGGTGGCAGGTGACGCAATATTGCGGATTGTTCCGGTTGTCGCCGTGCAGGCTGAGGTTTCTGTGACAATCCTCGCATTTATTGTCATCGACCACCATGCGCCGCGGGACAGCCATATCGTCGGTCACGGCAAACGCAAAAGTGTAATTTTGCGCCGGGTTGCGTTCGGTGACTGCTGCTTCGCCGGGCTTGGTGACGGCAACGTCTTCACGGCCTTCGAAACCGACGCTATAGGAGCCTTTCGCATCCATTGGCAGCGGGGTTTTGAAGGTATAGGTCCAGTCATCACCTGCCGGGACCGCATCGGCTTGTACACTCTCCTGGGTATAGAAGCTGAAATCCTTATTCGGTCCGGCAATGGAAAACAGGAGACGGTTCAGGCTGGCCGGGGCGACCTTGCCTTTCTTGCTGCCCAGCGAAAACTTCACTGTCGGCTTGTCACCGGGGTTGGTGTTGGTGACTTCCAGGATCTGGACCAGCACGCCGGGGAACTGTTTGGACTTGTACAGCGGCGTGTGCGCGCCGCGCACGGAGCGGTCGAATTCATTGCCCGAATCCGGCACATGACAGATACTGCAAACGCTGTCGTCTTCATAAGCGCCGCCCAGATGGTTCTCGCCGGTCTCGAAGTTCAGGTCATCGTGGCAGGCGCCGCAGGCCGCACGCGAAGGCTGAGACGTCCACTCGGTGTGCTGGGCTCCGGCTGCGCCGCGGAACGTTCCGGGGGCGTTACCCACGCAACCCAGTACCGTGGTATTGACGGGCAGTCTCTGTGCGGTCTGGCCGGTGGCTTTATCCACCAGGTAGAACACGGTTCCATCCCTGACCCACTTGCCGGTTTCCTTGGATCCCGCGCCCTTGACGCCGGCAAACACCGGGCCGGTGGCGGAATTCATGTGGATTTCAAAGCCACTGATGTCACCCCAGCTCAGTTCGGTGGTGCCAAGGCCGGACGTGTCACACACCGGTGCCGGATTGGGGCTGGCGACCAGCGGGAAGTCCTCGGTCGGGGTGCCGCCGGTATGGCAGGTTTCACAGTCGTTCAGCAGCGGCGGGAACTCGACTTCGGAGTAGTCGTTTACCCCCTGATTGAAGCCGATAATCGACCATAGGCGTTGTCGAGGTCTGAGCCAGCGTGGATTTTATGCACCAGCTCTGGAAGTCCGTCAGATTACCGGTATCCGGATCAATTCCCTGCGTGGGGTTATGACACAGTACGCACAATCCGACCTCGGTGCGGGCGCCGCCGTGCACGGCCAGCGGATCATGGCACCTGCCGTTGCAGGTCTCGGTCGTGACGATGTCGCGGGGCATGGGCTCGCTCGCGCCGGAAGGAACGAAGTGTTCGAGTTCGTTAGCCACGTAGCGGTCCAGTTCGAACTCCGTCAGGTCGCGGCGGGCATAAATACCCAGTGTGTGCGTGGCGTCGACATCGTAGTCGGCCGGCAGTGCCGTTTTGAACTTGTACAGGTATTGGCCACCGCCGAGGTCGGTATAGACGCCACCGGCATCCGCTGAAGCCTGCGTCACTGAGACGCCCGTGATCGGGCTGTTCTGCCACGCGGGTGGTGTAGGCGACATAGGCGTCTTCCCCTTCCGGGATATAGGACAGAACGAAAGAGGTGCTGACCGGGCCGGGCGTGGTGATGCCGTTCCTGTCCAAAGCCAGTCCACCGGGGTCGGAAAGTTTGAACGTTACCTCGGGCTGTCTATCCGTCGGAATGGTGACATCCTGAATTTCCAGCACCAGGCCGGGGCGGATAAAAAAGATCTCATCGGCCGTCAGGTAAAACTCCTTGTCTGCCGCCGTATAGAAGTTGCCGGCTGCTGTGCTGGCCTTGGCCAGCGCAATGGAACTGGAACCCATAATGAGCACCAGCCCCAACAGCAGCTGCCACAAGACCCTGTCTTTCGTAATTTTTGCGTTCATTTCCAACTCCTCGTTTACTTCCGGGATTTCCCTACATCGAAAAATCTATTTTCACTGCTGAATCATGGCCCATACAGGGAATTTTGCATTGACTCAGATCACAAAATTTTAATCATGTACGCCGGCTACCTCAAATCCCTGGCGCTAGACAGGTCGGCGTGAATGGCGGCAGCAGCATCCTTGCCGGCCCCCGCGGCCAGGATCACGGTGGCGGCGCCGGTTACGGCATCACCCCCGGCATAAACCCGTTTGCGGCTGGTCGCGCCGCTGCCCTGGTCCACCTTGAGCCCTCCCCACGGCTCCGTCTTCAGCCCCGGGGTCGATTTTACCAACAATGGATTGGGTTTGTTGCCGATGGACAGGACGATGTTATCCACCGGCAGAACAAACTCGGATCCCGCAATTGGCAACGGACGTGCGCGGCCGGATTCATCCACTTCTCCCAGTTTCATCTGCTGGCACTTCAGGCCGGTAACCCAACCTTCCTCATCGCCGAGCACCTCGATCGGGTTGGTCAACCAGTGGAATTCCACGCCTTCCTCGATGGCATGATGGTATTCCTCGACCCGGGCTGTCATTTCCGCCTGGCTGCGGCGGTACACGATCATGGCCTGCTCGGCGCCCATGCGCAGCGCGCATCGGACCGCGTCCATGGCGGTATTGCCGGAGCCGATGACCGCAACCCGCTGGCCCACCTTGACCGGGGTGTCGGAGCGCGGGAATTCGAAAGCGCCCATGAGGTTCAGCCGGGTGAGGAATTCATTGGCCGAGTACACGCCGTTCAGGCTCTCACCCGGGATGCCCATGAACTTGGGCAGGCCCGCGCCGGTGCCGATAAACACGGCCGCATAGGCCATGGTATCAAACAGCGCGTCCAGCGTGATCGTCTTGCCGATGATGACATTGCACTGGAACTCCACGCCGAGGCGCTTGAGTGCACCGATCTCCCAGTCAAGAATGCTGTTGGGCAGGCGAAATTCAGGGATGCCGTAGCGCAGCACGCCGCCCGGTGCGTGCAGGGCTTCGAACACCGTCACCGGGTAGCCCAGCTTCGCCAGCTGGCCGGCGCAGACCAGACCGGCTGGTCCGGAACCGACGATCGCGATCTTCTCTTCCCGCCAGGGCTGATCGCAGCGTGGGCTGACCGGATGCTCGCGCTCCCAGTCCGAGACAAAGCGTTCCAGGTGGCCGATGGCCACCGCTCCAAACCGCTCGGTCATGTTGCACAGCAGTTCGCATTGTGACTCCTGCGGGCACACGCGGCCGCAGATGGCTGGCAGCGGGTTGGCTGCGCGCAGAATTTCGGCGGCCATGGGCATATCTTTGGCGGCAATGGCATGGATGAACTCGGCGATCGGAATACGCACCGGGCAACCATCCACGCAGGTGGGCACCTGGCAGCGCAGGCAGCGTTCCGCTTCGAACAGCGCGTGGGCAAAAGCGTAGCCCTGGTTGACTTCCGCGAAATCGTGCGCGCGCAGCAGCGGATCGCGCTGCGGCATAAGGATTTTTTCCTTGCGTTTGACCGGCATCAGGCTGCTCCCAACTCCGCCTGGCGGCAGGCGGCAATTTTTTCTTCCCTGACATACATCTTGCTGCGTTGCAGCGCTTCCCTGAAGTCCACCTGGTGGCCGTCAAAGATGGGGCCGTCGACGCAGGCAAACTTGACTTCACCGGCGACCGTGACGCGGCAGCCACCACACATTCCGGTACCGTCGATCATCAATGGGTCCAGCGAAACCAGGGTCGGAATACCCGCTTCGCGGGTGGTTTCAGCCACGGCGCGCATCATCGGCATGGGGCCGATCGCGACCACGCAATCCGGCCTTTCCGAACCTTCGCCGGCCATCATCTGCTGCAGTCGTGCGGTAACAAAACCCTTGAATCCGACGGAGCCGTCATCGGTGCACAGCTCGAGCGTGTCACAGGCTTGCCGCAGCTCTTCGGTCAGGATCAGCAGGGCCTTCTCGCGGGCCCCGAGAATCACGGTGGTGCGTTCACCCGCGGTTTTCAGCGCCCGCATGATGCTGAGCAGCGCGGCGGCGCCGAAGCCGCCAGCCACGCCCACGATATGGCCGTGCACCGGGATGTGCGGCGCTTCGCCGAGCGGTCCGACGATGTCGAGCAGCTCATCGCCTTCCTGCAGCGCGCCCAGCAGCCGCGTGGTGACACCCACTTCCTGCACCACGATGGTGACCAGCCCGGTGGCGCGATCCGAGTCGGCGATGGTCAGGGGAATGCGTTCGCCGCCTGCGCGCACGCGCACGATGACAAATTGCCCGGGCTGTGCGGCCGCGGCAATCAAGGGCGCATGCACGCGGAACAGCTTGGTGACAGGCGTCAGGGAGCGTTTTTCACGGATATTGGCCATGGTTTCCTCTCATCCTACAAGCCAGGATGTGCATGCATGGCTTTCAGGCGCGCCCAGCGCCGTTCGGTTTCGGCTTCAATGGCCGCCAGCGCGGGGGCGTTCTCGGGTGCCAGCATGTGTTTGGTCTTGCCCATCCGCGCCAGCCAGTCCGCGACTTTTTGCCGCCGGCCGAGCAGGTCGGGGTCATAATTGATCGTGGTAATACCTTTTTCCACTTCGTATACCGGGAAGAAGCAGGAATCGACCGCGGACTGCAGAACCGGCTGAGCGGCGTCATCGGTGGTGCGCCAGTTGAGCGGGCAGAACGACAGCACCTTGCCGTACACCAGGCCTTCATTCCTGGCATACCACTGGGCCTTGGCCGCCTTGCGCATCAGGTCTTCGGGATAGCCTTCGCTGGCGGTGAATACGAACGGCAGATGACAGGCGGCGAAAATCTGTGCGGTGTCCTTGTGATGGAAAGTCTTGCCGCTGCCTTCGTGACCCACTTCGCTGGTGGAAGTGCGGTGGCCCATCGGCGTCGAATAGGACAATTGGGCGCCGGTGTTCATGTAGCCCTGGTTGTCGTATTCCAGGATGATCATGCGGTGGTTGCGGTGGGCGGCGCCCAGCGCCGGGCCCATGCCGATATCCATGCCGCCGTCGCCGCTGACCATCATGAAGGTGATGTCCGGCGAATTCGGCAACTCACCACGGCGCAGCAGTTCGTGGTACATCTCAACCAGACCGGACAGCGTGGCTGCGCCGTTCTGGAATAAATTGTGCACGTAGCTGATGCGATGCGCGGTGTTGGGGTAGCCGGTGGTGACGACCATGGCGCAACCGGTCTGGAACAACACCACCAGGTCGCCTTCGAGCACGCTGTACACCTGCTGCAGTACCGGGAAGACACCACAGCCGGGACAGGCCCCGTGCCCCGGGGCGATGCGGCACGGCACGCTGGTCAGCGCCCAGGCCGGTTGCAACTCGACATCGAGGCGTCCGCTGGCAGGATTCCTGTGCACCCTGGCCATGCCGCGTGATACCGCCGCGACCTCGATCGCGGGCAAGCCCGCAGGCGGATTGCTGGCGGGATCACCGGCGTAAATGCCGTGATAGGCAAACGGCAGATCCACGCGTCCTGTGGTCATCACATCCAGCGCTTCCGCGAAGAAATGCCCCGCATCCTCCTCATTGAAATCCTTGCCGCCCAGGCCGTATATCCGGCTCAGGATGCGCGTGTGGTTGTCGGGGTCCTGCTGTAGCGCCGCGCGCACCTCCAGCGACAGGTTGCCGCCGTCGGCGCCATAGGAATCGGCGCGGTCGCAGACCACCGCGGCTCTGACGCCGGCCAGGTAGTGGCGGAACAAGCCGGCCGGGAACGGCCGCAGGACATTGGGTGAAAGCACGCCGGCCTTGTGGCCTTGCGCGCGCAAGCGGTCAGCCGCTTCCTTGGCTGTTTCGGCGGCGGAATTGATCAGGATGACCGCCACCTCGGCATCATCCATGCGGTAGGCATCCATCACCGGGTAGCTGCGGCCGGTGAGCTGTCCCAACTCCTCCAGCACCTCGGGGATTACCCTGCGCGCCGCCTCCATCGCATCCGACAGCTGTTTCTTGTTGTTGATGAGATCGGGGTCATTCATATACGGCCCGAAAGTCACCGGGTGCCGCGGATCCAGTGCGGTGAACGGCGCATTGCGCTGGCCGAGAAACTGTTTGATCCCCGGCGCATCATTGAACCTGTGCAAGCGGCGTTTCTGGTGGCTGGTAAAGAAACCGTCGTAGGCCACGATCACCGGCAAACGCACATCCGCGTGTTCACCGATTTTAACCGCGGCGAAATTCAGGTCGTAGACTGCCTGCGGGTCCCGCGCCAGCAGGATGATCCAGCCGGTGTTGAGCACGAAGTAGAGGTCCGAGTGGTCACCGCGTATGTCCAGCGGACCCGATACCGTGCGGGTTGCCACGTTCAGCACCATCGGCATGCGCGTGCCGGCCTGCACCGGCAGTTGCTCGAGCGCGAACAGCAGGCCCTGGGAAGAAGTCGCGTTCAATACCCGGCCGCCGCCCAGCGATGCGCCATAACAAATGCCCGCCGCACCGTGCTCGCCGTCACCGGGGATCAGCACGATGTCGTGCTCGTGTTCGGCCTGCATTTTCGCCAGGTTCTCGGCCACCTCGGTAGATGGCGTTATCGGAAAATAGCCCATCAGGTGAAAACCGATATCACGCGCGGCCAGCGCCGCCGCTTCGTTGCCGCCCAGGAAGTCGACCTGCTGGCGCAGGGCCGGCGCGACCTGTTCCTGTGGCGGGTGCTGCTTTAATCCGGTAGTGCTGGCCATGGTCAATTCCTCAGGAAACAGCAAATTCAAAGGCGAGTACCGTGACCCATATATTTCGATACAACCAGCGAGTCGCTGACCGGTCAGCTGCTAGGCGCGCTTGCGCAGGAAGGGCGGGCCCCCTTTCCAGCAAGCGCAACGCCGCAGATGGCCGGTCAGCGGCTCGCCCGAAGGGAGCCCCCGGGATGCACCAGGACGGCGTTGCAGCGCTTGACAAGGACTTGGGCCATTGCCTGCGCGCTGCGCCTTGTCCTGGCACATCCGGGGGGCTCTGGTCGTATCGAAATATATGGGTCACGGTACTAGTGGAACCCTCAGGCGGTCTGCCAGGCCGGGGGTCTCGGCGGTGCGCGTCAGCGCTTCCATCGGGCATGTTTCGACGCAACGCAGACAGCCTTTGCAATAGCGGTAGTCAACGCCCAGCAGCTTGTTGAAAGGCGGTTCTTGCGCGGCCGGGTCCTCGCACCAGACCAGGCAGTAATCCGGGCAAACCAGCGTGCACAAACCGCAATGAATGCATTTGTCTTGCTGCAACACCGGCATCCAGCCGGTGCGTGAGGTGGTCAGGTCATTGGCCACCGTGTTGCCGGGGTTCGGCAGCACACCGCCGATGGGGGCCGTGTTGTAACCCCAGACCGGGCGCGGGCTCATGACCGGGAGGTCGCCCTGCACGCCGCTGGTGTTCCCGATCACCTCGAATTCAGCCGCGCCGCGCTTGAAAGCGAGCTGATTGGCTGCCACCGCAGCCTTGCTGTGATGGGCGAAACCCTCGCACAGGCCCTGCAGAAGCACGGCTTCATCCAGAAACGGCAGTACCCTCGCCAGGGTGCCCAGCAGCACCGCGTTGGGGCGTGAGGATGCCTCGACGGCGATGCGCAGGGCGTCGACCCGTATGATCTTGACGCCGGCGGGTACGCGCGCCAGCGGTTCGTGAACTTCACCTGCGGCGCCATTGAAAATCAATACGCCGGAAGACTTCAGGCCGGCCAGGGTGACCGCATGCTGCAGCAGCGAGTTATGAAAAACGACGATGACATCCGGCGTATCGATCGGTGCGCTGGTGCGGATGGGACGATCCGATGGGCCCAGGCGGATGTAGGAGCGTATCACCGAGCCTTTTTTTTCCGAACCATAGGAGGAGAAATGCGCGCCGTTCAGGCCCATCTTCAGCACTGAAGTCCTGGCCAGAATCTGTCCGGCGGCGTGGGCGCCGAGACCGCCGATGGACTCGAACCGAATCCCGAAAAACCCTCCGGGATTGGGCAATTCGGCAATATACGAGTCTCGCCTCCCTGCTCCCGCCTTCGGCTCCTTAATCATGAACCCGCTCCATTTGATTTTCACCGCCGCTGCCGGCACACATCGCCTTTTATGCAACGGCCACCCACGAGCAATGTTCCTCCCGTGGATGTTTCATGCCTGCATTATTCATAGCAACGAGGGGAATCGCGCTGATTTAGATCAGACAAGAGTCCATGCGGACTTGACCCGCATCAAGCCCGCACCGGTATCAATTCGTTACTATCCGGACAAATACGTCGTGCGCAGGAGCCGGGAGGCACATCTGAATGTCCGCAATACAGCAACAGGGGCTACTGGAGATCAATACCACTGCGAACAGCGGTTACAAGGCCAGCGCCATTGAAATCATCGACCGGCAGGATTTCTCGGACGTCACCTACCTGCTGGAGATCCGCCACCCGATGATGGCCAGGGCCGCCCGGCCCGGCCAGTTCGTCATCGTCATGCTGAGTGCTCAGGGCGAGCGCATCCCGCTGACGATTGCGGATTTCAATGTGGAGCGCGGCACTATCACCCTGGTGATCCAGGCGGTTGGCAAATCCACCCGGCAGATGCAGCAGAGCTGCCAGATTGGCACCACCCTGTTCAGCGTGGTTGGCCCCATGGGCGCACCCAGCCATATCAGCAACGTTGGCAAGGTCATTTGCGTCGGCGGCGGACTCGGGGTCGCGCCGATTTTCCCCCAGGCCCGGGCGTTCAAGGAGGCCGGCGCCTATGTCATCGGCATCGTCGGATTCAGGGACCGCAAGCTGGTTTTCTGGGATGACAAGTTCCGTCATTACTGTGACGAGTTCATTATCTGTACCGACGACGGTTCCGCCGGCATCAAGGGGCTGGTCACCGACGGCATCAGGCTGGCGCTGGAACAACATACGGACATCAGGGAACTGGTGGCGATCGGGCCGCCCATCATGATGAAAGCCTGCGCGGAACTGACCCGCCCGCGCGGCATCAAGACCACCGTCAGTCTCAACCCGATCATGGTGGACGGCACCGGCATGTGCGGCGGCTGTCGCGTCAAGCTCGATGACGGCATGATGTTTGCCTGTGTCGACGGTCCGGATTTCGATGGTCACAAGGTGGATTTTGATGATCTCATGAACCGGCTGCGGCGCTTTGCCGAAGACGAGAAGCAGGCGGTGGAGAAGTGGTCCGAAACCTGCCGGGCGGGGGCACTGTAATGGCGAAGAAAAAAACCATCCGGACCATTCCGCAGCAGCGCACGCCGATGCCGGTGCAGGAACCGCTGCAGCGGGTAAAGAACTTCGCCGAGGTGGCCGTAGGCTATCAGCTGGATGACGTCCTGCTGGAAAGCGAGCGCTGCCTGATGTGCCCGGATCCGGCCTGCGTGGCGGGTTGCCCGGTCACGATAGCCATTCCCGATTTTATCCAGAAGATCATCGGCAAGGGCACCATTTCCCCCAGGCCTTTAAAACGCTGAATGGTCCTGCCCTTGCGGCTTTCCGCCATTAACCATTCATAGGCCTCGCGGAAACTGGAAATCTCCTGCTCAGCCTTGCCACGAACGATCTTTGCGCCCGGCTGTACCAAGCCGAACAGGGTATCTGACAGGCGGCCAATCAGGCGGTATTCCGGCCCAAGGAAAAAATCATGGCGAATGCGCTTGGCTTGGGTTACCCCATGGGTTGATTTAAGCAAATGTAGATCAAAACCCTCCTCACCTTTGCGTACTTCAATTTCGTAATGCACGCTGGCTGGGCCCACAAGATTGAGACGCGCCACCATCTGTGCGGCCCACTGCTTAATTCCGGGTTCGTCCCACTCGGTATGAAATCTTTCTGAATCAATGAGATGGGACAAGAATACCGGGTCATATCGTTGCGCCAGACGCACATTGGCCTGGCTGACCGCCATAAAGTCGCGCATCAATTGCTCCAGCGCTGCGGCTTTGAGTGGCGGCGCTTCCGGATCAAACTGCAAGGCCGCATCATCAAGCGCCCGCGCCAAAAGATAGTCATTCAACTCTACATCGTCTTTCAGGTACTGTTCCTGCTTGCCTTGTTTGATTTTGTACAGAGGTGGTTGGCCGATATAAATGTGACCACGCTCGATCAATTCAGGCATCTGGCGATAGAAAAAAGTAAGTAAT
>CAVPUV010000067.1:0-38270 GCA_963708905.1 uncultured Gammaproteobacteria bacterium | reverse complement strand
GATCCTGGGAACGGGCTGAGAAAATGTGTCCGGTCTTTAATTCGTCATCAGCCGCATTGGTCGTCACGAAACCTTCCCCCGCTCGCTTTCAACCGGTCGCGGCAATGAACCCCTGTCCGCATGGCCAACGGGAGACGAGGGTGGGGCGGCTTTGGTCAGGATATCGAATCAGGCCATTTTCTCGAGGTGTGAAGCACTC
The DNA here is from genome assembly GCA_963708905.1 of uncultured Gammaproteobacteria bacterium. Classification (GTDB taxonomy): domain Bacteria; phylum Pseudomonadota; class Gammaproteobacteria; order Xanthomonadales; family SZUA-36; genus SHZL01. Next base: position 38,071 of record CAVPUV010000067.1, on the reverse strand, counting down.
TGAGTATCACAAGGCTATTGCCCTCAACGCGATAGGCAATGATGTAGGGAACATCCACCAGCACTCGCTCGCGGGTGCCCGGCACTCGCCCGGGTCTGCCAGAGCCCGGTTGATGGGCGAGTTCGGGGACGGCGTTGCGAATGCGATCAGCGACCCTGGCCCAGACGGAACCCTGTTTCAGCCTGAACTTTGGAGCGTGCTTGGTGGCCGGGGGTTGCTATAATGCCGCTTTCGTCTTCTCGCCATGAACGGCGATACCATCAAGGAAGTTCAAATCGATGAATCCACAACTCAAGCGCGACGATGTCGTTCACCTTTACCGTCAGCCATTGATGGATCTGATTTATCAGGCCGCGACGGTGCACCGCGATCATCAGCAGGTCAACACGGTGCAGGTTTGCACCTTGCTATCCATCAAGACCGGTGGTTGCCCGGAGGATTGCGCTTATTGCCCGCAATCGGTTCACCACCATACCGACGTAGCGTTTGAAAAGTTACTGCAGGTCGAGCCGGTACTTGCAGCGGCGCGCCGCGCAAAGGCTGCCGGAAGTACGCGGTTTTGCATGGGCGCAGCATGGCGGGAGGCACGCGATGGCGCACAGTTCGATCGCGTGGTTGAAATGGTCAGAGGCATCAGCGACCTGGGGCTGGAGGTATGCTGTACCCTGGGCATGCTGAGCGAAGACCAGGCCCGACGCTTGAAGGAAGCCGGCTTGATGGCCTATAACCACAATCTCGACACCAGCGAGAACTTTTATTCCAGGATCATCAGCACGCGCACCTATCAGGATCGTCTCGATACGCTGCAAACGGTGCGCGATGCCGGCATTACGGTGTGTTGTGGCGGCATCATCGGTATGGGTGAAAGCGAGGATGACCGGATTGATCTGCTTTACACGCTGGCTACCTTACCCAAGCCACCGGAATCCGTGCCGATCAACGCGCTTGTCCCGGTACCAGGCACCCCTCTGGAACATCAGCAACGGGTACCGACTTTCGATCTGGTGCGCATGATTGCCACAGCGCGCATCCTGATGCCGGCTTCCATGGTGCGACTATCGGCCGGGCGGTTGGAAATGAGCGCGGAAGAACAGGCACTCTGTTTCCTCGCTGGCGCCAATTCCATTTTCGCCGGTGAAAAATTGCTGACCACGCCAAATCCGCAAATCGACGAGGATCAGGCCCTGTTCGCAGCATTAGGTCTGAAGGCGATGCCGGCAGATTCCGCTGCTGCGCTGATGGGCCCATTGCCGGCGCAAGCGGGAACGGTTACGCGCGCCTGCGCCGATTGAAGCGTGCGCGAGGAAGTTGAACAAGGGTTGGCCGCCGCTCTGTTGCAACGCGAGCGGGAGCAACAGTTGCGCAGCCTTGAGATCCCGCCGGATGGCATCGACTTTTGTTCCAATGACTACCTGGGTTTGGCGCGCTCAGAACGTCTTAGTGGCCTTATCCAGCACGACCTGAAAAGTTGGGGCGACATGCCCAATGGCTCCACCGGCTCGCGGCTGATTTCAGGAAATTCCGCGCTTGCCGAAGCACTGGAACAGAAATTGGCGGATTTCCATGGTGCGCCTGCAGGCCTGTTGTTCAGCAGTGGCTACGCCGCCAACACCGGAGTGTATTCCGCGATCGGCCGTGCCGGCGATTGCCTGGTGATGGATGAGCTGATTCATGCTTCCTGTATCGATGGCGCCCGGCTGAGCAAGGCAAAAAGGCTTATTTTTAGCCATAACGACCTCAATGATCTTGGGCATCAATTGGAGCTGGCGCAGAGCTTGACCGGCGCCAACGGCCAGGTTTGGGTTGGCGTGGAATCCGTGTATTCCATGGATGGCAATTGTGCGCCCTTGGAGGCGATAGCAAATATGACGGCTGCAATAAACGCCGGAATGATTGTCGATGAAGCCCACAGCAACGGTATCAGCGGCCCTCATGGCGCCGGCATGGTCAGCGAATTGGGTCTGGAAAGAGAGGTTTTCGCCCGCGTGCACACCTTTGGCAAGGGTATCGGATTGCACGGTGCGGTCGTTCTGGGCTCAGAAACACTGAAATCCTATCTGATCAATTTTTCACGCCCGTTTATCTATTCCACCGCCCCCGCGCAGGATTCTTTGCTGAAAATTCGCGCCGCTTATCATTTGCTGCCTGAACTCGACGAAACCCGTGAACGTCTGTTCGAGCGGGTGCGCCACTTTCGCCGGCTCTCCAGGACATCCGGGTTTCGCTGGGCCGACAGTAACAGCTGGATACAGTCCGTCATTGTCCCGGGTGAGCAGCAGGTGCTGGCAACGGCCGAATTTCTGCAGTCCCACGGGTACTGGGTCAAGGCGATACGTGCGCCGAGCGTGGCTGCCGGCGCCGAACGCATTCGTATATGCCTGCATGCATTCAACACACATGCTGAAATCGAGGGTCTGTTGATTGCCCTGGAGCAAAGCCGGGAGACCGATGGATGCGTGGTTGCATTATCGCAGGCATAGGCACCGGAGTGGGCAAGACCGTCACCGCCGCAATATTTGCGCAGCGTTACGCCGCCGATTACTGGAAACCCGTCCAGGCCGGCGATCTTGCCTATACCGACAGCCACGCCGTCAAGGCCTTGGCGCCGGATGTTCAGCAAATTCACCCCGAGGCCTACCAGCTGACCGCAGCGATGTCGCCCCACGCTGCCGCAGCTATCGACGGTGTTACGATTGACCTTGAACATCTTCGACTGCCCGCTACTTCGCGGTTCCTGGTGGTGGAACTGGCTGGCGGCCTGATGGTGCCCTTGCACACCGAGCTCACCAATCTCGACCTGGTCAGCCTGTGGCAATTGCCGGTCGTGCTGGTGGCCAGCTATTACCTCGGCAGCATCAATCACACACTGCTTTCCATCGACGCGCTGCTTCATCGCAATGCCGATATTGCCGGACTGGTCTTTAATGGTGAGACCAACCCGGCGTCCAGGTCAGTCATTTTGGAGCGCACCGGATTGATCTGCCTGTTGGACCTTCCCGCGGCGCCCCGGGTCGATACCGCATTTATCCGCACCTGCGCTGCCAGAGTAAGGGAATTTTGATGCCGCCGGGGGATTCCTCGCTGGAGCTGCTGGCGTTTGACCGCGAGCACCTGTGGCATCCGTACACTTCCATGGCCAAGCCCTTGCCGGTTTACCCGGTGCGGGCCGCGGAAGGCGTGCGCCTGCAATTGGCGGACGGCCGCTGGTTGATCGATGGCATGTCGTCCTGGTGGGCGGTCATCCATGGCTACAACCACCCGGAGCTTAATCGGGCCGCCAGCGAGCAGATGCGCAAGATGTCGCATGTGATGTTCGGCGGCATCACACATGATCCTGCCGTGGCGCTGGGGCGCAAACTGATGGCGCTGTTGCCGCCACGGCTCAACCGCATTTTTTATTGCGATTCAGGCTCGGTTGCGGTTGAAGTCGCGATCAAGATGGCTTTCCAGTATTGGCATGCACGAGGGGCCCAGGCAAAAAACCCGGCTCCTGACCGTTCGCTGCGGCTACCACGGTGATACGTTCATGGCCATGTCGGTGTGCGATCCGGTCACCGGCATGCACGGGATGTTTCAGGGGGTGCTGCCCGAGCAATTATTCGCACCAGCTCCACAAACGCCGTTCCATGCCGAATGGAACCCGCAGGACACGGCCGCCCTGGGCGGACTGCTGGCCGAACATCACACCGAAGTGGCCGCCCTTATCCTCGAGCCCATCGTACAGGGCGCCGGCGGCATGCGGTTCTATCACCCGCAATACCTGGTCGAGGCTCGCCGGCTTTGTGACGAATATGATGTGTTACTGATCCACGATGAAATAGCCACCGGATTTGGACGTAGCGGGAAAATGTTTGCCTGCGAGCATGCCGGGGTGAGCCCCGACATCATGTGCGTCGGCAAGGCGCTGACCGGCGGATTCATGAGCCTGGGAGCAACCATCGCCAGTGAAGCGGTTGCGGAGGTGATTTCCTCAGATCAGGCGACTTCGGGCCTGTTGATGCATGGGCCCACCTACATGGCGAATCCCCTGGCCTGTGCCGTCGCCGCAACCAGCCTTGATCTTCTGACCGGATCGCCCTGGCAGCAGCGGGTTGCGGATATCGAAGCCGCGCTGAAACGTGGCCTGACGCCGTGCAAATCCCTGGCCGGCGTCAGCGATGTCCGGGTGCTCGGCGCCATTGGGGTGGTGGAAATGAAAGCGCCCGTTAATGTGGCCGAGTTGCAACGAGCCTTTGTCGAGGCCGGCGTATGGGTGCGCCCGTTCGGCAAACTGATCTACCTGATGCCGCCTTACGTTATCAGCGCCGACGACCTGGATCAGCTGACCGAGGCGCTATTCCAGGTGATTGGCGCTTCGGCTGCAAGAGTCGACACGGACATTTAGCCGGATTCAGTTCTGGGTACTCAAATAGGGTCGGATTATCCAACGATCTATTCTGCGAGATAACACCTGGTATGACAGAAATTTCTTGAAACTATAATACCTAGTGTTATATAGTGATTGTACAAAAATGACCAGAAAATCAGAAAAGACTAGGATTTTCAAGAACAAATGGTTTTCTCGTTTCGCCCGCAGAGAGAAAATTGAGGACGCTGTCTTGTGTGAGGCGGTCAGCAATGCCGAGAAGGGGGTGATAGACGCCGATCTCGGCGGTGGCGTGATTAAGCAACGGATCGCGCGACTGAACGAGGGAAAGTCAGGCGGATACAGGTCAATAGTCCTGTTTCGCACCGGCGAAAATGCTTTCTTTGTGTTCGGATTCGCCAAGAGCGAGCGAGACAACATTAAGGAGGATGAACTGAAAGGCTTCAAGGCCTTGGCAGATGAAATGTTTGGCTATGACAATACTGCAATTGACAAGGCGCTGAAAAGCGGCGCAATTTTGGAGGTGAAATGTGATGAAAAAGGAGTATCGAAGTGATGCCCTCGGGGCGATCCATGAGACCGCCTCCGATCTCCATGACGCAGGCGTCATGGGCAAGCGCACACTGCGTAAATTCGACGAAATGTGCCTTACCCCGGTACGGCCGATGAAATCGGAGGTAATCCGGGAGATCCGCAAGCGCGAGCATGTGAGCCAGGCCGTTTTTGCGATGCATCTGAACGTCTCCAAGGGTGTAATCAGCCAATGGGAACGTGGCGAGAAACGTCCTGCCGGAGCATCACTCAAGCTTCTGACTCTTGTTCAGAAGAAGGGACTGGATGCTATCGCTTGAAGTAAGCTGGTCTCAGTAGCCACAGAGAAGCACGCCAGGTAATGAATGAGCAAGAGCGCAGGATTGCATGAAAGGGTCCTCGTGTTCTGAATTGGCGCAATGAACCCCGTCCCTGCGGCCACCCAGTTGGATGGGCCAAGCCGGTGCGTGGACCTAAATGATAGTAACGCTATGTGAGCCGGACTATTTGGTTCAGGCATTCGCATACTGACCCAAACAAATTGTCCGACAACTTCTTGAGTGGATGTCGTTTGCCGCCACGAAGACGCCAATCAAAAGACTTAGGCTGGTGACAAAGTACGTAACTGGTTTGTCCCACCTTGCGTCCCTTTGCCGGACCAACCGCCACTGCGAACGGATTGTCATCGTTGTAAGCTGTGGTGGTCATCGGCAGCCCGATGACCAAGGATGTTTTGTCGTTAAAATTACGCGGCGAGAGTACCAGGAATGGATGGACGTCTCTCATTTCGCGGCCCACCTGAGGGTTGCAATCCATCCAGATGATGTCCTGGCGATCCGGTATCCATGGCCTGCCTCTTGCCGATGCAGGGAGTTTTCTAGCTACCACCGCTCGGCACCAATGCGCCGGCTGACCATGGCTTCACCACCATGTCGTGCAGGGTCGAAACGAGCAAGCCGCTCTTCCAGTGTCTGTGGCGTATCGGCTACAGGCGTGATAATCACCTGCCGGCCTTCCACCGAGACGCGAACCCGCTGGTCAACGCTGAGATGTGCCTCACGGGCGACCGCTGCAGGTATACGCACACCCAGATTATTACCCCACTGCTTGATGTCGAGGACAGCCTCTGCCATGGCTTGCACCTGGAAAAATGTCTAAACGTCAGTCTAGACACTCCTGTAGTTCCTGTCAATGCGATTGTTGGGTGTAAATCGGTGCAATTTACCTTTATTCAGCAGCGGTTCATCTCAAAGCTGTAAGATAAAACTTCATAACCCTATGGTGGGAGTAAAAAATGTTTCGCATGGTGTGGGCTGTTTGTCTCGTCTTGTTTCCCAGCTTCGTTTTTGCCCAATCGACGAATTTTATCTTTGTACCAAGCGGAGACGTGGCAGCACTCAGTCAGGCGATTCTGCAAGCAAACAAACTTCCGATCGAACAGGCGACCGCGATTGTGGTGTCAGGGCAATTCAGCTTTGCCGCGGAAGACTCGCTACCGGCAATTGAAGGAAACATGACGATCCAGGGGCATCCGGGGCCAGGAATATTTCAAGGAATTCAAGGAAGACAGCAGGGACCGGAACAGTTATTTTTCGTTGCGGCCAATGCAAGATTGGGGCTTTTGAATATAGAACTCAAAGATTTCTCGCTAGATCACCGGGGCGAAGGGTTGATTGAGAATCTTGGGGAACTGGACATGCGCAAAGTGCAATTGTCATCAGTCTCTTCGGGTGTAGTTTGCCTGAGTAAGGGGTGCACCTCTGTCATGCCGGCGATTACCAATCGATCTTCAGGGCTGGTTAAAATGAATCAGGTTTCATTCGTTGATTCAGGGGGTACAAGGAATTCGCTTTTTGGTGCAGGAACTGGCCTGATAGTCAATGAAGGCAACATGGTGATGGTGAACCTCCAACTGTACCTGTCTGAACGGGGTTGGCATGCACCCCTGATCAACTCTGGTTCTATGACTTTTGTGAATTCCAGTTTCAAATACGCCGGGTTCGCCGCTTCTTCAGCTTTGAATTTGATTGATCCCGATCGCGCAGGCAACGCGCGGTTTACTAATTCTGTTTTCGCCGGTTTCTCAGGCGAATGGTGTCAACAAGCCACCAGTGGGGGCTACAACTTGAATGATGCCGCCAACTGCGAATGGTCCAAAAAAGGTGATTTGGTCGGTGTGCCTGCGGGGCTGCTCTGGCGTCCCGTCGAAGTCCGCTGGAACACCAGCAGTGGAGAGCCGGAAATACTGACAACCGCTTTGGTACCGCTGGCGGCCAGTGCCGCGGTGGATTCCGCGAGCGCTGATTCATGCCAGGCTATTACCCTGTTAGGCGATAGCCGGACGATCACAGACGGTAATAACGATGGTCAGGCAGGTTGCGACCGGGGCGCGGTGGAATTATCGCCAATTGGTTTGGCTGAGGGCGGCGTCAACGGACTTTATTTTGATCCGGATGCCGACGGCCACTATCTCTATATTCTGGAAAATGATTACAGCACCCTGGTGGTCTGGACCACTTTTGACCCGGATGGGCATCAGGTTTGGGTGTATGGCTTGGGCGAGTTGAAAAATGGACGTTCGCTGATAGCCAACACCTACATCAATCGAAACGGAAGAGTGACGCTGAACGGCAACATTGAAGCAGCGCAAGAGGAACATTGGGGTTCGCTGGAAGTCGACATGACCTCATGCACCGAGGGTACGGTTGGTTTCCACAGTGATTTGCCTGAATTTGGCAGTGGTCAGTTCTCCATTCAACGCCTGGCGTTTGTGAAGCAACTGGGCTGTATCGATTTGTGATGTAAGGTAAGTCACTACCCATGCAGCCGCGCATCAAAAGTGACGAAATGCCGGCCGAACCAGTCTGACAGGCTGCGCTGCAGCATCGCCCTGCCCGCTGCCGGGTCATCCCGGTACGCATCCATCATGTCCCTGATCTGATCCAGCAAGTCCTCGTGATCGTCTTTATGCGCCGCATACCCGGCATAGGCCGCTTCGCGCATCAGCCGTTCCTCCAGCGCAAAATGCGCGGAGATCCAGGCATGAATGTCGCCCAGCGCGGCCTGCACCGCTTGCCTGTCGTGTTCGTCAGCCACGCTGGCATACACTTCATTGATCATCCGGATCATGTTCTGATGCTCGAGATCCACCGCCGGGATGCCCAGCGAGAAAGATGGCTTCCATTGCAACAGTTGCATCAATCTCTCCTAAATCTCTCCTAACGGAACACAAAGGCCTGCCGTTCACTGTCAAATTCAACCACCACGTGCTGTGCCGGCGCCAGTGTGATGGGGGCTTCAAGCTGAAAATCGTAACCTGCATCCGTGCCCGAATCGTTCATGCCGATAAACAGCCGGTGCTGTCCCGCACGGACGGTAAAGCGTGCATAGACCGTCGATTCACCATCGTTCCATATGCCGCTGGGCGGCAGTGACTTATGGTACAGGCTTGCTCCGTCAAGCAGAAAAGTAACCACCACGGGCCTGCGTTCGCGCTGGCAATCCGCCGGCTTGCGCATGTTGGGCGGCAACTGGTTCAACTCTTCCTGGGTCAGGCGGTGACATTCTTCCACACGCTGACCGGCATGGGAGAAGGTCAGCGAAATCACGGCCTGGTCGACGTCCATCAATTGCAGCGCCGGCCAGGCGGAGAACGTACTCGCGGTCACGGCAAACAAACCATAAGCGATGGCCCGCAAGGGCATTCTTTGCAGCCAGTTCGAGCGGCGGGCTTGCGGCTCCATGACGGCCGCAGCTTCATCCCGCGCAGCGAGTTGCGCGCGGAATGCCTGCACGGCCTGCGCCGGCTTGCCGTATTGGCTCCAGGCATCATCCCAGCCCAGAGCGATGCAGCGGTCATCGATGCGCTTGCGCAAATGGGGATCGCGTTGCCGCTGCATGCGCCGTTGCGTCCATTCGGCGCCCAGACGGTACTCGCAGTCGCCACCGGCGCAGCCGGCCAGGAATACCCCGTCGGCAAGATTCCGGCTGAGGATAAAGTCCACGAATGAGGGTGGCAGCTGGGCCATGCAGCGCACCGCAACCACCGCGGTGCGGTGGTCGGCAAGCTGCCGTAAAGGAGCGCTGCCCTTGCAGCCAAACACCATCACCCGTTGATCGCCCTGCAGGCCGGCCCCTGCTGACTCGACCTCGGCGCGCAGCATGGCCGCGCTCAAATCGGGTAAATCGATACCGGGCGACAAAGCACTGGCTTGACGAAACGGCGTTGCCGTCGGACAGGCGCCGACGCAAATGCCGCAACTGACGCACAGCGCCGCATCGACCACGGCCTCCTGGTCATAAGCCGTGCCGTCCGTGCGTACCTGCATCATCACCGCACCATAGGGACAATCATCCACGCAACGTTTACAGCCATTGCAGTTGTCGAGATCCACCCGCGCTACCGCGGGCTTGCCGGCCGGCGGCAGCCACGGGGCGATGGACAGCAACAGGCTGAAACCCACCAGCAGCAACCATAAACCACCGGGCGGCCAGGACCTCAGCAGCGGATAGACCAGCAGGTAATACCAATCCAGCGACAGGATTTGCGGCGCCAGCGCGAGATTCGCCTGACCCTGGCTGAGAGCCGGGTAAATCAATGACAACAGCACCAGGGTGAGCAGAGTGCCGATCATCAGGTTTCTGGGCGGGTTGATGCGCGGTCCGCTGATGCGGAATACATGCAGCCAGATGCCAAACACCAGGAACAGCGGCAGTCCGATCAGGTGCAGAAAAGCCATCAGCGTGAAAAACCGGTTACTCAGGCTTTCGGCACTGAGGAAGTTTCGCGCCATGGAATCGGTAAAGATCGGCAAGCCGTCCAGCAGTTCAGCGGACGTCAGCGCCACATATTGCGCCAGCTGGTCCCAAACCAGCCAGTAACCGGTGATACCCAGCGGCAGGATGATCCACAACAGCGGTATACCGGTGATCCAGCTGAACCAGCGCTTGCCGCGGAAGCGGTCGGTAACAAACTCTTTGACCACATGCAGCACCAGGGTGACGATGGCAGCGTCCGAAGCATAACGATGCAGACTGCGCATGACGCCACCGAAATACCATTGATCGTGGGTCAGATACTCGACGGATGCGTAGGCGCCCTCGACGCTGGTGTGGAAGAAAATCAGCAGCCAGATGCCGCTCACCAGCACGATCCAGCAAAAGAATATCGTCATCGCACCGAGGTGTAGCAGCGGATTCAGCTGCGGGCCAAAACCTTTCCCCAGCAGGCTGCCACAGCGTTCAAATCCCCATCGACCGGCCTTGCGTATGCCTTGTAACATCAATCTCCGGCCCGTTTGCGCCGCCGCGAGCGCCGCGCCTCCAGCAATAACCAGCTGGTAACAGCCAGTATGGCCAGGGCGCCCACCGCGATCTGCACGAACAGGGAATAATCGAAGCGGTAGCGGCCGGTGGCCGGATCGTAGACCGTGCAAAACAGACGGACGCGGTCCATCATGCCGGCAACGAAGTGCCCCGCGGACTGCGGCCGGTTGAATACCAGTTCTTTCAATGGCTCCACCAGCGAGGGCAGCTCAAACGCCGCGCCATAGACCTGACGATAAATAACCCCATCGCGATCCACCACGGTCACCTGGTTGATGTGATCGAATCCACGCGGCGAAGGGAAGTAGACAAAACCGATATTGTCGACCAACTGGTCCCGGGTCTGCTGGCCGGCGCTGAGAAAAGCCCAGTGCGGATCGCTGATGCTCTGCTCCCGCGCGAACACGCGCATCGCGTCCGGCGAATCATTGGCGCTGTCAAAGCCGATGGTCAGCACCTGGAAGCTGTCGTCGCCCAGGGCCTCGCGCGCCGCATCCACGGCCGTTGCGAGGTGCCGCGTCAAGGCCGGACACACATGGTAGCAGGAGGTAAAGATCATACTGAGCAGAACCGGTTTGCCTCTGTAGTCAGCCAGCCGCACGCGTTTTCCCTGCGCGTCGGTCAACTCATGATCCGCCAGTGTCTTGCCGATGGCAGCCTGGGATAGCGTCAGGGCCGCATCCGCATCGTATGGTGCGTCAGCGCTGGTAGCTGCCGGCGCAGACAGTGGCGACAGCAGCAGCCAGGCCAGCACCCACCACGCGGCTTGAGGTTTTTTGCGGTGCACGGCCCGGGGTTTCCACATGTTACCGGATTTACGACATAGGCCAGACCGAAGCCAGGTACTTCCAGTTTACCGCATAATAAATGACGAAAATCGCGAGGAAAAACAGCGCGAAGACAAACGTGCCAGGCGCGGCAAAACCCCACTTGCCGGCAGCCGCATGACCGCCCTGCGGCAGGATGTCCGGCTCGGCCCGCAGCAGACGGGTGGTGGCCGTGCCGTAACTGGACTCGGAGCCGATGCGTTTGCCAAAAAACACCGACAGCACCGTGATCAGGACAAATACCGCGCCGCCGACGATGGCCGCCATGCCGCTGACGCCGACGATACCCATCAGGGTGTAAGCGCTGGCCGGGTAATCAAAGCCCATCAGCGCATCGGTAAAGCTCATATCCCAGTGCCGCCGCTCTACGCCCAGGGTACCCGCCCCCATCATGGACAGCGTAAACACGCCCATGCCGATACCGAACAGGTAGGGCTGCCACTTGGCCAGAACCGGAAAGACTACCTGCCGGCGGAACAGGACCGGTATCAGGAAATAGGTCAGGGCCATGAAAGCCAGCGTGGTTCCCAGCACCACCGTGGCATGGAAATGACCCGGCACATAGATGGTGTTGTGAATGATGATGTTGATCTGCTCGGTGCCCATCACCACGCCGGAAATACCGCCGATGAAGCCGAAGCCGACCAGCGAGATGAACATGCCGGAAAACACCGGGTTGCCCCAGGGTGCTTTGCGCAGCCACTCGAACAGGCCGCGGCTGAGGCCTTTGGTTCTCTGCGCCACTTCGATGGAGCCCGGCACGGTCAGGCCGTGCACCATGCTGGCCAGCACCGCCAGGTACATGGCGTAACTGGTATTGAAGATTTTCCAGGTCGAACTGAGTCCGGGGTCGACCAGCAGGTGGTGCGCCGAGGCCAGTTGCAGAAAGAAGATATACAGCAGGAAAGCCATGCGGCTGACTTTTTCCGACAGCGGTTTGGCGCCAAAGACGATGGCGGCGATGGCATACCAGACCGATACGTGGGCGGCCACGTTGATCTGTTGCGAGGAGTGGCCGAATCCCCACCACACCAGGCGGTACATGGCCGGGTCGATGTGCGAAATCAGGCCGATGGACCACAGGTAGGTCGGGATCAGGATCACCGCCCCCATGGCGATGGTGAAAATGGCGATGATGCAGGCCGTCATCGCGCCGAACGTTACCAGCGGAATCGATCCCTCGTAGGTTTTCTCTTCCCGGGCGATTACCAGCGTGCCGAGGAAAATGAAACAGCCGATCAGCGCTCCCACGGCAAACAGGATCAGACCCAGATAGAAATTGGGGTTCGCCGGCATGGGCACATAGGAAGTCATCATGACCGTGGAATTGCCGCCCAGCACCGACAGGTTGTTGGTCACGGCTCCAGCCACCATCAGGAAAAATGCCAGCCAGCCCAGCCGCGGCGTCGCCAGGCGCACCCGCAGCAACGTGGAGCTGCAGAAATACAGCACCGCTATTTCGAAGAAGATGATCCAGTAGATCAGCATGTTGATGCCATGGATGGTCAGCAACTGGTAAAACCTGTCCGCCGGCAACAGATGCACTGCCGGCCAACGGGTCAGCGTCACCATCAAGGCGGTAATGCCGCCGATCAACAACATGACCACGGCGGCAACGGCATTGGCCCGCATCAGCCATTCGGCGGACTTGTGGAACTGCAGCCCGGACTCAGGGCACGTTCTGAATAATTGAGTGCTCATAAACTGCCCTCCTTGACCAGGATTTTGCCCACCATGGTGTGATGGCCAATGCCGCAGAATTCGTTGCAGATAATGGTCTGATCGCCGTTGGTGTCGGGGGTGATGGTCAGCACCATCTCATAACCCGGCAGGATCTGCATGTTGATATTGACCGGCTGCAGGGAAAAGCCGTGCTGCCAGTCCATCGAGGCGATGTGCAGGCGGTAGGTCTGGCCTTTCTGCAACTCCAGGATCGGCCACCACTGCCACAAGCGGGCAATCAGGAAGACGTCACTGCCCGGCGGCGGGCTGACCACCGGTATCTGCTGGTTGGTTTCGGTGCGCACGGTGTACTGCTTGACCATGGCCTGGGTCTTGGCCATGAACGCTTCCGGCGTCGTCCGGTAGGCTTCATTGGAAAGATTCTGTTTCCCGTACACGTGCCACAAGGGCATCATGGTAAACATGATCAGGGACCAGACCAGCGCTATGGCGATCCAGGTTCCTTCCACGCGGTCCAGTGGTTGTTTCCACCAGAGCGTTTGAGCTGGGGGTTGGATGCTGCTCACGATATCACCTTCTTGAGTGTGTGTTTACTTGGCGATGGGGATGGTAACGAGTTCCATGATGCCCCAGATGATGTAAAAAACCGTTGGAAAAACCACGCCGATGAACAACAGGATGAAAGGATTGTCGAGGATTTTCTGCATCACCGGCACCCGCTCGATACTCGATTCGCTGGAAGTTTCTTGATTCATGGTTATGACTCCGCCATCTGTGATTGAGACATCGGCTTTCAGTACGCCAATTGTTGTACTTTAACTGCATTTTTTCAAATTCAGTTGATGCAGATCAAATACTTCTATTATTTCTGCGTCCGGCGGTCACGCGTGCCCATTAGCATTATCATGACGGTTGCAGCGCGAGCACCTGTTTTCCACCTGAGCGAATTGAAATATGCCTGTGACCTGCCTTAAACCCATTGCACTGGCCGCAACCATCCTGTTGCTGCCGGCCTGCGGTCGCGATCCCGCCCCCGGACCCGAAATACACGACACCAAGTACCGGGCGGTCAATCAGGCCGGCGAGGTTCTGGATGCCGCCATCGCGCCGGGAAGCTGTGTGCTGGACCAGTTCACCGGTCTGGTCTGGGAAGTGAAATCGGATCAGCCCGGCCTGCACGATTGGCGCAACACTTATAGCTGGTACGACCCGCGCGAGGCCCACGGCGGCGAACTGGACTACCGCGGCACGGCCAATGCGGGCGTCTGCAGCGGCAGCGGGTGCGACACCTCGGCCTTCGTTGACGCGGTCAATGCGCTGGGCCTGTGCGGCTATTCCGACTGGCGCATGCCCAGCCGCGACGAACTGGGCTCCATCAGCGATCCGCGCAAGACCCAATCTCCGCCCACCATCAACATGCGCTATTTTCCGTTGACGCAGCCGGGTGAATACTGGTCCGCCAATGACTACCAGTTTCAATGGGACGCCGCCTGGGTGTGGAGCTTCCACACCGGGCTCGACCGGGTAGAATGGAAGCGTACGCCGCGCTTCGTTCGTCTGGTTCGGGGACAAGCCCGGCAAATCACCCGCATCAAGGATTGAACCGGGCCTGTCATCGGGCTGTTGATCATGCAGCACCAGGGAGCAAACGATTGAAAACACTGACAGGAATCTCGCTGATCCTGGTCATCCTGCTGGTCTCGCTGAGCGCGTATCTGCGCCTTGCCCATTCCGGCATCGGCTGCACGGATTGGCCGCAATGTTATGGCCGCATCGGCCCTGCACCGGCAGAACAAACGGCTTCCAGCAAACTGCGGGAGACCGGACAGGACGCCTACCAGCAATTGCTGGAACAATCATCCCGGCCGCTGGCATGGGCTACGCCGCTGCACCGGCTGGTGGCCAGCCTGTTGGGCCTGGCGGTGATTTTCCTCAATGTGCTGGCGTTGCGCCGGCGGCAGCACCGGCTGATGTGCCTGGCTCTACTGGCATTGACCGTGGGCCTGGCCGTGCTTGGAATACGCTCTGGCAGCTTGCACGATCCCGCCGTAGTCATGGGCAACCTGGCCGGCGGTTTCACCATGCTGGGCCTGCTCGGCAGCCTGTGGTTCGGCCTGAATTCCACCGTTGCTGTGAACACCGGCCCAGGCCTGCCCGCCGGCATGGTGGTGGCGGCCATCGTGCTGTTGAGCGCGCAGATACTGCTGGGAGGTTTCACCAGCGCCAATTTTGCCGCCACTTCCTGCCGCACCCTGCCGGATTGCCACGGCAGCTGGTGGCCGGGCAGCGCGATCGCCACCGCACTGGACCTCACGCGCACGCACCAGGTAACGCCTTCCGGCCAGGCCGTTGGCGGCCCGGAGCGCATCGCCATTCACCAGGCACATCGGCTTGGCGCCCTGCTGGCGGCAAGCCTCATCCTGCTCACGGGCATTGTGGCCATACGCAACGGCGGCGCCTGGCGCAGCACCGGGGTTTTCGTCCTGCTGCTGGTGCTGTTGGAATTCTCAGTGGGCATAGCCTCCGTGCTGTCCGGCCTGCCCATCGCGCTGGCGGTGGCGCACAACTGGCTGGCGGCCCTGCTGCTGCTGAGCCTGCTAAAATTACGGTCCCTTCATCAGCACAATAACGGGCCTGTCCTGGACAGTCCCGGGCATTAACAAGGCGCGCACTATGGAGTTCAAGGATTACTACAAGGTCATGGGCGTGGAGCGCACGGCCACGCAAGATGAAATCAAGCGGGCCTACCGCAAACTGGCGCGAAAATATCATCCCGACGTCAGTTCCGAAAAAGATGCCGAATCCAGGTTCAAGGAAGTCGGCGAGGCCTACGAAGTGCTGAAGGACCCGGAAAAGCGCGCCGCTTATGATGAACTCGGCAGCCAGTGGAAGGCGGGACAGGATTTCCGCCCACCGCCGGGTTGGGACGCCGGCTTCGAATTCAGCGAAGCGGGCCGTGGCCGCGCCGAGGATTTTGGTTTCAGTGATTTTTTCGAAGCCTTGTACGGCCGGCAAAACGCTGCTGCAGGAGGCAGGAGCCGCCCTGGTATACATGCCCGCGGACAGGATCACCACGCCAGGGTCATGGTGGAAATTGAAGACAGTTACAACGGCTCCAGCCGTCCGATAACGCTGCGGATGCCCGAGCTGACGCCCGATGGGCACGTGGTGACGCGCGATCGCAGCCTCAATGTGCGCATACCCAAAGGCATTCGAGCGGGGCAGCAAATCCGCCTCGCCGGCCAGGGCGGCGCGGCCATGGGCGCTGCGCAGGCCGGCGATCTCTACCTCGAAGTGCAATTCCAGCCGCATCCGCGTTACACCGTCGATGGCGGCGATATTTATCTTGATCTTCCTGTTACGCCGTGGGAAGCGGCGTTGGGGGCGACGGTGCAGGTTAAAGCGCCGGCAGGCAGCGTCGATCTGAAAGTGCCGGCAGGATCCCAGGCCGGCAAGAAATTACGGCTTAAAGGGCGCGGCCTGCCGGGAAAAACACCCGGCGATCTGTACGTGGTGCTGAAAATCGTCATACCCCCCGCAGACAGTGAACAGGCACGGGCGGCTTATCGCCAGATGCAGCAACAATTTGAGTTCAATCCCCGCGCTGAAACGGAGGCATGAGCACAATGAAATCCAAGGGAAAAACCCACGACGTCATCAGTGGTGAACTGATCGAACACGATGTCGGGTTCACGGTGGAAGAGCTGTGCCGCAGCTGCATGCTGCAGTTCGATCACGTGGTTGAATTTGTGCACGAAGGCGTACTCGATCCCATTGGCGAAAATGATGCGGAGTGGCGCTTCCAGGTCAGCAGCATCCGGCGCGTGCGCACCGCCCTGCGACTGCAACGCGACCTGGGAGTCAACCTGGCCGGCGCCGCTCTGGCGCTGGAACTGCTCGACCGCATCGCCGAGCTGGAAAGCCGCCGGCGTTAGCCGCTGGCACGATGCCATGAAAACCACCATTGAAATGCCGGACGATATCTTCCGGCGGGCCAAGGCAGCCGCTGCCCTGCAGGGACTGAGCATGAAAGAATGGCTGACGAATATCTTGCGCCGCGAAGTGGGTGCAGGGAGTGAGGCGCCGGCCCCGGATCCAAGCCCCGAACAGGAAGCTGAAGCATTCATGCAGGAATTGAATCGTCTGGCACGCCTTGTCGGCAAACATTGGCAGGGCGATCAGGACGCCGTTGCGGCAATCCGTGAACAAAGGCGCGGCTGATGGTCGTCGACGCCTGCGTCTGGATCGCAGCGTTCCTGCCAAAGGAAGCCCAGCATTTCCCCGCCGCCGAGTTGGCATTTACCCCTGATTACCCTGGACGCCGAAATGCTCGAACGCGCACCCGCGAACGTCGAGCGCCTGAGCCCCGCGGACTGGCTGCAAAGGAATTCCTGACCGTGCCTGCCCCAGCCGCCCAACAACGCCACAGCATCAGACAGGTACTCAACGCGTTCACGACTACGCCATTCGCTACGATAGCTGAGAGACAGCTGCAACGCGACCTGGGGGTCAACCTGGCCGGCGCGGCGCTGGCGCTGGAACTGCTCGACCGCATCGCCGAGCTGGAAAGCCACCGGCGTTAGCCCCGGGCGGAAAGGGCTTCCCAGCAAAATGACAGTGGACCACTGGGATCCGCGATTCCAGAAAACTTAAAGGCTCAACGCGCTCACGACAAGCTGCGCGTGATGGCCCGCGAACTCGGCATAGGGCATGTGCAACTGGAAGCCAGTGTCACGGCAAGATCCCTGCGGCTTGAAATACTGAAACGGGCTGTAATGATTGCGCTGCAAAACCGATTGCAGTCGCGGGTGGCTTATTGGAAAACTGGTCTTGAAGGTTACTTCAACGTGCCGGATAAAATCCGAACGACGGATGCCGGGCAACGTCGGTCACACGCTTGGCCCGTACCGAAACAGTCATTGCGCGATCCACGTCTACCCCCGTCGTGCGGGCGAGTTCGGCCAACTCCTGATCAGGCTTTGATAGCCATGCCGAGAGTTCGGGTAGGTCCATCCATTCAATTTTCCTCGATACCGGTTTGTCTTTTGAGTTCTCTTCTTTGAAGCGGAACCATCGACCGTCAGCGGGATCGTCGAGCAGCGTCATCTCGATGCGCTGCCCGTCGTCGTTGTCACGCAGCGGCGACTTTGTGTATGTTTCCAGCGCCATCCAGAGATTGCCCCGCTGATCGGAGGACGTCATGCGGGCGAAGATTTTATCTGTCGCCTGTTCAATGGCCTTGTCGTCGTATTTTGGGAACAGGTGGTCACCAAAGCGTAGCCTGGCATCGATTTGTTCAACATTGCTCCAGTCAAACAGCTCAGACAAGTCATGAGTCGCATATGGGGTCCCAACCTCTAGTCCAGGCCGCTGGAACACGCATTTGTCATTGGTCTCGACTTTCTTCCGGTTGAACTGTAGCAGGGCAACATTCGGGAGATCGACGAACTTGAGTCGATGCCGGTTTACCCGCCCTGCCGTCTGCACAATCGACTGGGTACTCGACGGCTCGACGACGGCCCAATCGAAATCGTGGTCCCGCCCGATTTCTTCCACGGGGGTTGCGACCACGATGAGCATGAGTTCACGGCAATCGTCTGCGTCGAGCATCGATCGTATCTCCGGGTCCTCCAGGATGTGGGCATCACCATTTTTCCGGCTCAGGAGGAAGTCCAGGCGGCGTTCGATGTGGAATCGCTGAATCGGAAAATGCTGTGAGTGGTAGCAGGCGACCCGCGCCTGAGGAAAGTGCTTTGCCAGATCCATCGACACCTCGACTGCCGGCCTAATGTTGGCCATGCGCACGAGTCCGATAGACAGCTTCTTTCCCGTCTGCGGATCACTCCAGCACTGGTTCGAATGCATGGCTGCAACTGCGCAGCGAAGGGCAGCGTGCCACCCGTTAACATCCTCGGTCTCCAGTTTCTGAAGCAGGGGAACTCGGAATCGTCGCCCGGTTAGCTTTTTGAGCATCGACGACACGTGAGCCTCGTACGAAATCATGAAATCGTCACATGTTGCGTGCTGCGCCACAACTGGGGAAACCAGGTCGTCGATGATTGCGGTCTTGAATTTGCCGTCAACACCGGTCATCAGGCCGCGCATCTCGGTCCCCTTGGAATAAGCCAACCACAGCAGCCTCGCCACCGGGCGGGAGAGCGTCGCCGAAGAAGCGACAACGTTGCGCCCGAACAGCGCGGACGTCATCACCAGTCGGAGAACGGAGAGCAACGGTTTCGGGTTATAACCGTCAATCTCGTCGAGGATAAGATCGCTCGTCATGATACGGAGCGCGGCCAAGGCGTGGTTACCTTGGCGGTGTGGTTCGCCGGCGGCAATCAGGAAGTCGATAGTCGACACGAGAACCGGCGATCCGACGACGGCGCCGAGATTCGGCTTCCCGCGCATGAAACGGCGAAGCCAGTCCGGGGCTTCAGTGTACTCAAACTGACCGACCCACTCGAAGTTCTCCTCAACGGGGTTTTCGTCGTCGTCAGACATCGGCTCGCCGACACCAGATAGCGACTTCTGATAGACGTGTAGCTCGCGCGCCATCTTGTCCC
The DNA here is from genome assembly GCA_963708905.1 of uncultured Gammaproteobacteria bacterium. Classification (GTDB taxonomy): domain Bacteria; phylum Pseudomonadota; class Gammaproteobacteria; order Xanthomonadales; family SZUA-36; genus SHZL01. Next base: position 18,776 of record CAVPUV010000067.1, on the reverse strand, counting down.
CGATGACGCAGGTTAGTTCGTCCTTGCCGATTCCAAGTTGCTCGGCGTAGGCATCCCCGGTCTGGAGCGCCAAGGTGCGCAGATTGAGTGCTGTGGCAAGGCGAACTTCTGTGCCTTCATTCAGGGAGCAAATCGCGCGGACGTTCATGCGGGTTTTGCCGGCACCAGTGCCCGCCATATTGAGTATTAGGTGTGGCATTTTGCCCCGTGCGATCGATGCCGCCAGGGCGCGCGACGCTCGTTCTTGCCACGCGTAAATACCGGTCGACGGCTTGCAGATACGCTCGATGGCGTCGATCGAGAGCGCCGGGGGCGAGAGCGCGAACATGTTGTACACCATGTTACCGGCTGTTCTGCCGACATTCTCCAGGTGCCAACTGAGAGACTGATTGAGCTTCCCAGTACTGCGATCAGTATTTGCATACGCATCGGCGTTGCAATGGAAATGCGTCTCGGCCGATACCGAGTGGTCGGCAAGGATCAGTGCCATCCGGGAAATAATGGCAATGGACCGCCAGTACAGAGGATCGCCGTCCCGCGCAGGGCAAGCTTGCGTTTTCGCGATTTTTCCCAGAATGTGTTCCATCGCTGCTGCGCTCGGGGCAGACACCGGGGAAGGGATGTGGTTCTTGTCCCTGACGTGGTTAGCGTTACCGATCACACCGGGGCCGTCGCATGACGGGAGTTTGTGGTGAGTCGCGATCAGGTAGAGAAGGGCATCCCATGCGCCAGTGAGCTTTCTGTCGAACGGCGTGACATCTGCGTAACGTTCCCGTGCCATGCGATTGCCAATTGCCTGCCAAGCTTCCGCCCACGTTGCGCCATTCATCAATAGCTGGACGATGAGGAGGGAAAGCCATTCGTGGCGTACCTCGTCGGCCACGGGTCGTTGAACACGTAATTTATTCTGAAAGGCCGCGCCGAATTTTCCGAGATCGTGCGTGTAGCCGGCAGCGCTGGCAATCAATGCGCAAACGCGCACCCACTCAGGTAGATCTCCCCGGTGCTTGCGTGTCTGCGTCGCTACTGGCGAAACCCCGTCCCTATTGAAGTTCGTCTTGCTTCCGACGATCCAGAGCAGTTTCATTCTTGAACGTCCGTCGTTCCTGAAACACGCAACCGAAGTTTGCCTGGTTGCGGTACGGCGCAGCATCAATCGCAATTCGGCAAGGCCCTCCATGGTAATCGGCGTGAGCCACGTATGATCGCCCGAGCGCATTGCGTAACTGTCGAGCACGGCCCGGGTACGCTTAAGCGCTTTCTTTTTGCAAGCCGAAATTAGAACGACGTGCATTTACTTGACCGCCTTGATCATGAGAGGTGGCCAAACTGCGTCCGGATTGGCCGGTTTCTCAGTGAATCGCCGTTCGAACTCATGCAAAGACCGAGTTGCCACACGGACTTTTCCGTTCTGCATGCGCAATTCCCTTGCCAGTACATCCTTCTGGCGGGACGTGAGTTTCGGGTTCAGTGTAACGTTAAGTTCGGTTACTGAATCCGTATGGCCTTGATGCACAAAGCCGCGGGGTTTCGGCCCTCTGTCCTGCTGAGCGTCCAGAATACGCGAAAGCACGAAAACCCGGAGCGGTGCGCCTGATTTGTCGATGTCTTGAGCGATCACCCGCCACTGGTTGTTCATGCGTTCGAGCGCCAAGGGAAGGATTCGCCGTTCCTTCAGTTCTTCGCCCGCACGCAACCCGACATAGACAATCCGCAACAAGCGGTCTTCGCGTATCGACCTCGTGATCTGGCTCAGTATGCCTGGTTTCGGCGGTAGCGAGTTCGTCCACGAAACGTAGATAACCGGGAGTTCCGAATCGAATAGTCCCGTTCTCGCCGGGTCCTGCCTACCCGTGTCCAGTTCGACTAGCAAAGCGTCTTCACTCGCGTACGCCGGTGGCTCCGCCAAGGGGCGTGGCTTGAGGCCGTGTCCATCTCGCTCAAGGATGTTCGCGTTTCGTGATCCCGCTTGTGACAGGAACCGCGTTGCCGTCGCGGTGGATACGCCCAGCGCCCTCACCACATCTGCGCGTGTGACGACGCCGCATCGAAATGCGCGTTTGACGATGAATTCAGTCGGATTTAGGTGAATTTTCATTAGCATAAAACAGATATAAACAACTCAATAACTGCATATTATCACATTATCAAATCATATTGATCCTATGCTGTGGATATAATTTATTGACTTCCATGTTTTCTAGGTTCATGCTCTTGGAACATTCTTGGGAGCGCGCCTTGGCAAAGAATAAACCCGAAAAGAAGAAGTCGTGGAAACCATTTTCGCCCGAAATCTACAGTAAAACGATTGCCGGCCTGATTCACTTCTCAGCGAAAACCGTGAACAGCAACACGCCGGCGTACGGCGTGCGGCTCGGCGCCGAAGATTACCTGGACCTCCCCTATGTCGCGGTCAGCACGATGAATGCCGGATCGGTTCCCGCTGATTACGACAAGAATGCCGGTCCGATCGCGACGATAGTCGCGCAGGTTTCGGCGGTAATCGAGGATAGGTTGGACGACTTTGAATCTGTGCCGCAAGCCGACGTGGATGCCATTCGCGCCGCCCAACCTGTGCTCCAAACCCGATTCGAGTTGCCCTCGTCGCGGGTGGGCATGCGCCTGCGCCAAGTGATCGTGCAGGATGAAACCGGGGCCGACGTGGCATTGACACCGCTCCAATGCGCCGGATTCAGCGTGGTTTTGGAGTCAAGGATCGAGGAAGAGTTGAATTCACAAACCGGGGGCCAGCATTTGCGCAGATCGCGCGGATACCTGGGCACGGGCGGGGCGAACCCGCAAAACGTTGGACGGCACGTGCGATCAATGATGAGCCCGCTGTGGTTTGATGCGCCGGCGGAGAACATGGAAATCCGCAAGGCGTTTGCGACGCATTTCCGCGGCATCAGCCTGCGAGCGCCCGCGCCGATCGTTTCCGAATACTACGAATGGCGCCAGGCGCTGCTTCGGGCACACCACGGCATCATGCCGTCCGACATGGATTTGCGCGGCAGAGAAACGGAGTTCCTGCGGCGAATCGTGGACTCAATCCTTAAACGCGGCGCCGAAGCATCGGCGTTGCTCGATCGCCATGTAGATCACATGCCCGGCGCTGTCAAAACTTCAAAAACCATGGACTCAGCAATGCGGGGGCTTCTGGAGCCCAGCTTTCGGAATATCCAGTGGGCACGCGACTTTGCGAACAAGATGGTCCTTGAGATTATCGATTCCAAGGTTTATATCAACGGGACGCTTCACCCGTTGGGAATTGGACAGATCGAGTCGGTCGGCTGGGTTCGGATCATCGAGGATCTGCTATGAGCCACTACCTCGTTATTCCTCGGGTCGAAGTCAGGAATGCCAACGCGCAGCCTGTGTGGTGGATCATAGGCCCCCCGCCCGTGACTGCCTACTTGGGGTTTGCCCAGGCACTTGCCCTTCACTTGAACACCCGTCGTCACGACGGCATCGCGATCGTCCATCACGACATTCAATTTCTCGGTGAAACAAGCTGGGACTACGGCACGAAAACGCTGCTTCCGCATCAGTTCAGAGCCGCATCGTTCATCGACAAAGCGGACTACACGTCAAAAAACCCGCATGCGCTGTCTTCGCAGCCAACCGCACGCTGCCATCTCACTGTCTCTGTTGTCATCAGGTTCGACGACGATGCCTCATTCAGCGGAAAAGCTGTTGCTGCCTTTCTTCGAGGTGGCCGGCTTGCTGGCGGAACGATTATCGAACATAGCGAGCCGGTGGTGCTTGCGGACGAAGACGACATCGACAAGGTGGTCAAGGTTGTTGGCGCCGGCTTTTCGCTCATCGAGCGGCAAGACTTGATGGTCAGGCAAGATGGTGATCGCGACATGCTTGATGTCCTGTTGCGTGTGACCAAGCGAGCCAACGAAACTGACACAGATCGGAATTGGCTACTGCCGACCACCCTCGGTTACGCGGAGATCACACCGCGCCAACAGCGCAAGAACGCTCGCGGCGACTTTGCGCACGCTTATTGCGAGCCGCTGGTCGGCTTGGCTCAATACAGATCAATTCGTGCCGCCGGCCTGCAATTCTGGCGGTTTACCAAGCCGTATCCCTCCGTCTTTGCAGCTTCGACGAAATAATCTCAAAGGAGAAACAACATGGCTCTGACCACCCTCAAGAAACTCCCCGGCGTCCTGGCTTTCAACCGCTGCCACGTCGTCACCGATGCCGAGATGTTCAGCCGACTGACGGATGGAATCGATGTGCCCATCCCCGTGATTCGCCATGGTATTCGCGGCACCCAGAACGTCAACGATGGCAAGGGTAACGAAAGCCAAAAAGTGGCCGCCGGGGGCGCCCGCAGCATTTCGAACATCCAGATTACGGAAACCGCAAAGCTCGATCCCAACGCTAACGCGATGATCGTTCGTTTCGGCATCGCTATGCTGGACATCGGCGGCTCTCTTGATTCGTGTGTCGGCACGGATCGAGAAAACGGCCGCATGATGCGCCAGACTATCGACGATTTTGTGACTCGAGCAAAACAATCGCAAGGGATCGTCGAAATTGCCCTGCGCTACGCGCGCAATATCGCAAACGGCCGCTGGCTGTGGCGCAATCGCGCGATTGCCGCAAACATACAGATTACGGTTTCGAAAAAGTCAGATGGCGAGAGACTGGCAACCTTTGATGCGAAGAGCGTGCCACGCAACGAGTTCGGCGATTATGCTTCGGAAGAGCATGCTGTGGCGGCAGAGTTGGTCAGGCAGATGCGTGGAGAAAGCCTTGACGGCCTCGAAGTTGAGGCTGTCGTGAACATGCGCGTCTCTGGCAATGTCGAGGTGTTTCCGAGCCAGAACTATGTCGAAAGAAAGCCGGATGGTTTTTCCCGTCCGCTGTACAAGATCGGCCACCCGGAACAGCCTGAATTAAAGACCCCTAGTTCTTTTACGGATACCAGAATCACGGGATACGCTGCAATCCGTGATCAAAAACTCTTCAATGCGATCCGGACCATTGACACGTGGTATCCCGACTATAAGGAGACGGGCTTTCCAATCCCCGTGGAGCCGCTCGGCGCCAATCTTTCCCAGCAAGAGTTCTATCGCCGAGGTAAGCAATCTTCGTTCGAAATGATGAAGCGCCTGGTGCAGATTGATCCGGATACCCCGGAAGGTATGTTCTGCATTGCGGCACTGGATCGCGGCGGCGTCTACGGCGAGTCGGACAAGGCCGAGAAGCCCGCTGCTAGCATGGAGCCAGGGGTACCCGCATGATTCCTCGCGCCTACTTCGATATAGAAGTGCGCGGGGCGGCCAGTACTGGTGGCGGACAGGTTCCCGCCCTGCCGGTAATGACACGGCTTGTCGGAGTGTTGCATGGCATCATCCGCGATCACCCGGGGAGTATCGCCTTGGCCTTCCCGCGCATGAAGACAGGAGAGTTCCGTCATCCTGGGCACATTGTCCGCGTGTTTGCCGAATTGAGAGAAGATCTGGATGTTGTCGTCGATGCCCTGACGGCGAACGAGCGGATTCACGGGTATGTGCGTTTTAGCTACCCGAAAAAGGTGCCTGACGATTTCGGCGGCCCGTGGAAAGAATACCGGCGGTATCGGATTCCGGGGAACGGATCCAGGCTGGAGAAATGCCGCGACTACCGTCTGCAGGCGTCTGACAAGTTGCCATTCTTCAGATCTGCGAGCAAAAGCAACGGGCATGCGTTCAGTCTGCATGTCGACTGTCTCGACGGATCGCCATCGATGGATTGTCGCCCGGATAGTTACGGACTCTCGGTCGCAACCAGGCCGTTTGCGTTGCCGGTAATCGCTTGAACCAGCGGCCAAAGCCGAAACAAATACTCCTGTCAAAACGGGCGAACGTGTTCTACCTCGAGCATGTTCGGGTTATGCAGAAAGATGACCGCATCGTCTACTTGACCAGTGCCGACCGTGAGGTCGAGCGATTTTTCAATATTCCAGAGCGCAATACAGCCTTTGTCCTTCTTGGCAAGGGCACGTCCATAACGGATGCGGCCGCGAGAAGACTAGCTGAGTCCAACGTGATCGTTGGATTTACCGGAAATGGTGGGGCGCCACTGTTTTGCTCGGTGGATCAGGTGTTCCTTTCTCCGCAGTCTGAATACCGGCCGACGGAGTACATGCAGGCGTGGATACAAATTTGGATCGATGAGGTAGCCAGGTTAAAGGCGGCAAAAACGCTCCTGATGGAAAGGTTCAGGTGGGCGAGCGCAGCGTGGGCTGCCAATCCTGATTTGAAGCAGCGAAAAATAGAAATTCCCGTTTCCATGCCGGCCGTATTTGCAGAAAAAACTGCTGCCGCTGAAGATGTCGTACACCTTATGGCGGTTGAAGCAGAGTGGGCCAGAAACGTATACCGCAGTCTGGCCAGAGGGTTTTCGTTCAAGAATTTTCGACGCGAGGAAGGCAAACAAAGCAAGGACAGTCTTGAGGACACCGCCAACGGCTTCATCGACCATGGGAACTACATCGCTTATGGGTACGCAGCGGCCGCACTGAATGTGCTAGGAATTTCCTTTGCCCTCCCGGTGATGCACGGGAAAACCAGGAGAGGTGCCCTGGTTTTTGACGTTGCCGATCTATTCAAAGACGCTATCGTTTTGCCTCTCGCATTTGTCGCCAGCCACAAAGGGTATCGCGATCAGGCATTTCGAGACGAACTGATCGACACATGCCAGACGCAGGGCATCCTAGACCACGTCATCGAGACCATCATAGAAACGGCATCTGGGAAGATGCTAATTAATCAATGTGTTGCAGAATCAAAGCAAAAGTGAAGGTATTGGCAATATTTGTTCGCCAATAGTTGGATTTTGTTTGATTATTCTCGTTGTTTCAACAGTTCGCCGCCATGTGGGCGGCTTAGAAATTGGCGTCTGCACAGGCCGAGCACATCAAACTGTTCGCCGCCATGTGGGCGGCTTAGAAATCGACTGGGCCAGACGAGAGCTAGAGCTTCTAGTTCGCCGCCATGTGGGCGGCTTAGAAATCATAGGACTTTAAGAGCCTCTCTATATTATCGTTCGCCGCCATGTGGGCGGCTTAGAAAGTATATTAGATCATCGTCAGTGCCAACACTGGGTTCGCCGCCATGTGGGCGGCTTAGAAATCAAAGCCAAATTGCTGGCGGTGGAGGGGTTGGTTCGCCGCCATGTGGGCGGCTTAGAAACATACCGTACCGTCGAATATCACCCCTTCTGCGTTCGCCGCCATGTGGGCGGCTTAGAAATCAGCTTGCAGGCGGATTTGTTCGTCATAAACGTTCGCCGCCATGTGGGCGGCTTAGAAGTCACTTCCGCGCAGGCAGCTTAAAGGAAAAAATGGTATATGCCGCCCAAACGTTGCTGTTCTGAAGCGAAAAAATTTGCCCAGAAACCCACAACCGGCAAGCCGGTAGCGGGTTTCTGGGCGAGTGATTGTAACAATCCGGCGTGAGAGATGGAACCACAACGCACAACAGTGCGATGCCCATTTTTCTCATATACATCTTAATGTTTTTACTGGATTATTAAGTCATTATGCTGTATATTATTATAGTCTTTTGCAACCGGACATCCAGCATGAACCAGACCGCCACCGCGCCCGTTTTTGAACCCGCTTACAGCACTGCTGATTGCCGAACATTATGCCGACGACCAGGAACGTCAGCAGCACCGGCAGCACATCGAACAGCTGGAAGATCAGATCACCGAACTGGCGGCGCACATCCATGCCGCCACCTATCGCCTGCTGGTGCTGATCCGCGAATACGATGCCTGCGACGGTTGGAATGCGCCCGGGCTGCGCTCCTGCGCCCACTGGCTGAACTGGAAATGCGGCATCGACATGGGCGCCGCCCGCGAGAAAGTGCGCGTGGCGCATGCGTTGAAAGATTTACCCCGGATCAGCGCGATGTTCCGCAAAGGGCGGGTGAGCTATTCCAAGGTCCGGGCGATGACGCGGGTGGCGACGCGCAAGAACGAGCGCTATTTGCTGATGATCGCGCGTCACGGCACTGCGCATCACGTGGAGCGCGTGGTACGCAATTACCGCAAGGTCAAACGCATCGAGGCACTGACACAGGAAAACACCCGTCATATGCAGCGCGAACTGAGCTGGTATGTCGATGATGAGGGGTACTGGGTATTACGAGGCCGCTTTACCCCGGAACAGGGCGCGTTGATTCAGAACGCTCTGGAACAGGCCATGGAGGAAGATTTCCAGGAGCAGAAAAACGTTGCCGCGGAAACGTCCCGTGACCAATGGGGAGAGGAAATACCGCCCAGATCTGAACCCATTGCGTTCTGCCGTGCCGATGCGCTGGCGCGCTTGGCACAGGCCTATGGCGCTGCCCAGGAAAACACCTGTAGTGGGGGTGACCGTTTCCTGGTGCATGTGCATACCGATGTGGAAACCCTCAAAAGTGATGGAACAGGTGCACAGGCCAAACTCGAGAACTTTGGCCACGTTGCCGCGGAAACGTCGCGGCGCCTGGCCTGTGATGCGGGCGTGGTGCACTGGCTGGATGGTGCCGACGGCAGCGCACTCGACATAGGCCGCAAGACCCGCAGCATTCCCCCGGCCATCCGCCGCGCCTTGCAACGGCGTGATGGCGGATGCCGCTTCCCCGGTTGCACCTGTTCGCGCTTTGTCGATGCTCACCACATTCAGCCATTGGGCCGATGGCGGTGAGACCTCGCTGGAGAATCTTCTATTAATGTGTCGCCGCCATCACCGGTTGGTGCATGAAGGGGGTTTTGCCATCCGTACATCAGCGCACGGCGCCATCGAATTCACCAACCCGGCCGGTGCGGTGATTCCGACCGGCCCGGACACGCGTTGCCGCGGAAACGTTATTTCCCTGTTCACCGCGCACGAGCAATCAGGCATCCACATCACCCCGGATACCACCATTCCCAACTGGCTGGGCGAGAAAATGGATGATGAACTGGCTATTCTGGGGATGTTGCAGCTGGAATAGCGCCAGCGGGAACTCTACCCTCTAGCCCATAATCCAAGCAGCAGTTAACATGACACGAAATCCGCGGAGAAACCTTCCATGATGCGAATCCTGTTGTTCCTTGCCACCAACGCAGCGATACTGGTTTTGATCAGTATCGTTTTCCAGGTTCTCGGTCTGGAAGGCATGCTGGCCGAGAATGGCGTCGACCTTGACCTGAAGGCCGTGCTGGTCATGGCGGCGGTGATTGGTTTTGGCGGCTCCTTCATCTCGCTGGCGCTGTCCAAATTCATCGCCAGGCACTCCATGGGCATGAAGGTGATTGCCCAGCCGCAAAACCGCTCGGAGCAATGGCTGCTCGAAACGGTGAAGCGCCAGGCACAGGAAGCCGGTATCGCCATGCCGGAAGTCGGAATTTTCCAGTCCGCGGACGCCAACGCCTTTGCCACGGGCATGCGTCGAAACGCAGCGCTGGTGGCGGTCAGTACCGGACTGCTGCAGAGTATGACAGCCGATGAAGCCGAGGCAGTGCTCGGCCATGAGGTTTCACACGTGGCCAATGGCGATATGGTCACCATGGCGCTGTTGCAGGGCGTGATCAACACGTTCGTGATTTTCCTTTCGCGGATCATCGGCCACGTCGTAGACCGTGTTGTTTTCAAGACCGAACGGGGCTATGGACCCGCTTACTTCATCACCTCGATCGTGGCACAGATCTTTCTTTCCATTCTCGCCTCGATAATCGTGATGTGGTTTTCGCGCCGGCGCGAGTTTCGCGCGGACGCGGGTGGAGCAGCCCTGGCGGGACGCCACAAGATGATCGGCGCTTTGCAGGCTCTGCAAAGAGCGCACGAACCCAGGAATCTGCCTGGTGAATTTGCGGCTTTCGGAATTTCGGGTGGCATGGCGGGTGGATTGAAGAGACTGTTTATGAGTCACCCACCCCTGACAGAAAGAATCGCAGCCCTGCAGGCGCGGGACTGATACGAAACCAGGCAATCGGCCATCAGGCCTTCAGCAGTTTGAGCAATCTTTTCTGCGGATGCTTCTGTTTCGAGGACGGATCAACGGGATTGACCACGTAGCTACCGTCCGACTGCATGTCCCAGGCAACCATATCGTCCTGCCATGGGATGGTGAAACACTCCTCGATCAGGCGGGCCTGCAATACCGGGTTGTCGATGGGAAAGGCCACTTCCACCCTTTGTATCAGGTTGCGTTCCATCCAGTCCGCGCTGGAACACCAGATTTCACGTTCGCCGCCGTTGACGAAATGATAGACCCGGGCGTGTTCGAGGAAGCGGCCGACCACGGAACGAACGCGGATATTTTCCGACACGCCCTTCACCCCGGGCCGCAGGCAGCATACGCCACGAATCAGCAGGGTAATGGGGACGCCGGCTCTCGAAGCGCAATACAGGGCCCGGATGATCTTGGATTCGGTCAGCGCGTTCAGCTTGGCGTCGATGCCCGCGGGCAGTCCCGCTTTGGCATTTGTCTCTTCGCGGCGAATCTTGGCGATCAATTCCGTGTGCAGCGTAAAGGGCGAGTGCAGCAGGCGCTTGAGCCCGTATTGTTGGCCCAGGCCGGACAACTGTCTGAATACCAGGTGTACATCCTTGGTGATCTCGCTGTCGGCGGTAAGCAGGCCGATATCGGTATACTGCGTAGCGGTACCGGAATGATAATTGCCGGTGCCGAGGTGCACGTATTTACGTATCTGTTTACGCTCCTGGCGCACGATCATCAGCATCTTGGCGTGCATTTTACGGCCCACCACGCCATACACGACCTGGACTCCCGCCCGTTGCAGCTGTGTTGCCAGATTGATATTTGCTTCTTCATCGAAGCGCGCGCGGATTTCCACGACCACCGTGACGTCCTTGCCGTTACGCGCCGCATCGATCAGCAGACTGACCACCTGGGAATCGATGCCGGTGCGATACAGCGTCTGGCTGATGGCCAGAACCCTGGGGTCGCGGCTGGCCTGGCGCAATAGTTCAATCACCGGCTGGAAGCTTTCATAAGGATGGTGCAGCAGGATATCGCGCCGCCTGAGGATGGCGAAGTAGTCCGGTTCCCCGGCCAGAAAGTGCTTGACCGCGGGTTTGAACACCGGGTATTTGAGGTCGGGCCGATCGATCAGGGCGATGGCCTCGGACAGCCGGTTCAAATTGACTGGTCCGTTGTAGTGATAGATGTCGCTGGCGCCGAGATCGAACTGCGTGGCGAGGAATTTCACCACCGGCGGCGGGCAGCTCGCCGTGGTTTCAAGGCGCACCGCGGCGGCAAATCCACGCTCCATCAATTCACCTTCCAGAGCGCTGGCCAGATTCTCGATTTCCTCTTCATCGACCAGCAGCTCGGAGTTGCGGGTGACGCGAAACTGATGGCTGCCAAGAATCTCCATGCCGGGAAACAGGTCAGCGGTAAAAGCCTGCAGGACAGCCCCCAACAGCACGAAGTCGTGTGGCCCGCGAGTGTAGGAACGCGGAATACGGATCACGCGCGGCAGCGAACGCGGGGCACGCACCAGCGCCATGCTGGCCTCACGGCCAAATGCATCCCTGCCGCGCAATTCCACCGCGCTGTTCAGACTCTTGGTCAGGATACGCGGAAAGGGATGCACCGGGTCCAATCCCAGAGGGCTGAGCACCGGCATCAATTCCCTGCGGAAATACCGGTGCAGCCAGTCGCGTTGCCGCCCGTTCCAGTCCTGCGGTTTGAGGAAACGGATGTCCTCGGCCTCCAGTTGCGGCGTGAGCACTTCGTGCAGGACGCGGTATTGTTCGCGCACCAGGCGCAGAACACCCTGCCGGATGGCCTGCAGGGTAGCGGTCGCGGTGAGGCCATCGGCTCCAGGCGTCGCCGCGCCATGCTGGATTCTCTGCTTCAGTGAAGCCACCCGCACTTCGAAAAATTCATCCACCAGCAGGCTGGTGATGCACAGGAAACGCAAGCGCTCGAGCAAGGGCACCTGGTCATCGACCGTTTGCCGCAGCACGCGTGAAACGAACTCCAGTTGCGCCAGTTCGCGGTTGATATAAAGCCGCGGGTCGCGCAATTGCCTGACCGTCTCCGGGTTGTCGCCAGGACGGTCACGGCTGCTGATGGATGTGACTTTTGCGGTCATGGTTTTCACCCTGGTTCAGGCTGTGGCATCGGCTTGCAGTGCCGGCAGTTCTTCACCTTGCAAACGCGCGATGATCACTGCGCAACAGGCATCGCCGAACACGTTGACCGAAGTCCTCATCATATCCAGCACGCGATCGAACACCAGCAGCACACCGAGCGCCTCTACCGGCAGGCCGATCGCCGTCAGAATGATGGCGATCGCCACCAGCGAAGCGGAGGGTATGCCGGCAACGCCAATGGAGGTAACCAGCGCGATTGCGCAGACCAGGAATTGCAGGGTGAACGACAAGTCAAGACCATAGGCCTGGGCGATAAACATTGCCGCCATGCATTCGTACAAGGCCGTACCATTCATATTGACCGTGGCGCCGAGCGGCAAAACAAAACTGGTGTACTTGTTCGGCACGCCACCGCGGTGTTCCAGATTATCCATGGTAATGGGCAGCGTAGCCGAGGAAGAAGCAGTCGAAAACGCTGTCAGCAACGCCGGCGCCACCGCGTGGATCAATTTGAACGGGCTGGAACGCCCCACCAGTTTCACCAATGCCGGCAGCGTCACCAGAGCGTGGAACAGCAAGGCCGCGACCACGGCCAGGCTGAACGTCACCAGGGGTCTGGCCGCGCCAAAACCGGTTTTCGCCACCACTGCCGCGACCAGCCCGAAGATACCGTAAGGGGCGAACTTCATGACCCAGTGCGTCAGCAGGATCATGGTCTCGAACACCGCGCTGGTGAAGCGGTACAGCGTGCTGGCGAGTTCATGCTCGACCTGTGACATGAAATAGCCGAATACGGCGCTGAAAAAAATCAAGGCCAGCATTTCATTGGCCGCGGCCGCGGCAACGATGTTCTGCGGCACGGCGCGCAGCACCATCTGGGGCAATTCAGCCAATCCGCGCCCGGCGATTTTTGTCTGCACGTCCTCGCTGCTGGCGGTCAGTGCCAGCAGATCCCTGGCGGGCTGGCCGTCGACGATACCCGGCTGCACCAGGTTGACGATAATCAACCCGACAATAATGGCGGCGGTAATGGTGAGTAAATAGAAACCCAGGGTCTTCACCCCCATGCTGCCGAGTGAATTGGTATTGCCCAGGCCGGCCACGCCCAGCGCAATGGATGAGGCGATCAGCGGCACGATCAGCATTTTCAGCCCGTTGAGAAACAACTGGCCAATAAAATCATAGATGGATACCAGGGCCACGCCGCCGATGCTGACGCCATGGCTGAAATAACCCACGACGGCGCCCAGCACCAGGGCCATCAGAATTTTCCAGTGGATGGCCAGTTTGCCGTTGGCCGCTGCGCTGCTGCCGCGCGAATCCGGGGTTGAGGTGACAGCGTCACTGCTTGTTGTTTTTGACATGGCGCATTCCGAATTCAGGCACGGTACGTAAAGGTTCACTGCAGCCGCGGCCGCCGCACAAGCATACTACCATGCCTTTGTGTCCTGCCAATTAGACACTCCCGCACGACCCGGATATTATTGTCTTACTTTCTGTCTTACTGAAGTGATGCGACAATGGAAACGGTAAAAGTATCGAGCAAAGGGCAAATCGTCATTCCCAAGGCGCTGCGAGAATCGCGGCACATCAAGACCGGGACCGAGTTCGTCATTACCGCGGTGGGCGACGAACTGAGACTGACACCTGCCCCCGCATTCGAGAAAACTTCGATCAAAGACGCTGCCGGCATGCTGCACCGGCCTGGCAGAAAATACCTCAGTGAAGAAGAAACCAGGCGGGCTATCGGACAAATGATCGGGACTCGGGATAAAGAGACAAAAGCCTGATGATCGCACTCGACACCAATATCCTGGCCCGCTTGCTCCTGAAGGACGACGAGAAGCAGTACCGGACAGCGGTGTCGCTGCTGCAGAAGAAACAAGAATACACGGCCCCGCCCTCCGTGTTGCTGGAGCTGGTATGGGTGCTTCAGGTCAATGACTGCACCCGGGATGAGATTGTCAAAGGGCTACATGCACTTTTCGGACTACCGAATTTCAGGCCGATGGCGTTGGCAAATATGGCCTGTGCCCTACAGTGGTACGAAGCAGGCATGGACTTCGGTGATGCGGTGCACCTGGCGCTGTGCACGAAGACCGATGGTTTTGCCACCTTCGACAAGGAACTTGGCAAGCAGGCACGGAAATCAAGCGCCGTTCCGCCCGTGTCGGTCGTCTGATATAATCCAGGCGAGCGTTCAACTTCTGCCGCTAATCGGGCTGACCCGCGGGGCAGTTACGGACAATGGGTTTGAACGCGGACTTGAGGCCGCGCGAGCGGCGAGAACCAAGGACTTGATCCTTAAGGACAGGTACCGTAATGACACACTACGCCATACTGGGTGGCGGCCGTCTGGCACGGCACATGCGCCACTATTTTTCCCTGTTAGGTCTTCCTGTTTCCTGCTGGGCGCGCGATCGTGCCGCGCCGCTGAACACATATTCCATCGCCAATACCAGCGAACGGCTGCGCGCCACCATCCGGCCCGCCAGTCATGTACTCCTGCTGGTAACCGACACGGCCATAGCAGAATTGCTCAAGAGCTATCCTTTTCTGCATGAAAAAGCACTGGTGCATTGTTCCGGCGCCTTGAGCGTCCCCGGGGTAACCGGAGCGCATCCGCTGATGACCTTCAGCCATGAGCTGTACACGCTGGAACACTATCAGCGGATTCCTTTCATGGTGGACAGTGGTCATGCCTTCCATGAAGTCTTGCCGGGCCTGCCCAATCCGCATTTCGCCATCAGCCTGGAAGAAAAACCCCGCTACCATGCACTGTGCGTGATGGCGGGTAATTTCAGCCAGATACTTTGGCAGGCGGCGGCGGAACGTTTTGCCGCGATGGGACTGCCGCCATCCACGCTGCAGCCTTACCTGCAACAGGTGGTGCAAAACTTCGTGCGCAATCCCGCCTCGGCGCTGACGGGACCACTGAGCCGCGGGGACAACAACACCATCGAACGCAACCTCCAGGCACTGGCCGGCGATCCACTGGAGCCGGTCTACCGGGCCTTCATGGAACTGTACCGTTGCAGCCGGCAGGACGAACAGCGTAGAAAGGTGGCGCTATGAACATCCTCGATTTTCCCGGGCGTAAGCGCCAGCGGGAGAGGATCGTGATGGTGACCTGTTACGACTACACTTCGGCCCGCATAATCCAACAATCCGATGTTGACATCATCCTGGTAGGCGACAGCGCCGCCATGGTGATGCACGGACACAGCACCACTTTGCCCATCGATATCGACATGATGGCCGGGCATGTGGCCGCGGTGCGCCGGGGTGCGCCCGGCAAGTTCCTGGTCGGCGACCTGCCCTTCCTGTCCTACCGCAAATCGCTGGCGCAAACCATGGACGCCGTCGGCAAGCTGATGCAGGCCGGGGCGGAAGCCGTCAAGCTGGAAGGGATCGCCGGCAATGAGGAAGCCATACAACATATCGTGCAATCGGGCGTGCCGGTCATGGGTCATATCGGCCTGACCCCGCAATCCGTCAATCAGCTCGGCGGTTTCCATGTCCAGGGCGGCAACACCTCCGATCGGGCGCGGCTCAAAGCAGAAGCGCTGGCCTGCCAGCAGGCCGGTTGTTTCGCGCTGGTGCTGGAATGCGTCCCGGATACCCTGGCGGCGGAGATCACCGCCACGTTGACGCTATCAACGATCGGCATAGGCGCCGGAGCACAGACCGATGGCCAGGTGCTGGTGATGCAGGACCTGCTCGGCCTTAACCAGGACTTCAGGCCAAAATTCGTGCGGCGCTACCTCGACGGTAACCAGCAGTGGCTGGATGCGTTCAACCGCTATGCCCGCGACGTGCGCGATGGAACGTTTCCCGCCAGCGCGGAAAGGTACGCGGGATGAAAGTCCTCACTGCGGTGGCCACCATGCGGGAATTTCGCGACACTCAGGCCGGCGGCACCACGGGCCTGGTGCCCACCATGGGCGCGCTGCATGCCGGGCACCTGTCGCTGGTGCACCGGAGCCTGGAGGAAAATACCACGACTGTAGTCAGCATTTTCGTCAACCCGACCCAGTTCAACCAGGCGGCTGATCTGGAAAATTATCCCCGCCAGTTCGAGCAGGACCTGGAGCTGCTGGGGGAATGCGGCGTTGACGCCGTCTTCATGCCGGATTACCAGGCGCTGTACCCGGACGATTACCGCTATCGCGTCAGCGAGACCGGCCTGAGTCAACGTCTGTGCGGCGCGCACCGCCCCGGCCATTTCGATGGGGTGCTGACGGTGATCATGAAATTGCTCCATATCGTGCGCCCGGACAAGGCTTATTTTGGCGAAAAGGACTACCAGCAATTGCTGTTGCTGCGCGGCATGCAGGCAGCGTTTTTCCTGCCCGTCACGATCGTGTCCTGCCCGCTGGTGCGGGAAGCGGACGGACTGGCCATGTCTTCACGCAATCGCCGGCTGGACCCGCAGCAGCGGCAACAAGCCCCTGCCCTGTTCCAGGCCCTGAAAAATTCCGGCAGCGCGGACAGCGCCCGGCGTGAGCTGGAACGATCGGGTTTCGTCGTGGATTACGTCGAGGACTTCCACGGGCGCCGGCTGGCCGCAGCCAGTCTCGGCGCGATACGCTTGATTGATAATGTGCCCATCGAATGAAGTGCCCGCCATGAAGCCCAACATACTGCTGTTGATGTCCGGTTCGATTGCCTGTGCCAAGGCCAGCAGCCTGGTCTCCGCCTGGGTGAAACAGGGCCATGAAGTACGGGTGGCCTGCACCCGTTCCGTGGCTGAGTTCGTTGGCCACGCAACCCTGGAAGGCTTCAGTGGGCATCCCGTACTGGCGGATGTGTTCACGCCGGGACAAGTCATGGACCATATTCGCCTGGCGCGCCGGGCCGATCTGGTGGTGGCCGCGCCGGCGACCTCCAACCTGATCAACAAGCTGGCGGCGGGCATCGCCGATGACGCCGTTACCAGCCTGTGGCAGGCGGCGTATGGGCAGGACAAACCCATGTTCATCGTGCCGGCGATGAATACTCATATGTGGCGTTACCCGGCTACCCAGGAGAGTATCCGGCGGCTGCAATCCTGGGGCATACAGGTTTTACCGGGTGCCGAAGGTGACTTGGCCTGTGGTGAATTCGGCGCTGGACGGATGCTGGAGCCAGAAGACATCATGCGTCGGATCGCGGCCATGACCGCGGCCGTGGCGCCGCGCAACGCCAGTCGTATCCTGATCACCGCCGGGGGCAGCCGCGAGCCTATCGATTCGGTGCGCTATATTGGCAACCTCAGCAGCGGACGCACGGCCGCTGCGCTGACAGATACCCTCGCCGGGCACGGTCACGCGGTCACCTGGCTGGGAGCCTGCAGCGCCATCCGCCCGCAACTGGCCTGCCGTGAGGAAACCTACGTCAGCTATGACGACCTGGCAACAGCATTGCGCCGTCTGCTGGGCGAAGAAAGTTTCGATGCTGTCATCCAGGCGGCGGCGGTGAGCGATTTCTCGGTGGATCGGATCGAGCGGGACGGCGACAGCAGCACGGTGCCGGACAGCAAACTGCCGTCAGGCGGCGGCATGAGCCTGCATCTCAAACCCAACCCCAAGCTGCTGGCGCAATTGCGCAGCTGGTCAGCCAACCCGGATATCAGGATCATCGGTTTCAAGCTCACGCATGGAGCTGACCAGGACGAACGCATGCGGGCTGTCACGGCTCTGTTTGCTAACGCCGGTGTCAACGCCGTGGTGCATAATGACCTCGGCGACATACGGGATGGCCGGCATCCCTTTGCCCTGCACACATCGCCAGCCGATGCCGTTGCCTGTGCCGACAGCAAGGAACTGGCCAGCCACATTGAACACCTGTTGGAGAAAGCCTCTTGATCCTTTGCCTTGATATCGGCAACAGCCATATTTTCGGCGGCGTATTCGCCGGCGAAGAACTGCTTTTAACCTTCCGCATCGCGTCCAAGCAAGGGGCTTCCTCGGATGAGTACGGCCTGTTCTTCCGTGGAGTATTGCGTGAAAACGGTATCGACCCGTCCGCGATTGACCGTATCGCCATGTGCAGCGTGGTGCCGGAAGTGGTTTATGCCATCAGCGCCAGTTGCCGTAAATACTTTGATTGTCCACCCTTCATTTTGCAGGCCGGGGTGCGTACCGGGCTGAAAATTGGCTACCAGAATCCGCTGGAAGTGGGAGCGGACCGCATTGCCAATGCCGTGGGTGGCGTCCATCTGTTCCCGGACCAGGACCTGTTGATCATCGACATGGGCACGGCCACTACCTTGTGCGCCATTGGCAAAGAACGGAGTTACAAGGGCGGCGTTATCCTGCCGGGCCTGCGCATGTCCATGCAGGCACTGGTATCAGGCACTTCCAAACTGGCGGCAGTGGAAATCGTTCGCGCCGGCCAGACCCTGGGCCGCACCACGGCGGCAAGCATCCAGTCGGGCCTGTTTCATGGCCATATCGGAGCGCTCAAGGAAATCATCCGCCGGGTGGTCGAGGAAGAATTCAAGGGGCAAAAGCCGCGCGTGCTGGCAACCGGCGGTTTCGCAGCCCTGTTCGAGGACACCGGCCTGTTCGACGTCAACCTGCCAGAGCTCGTTTTGCAGGGACTCAAGCTGGCTGAGGGTATGAACTCGGCTGGAACGAAATGATCTGCTGCCACATTTTGTCCACTTCAGCTGAACCGGGACACACGACGACCACAT
>CAVPUV010000066.1:0-18177 GCA_963708905.1 uncultured Gammaproteobacteria bacterium | reverse complement strand
AACGCATCGGTTCCGTCCCGGCAAATGCTGCAACGGGCGTGGCGCAGGAACCGGGCGCTGGAACGCTGGCTGGACTATCTGCTCAAACAAGGTCACAGTATGGTGACGATGCGACCGGCGCGGCGGTCCATCACGGATCTGACCGGGACCAAATCCCTCATCACGGTATGTTGAATGCTTGATGTTGAATGCTTGATTGACACGGTAGGTTCCAGCCAGTAACATGCTGCGGCTTTCCGGGGCCATAGCTCAGCTGGGAGAGCGCTACAATGGCATTGTAGAGGTCGGCGGTTCGATCCCGCCTGGCTCCACCACAATGTCCCCTTCGTCTAGAGGCCCAGGACACTGCCCTTTCACGGCGGCAACAGGGGTTCGAATCCCCTAGGGGACGCCACATAACAAAACCCCACGCTCGCGTGGGGTTTTGTTATGTGCTGTTCTCGCAGAGAACTTCGAACCCCGGGTTCGACCAATTCGCCGGGAGCGAATTAGGTCGCTGTAGCGCAGCGAAAGCGCCCGCAGGGCGAGGACCAGGGATGGTCCGAGACAATCCCCTAGGGGACGCCACATAAAAAACCCCCACGCTTGCGTGGGGGTTTTCTAAGAAACTCCCAGCAACTGTTTAGTTGCAGTCGTCTTCGTCTGGATCGTATTTAACTTCCGCCTCGAAGGTGGTTGCGTCTTTACCGCTTCCTTTCAGCGCATTGGTGCACTTCCACTCTTGCTTGCCGAAACCTTCGCCGGATTGCTCATGGCAAATCGCTTCATCGTCCTCACTTGGGCCTGCTGTGCCATCGCTGTCAACCCAGGCCGTACCGGTCAGGACGGTTGCACCGTCGAATCCTCCGATGGCTACTCCAAACACATCGTCGCCAAGATCGGAATTGCAACGCACTTTCAAAGTCGTGCCGCAAGCACTGGCCTCGCCGCTGGCATTGGACCCGGAATTGCACTCGACGCACAGGGCGCCTTCAAGCCCCACATCTGACTCAATAAAGCTGCATGATGAGACTTCCGCCGGGTTACCATCTAAAAAGTATTCGGTTATTTCTGAGCACCCGCCCAGCATTAACCCAATAGGCACCGTCACTAATATAGCTTTAAGTTTTCCATTCATCTTTCCATCCATCCATAGATTCGTGCGAAATTGCGTGAAACAATTTATCAGAGCAATCATTCCTTTACAAGAAAACCCGCCTGCAGGAAATCCCTGAGTCAATCAGAGTTTTCCTGTTTGTCGCTGCGGATGTCCCAAAGTGACAGCAGCTTGGTATAGGTCGGGGGAGCCTCATGCGGGTCATCACCCTCGAAGCCGCCGGAGATCCTGAGAATACGAGCCTGACGGGTTTCCTCGGTTTCGGCCAGTGGATTGCTTCGAATGCCGGAACCCTCGACGATCCGGTTCATGAAATTGAACAGGGCGCACACGCTGATGGCGTCAAACAGCGCGCGTTCATCCCAGCCGGCTGCATACACGGCCCTGGCGTCAGTGGCGGTGATTTTGGCGGGTGTCAGTGTCAGCTTGCGCACGTAAGCCAGGATGGGCTTGAGCTTGTCTGCAACCGGGGCCGCGTCCAGGTCGCTCATCAGAGTTGCAAACACTTCCTCATCGATACCAAAAGCCTGCGCCGCAATGGTATGCGCACCATGACAATAGGTGCAGGCGTTCTCCTGTTGTACCGTTTTGCCTGTGCGGAAAATGAGTATAGTTGGCAAACCCCATGACGGCACCTGGTTCGGCCGGCAAAATTACAACATCCGTTGACGGTGTTATAGTTTTCCGCACGCGGCGCGACCATCCGCGGGCAAAAGGAATACCAGAATGGAAAGGCTTACGGCTTACATGGCGCATTACGGGCAGCTCGCACTGGATTTTCTGAGCCAGCCGGCGATCGGCATTCAGATAGGGCTGATCGCATTACTGTTTATCCCGGCGCTGCTGCTGGCGCGAATCATCGAGCCGAAACTTGAGGAACGCGCGCGCGGCATCAAGGGCAGGCCGGGGCTTTTGCGCCCGATCGCCGCTTTTCTGCGGCGCCTGGAATGGCTGTTTTTCGCCCTGTTGCTGGCCATCGCCTGCCTGTTGACGCGTGTGGCCGGGTGGCCATCGAGCAACTATCTGTTGTACAGCGCCATGCTTCTGTCCGGCGCGTGGCTGCTGATTTCGGCGGTTTCCCAAATCATTCGCAACCGCGCGCTCGCCAAGGCGTTTACCATTATCGCCTGGGCTTACGTTGCCGTCACGATCCTGGGCGTGGCCGACGAGATCGCGGTGATTCTCGACAGTGCCGGCTTTTCAGTTGGCGCCAAACGGCTGTCGTTACTGGGCTTTATGCAGGCCGCCGTGATTTTCGGGGTGCTGTTGTGGCTGGCTCTGAGCATCGGTAACTTTCTCGATCGGCGGGTGCAGGCCGTTGAAGAACTGACGCCTTCGTTGCGCGTGCTGATCGGCAAGATACTCCGCATCTCGCTGATGATATTCGCGGTGCTGGTGGCGATGTCCAGCGTCGGCATCGATCTGACCGCATTGACCGTATTGTCCGGCGCCATTGGCGTGGGTATCGGCTTCGGCCTGCAGAAGGTCGTGTCGAACTTCATCTCCGGCATCATCATCCTGATGGATCAGTCGATCAAACCCGGTGACACCATATCGGTGGGTGAGACATTCGGCTGGATCCGGGAATTGCGCGCGCGTTTTGTCTCCGTCGTGACACGCGATGGCCGCGAGTTTCTGATACCTAACGAAGACTTCATCACCCAGCAAGTCATCAACTGGTCGTTCTCGGATGAATACGTGCGGTTGGATGTTCCGTTTGGCGTTTCCTACAGTTCCGACCCGCACCAGGTGGCGCACCTGGCCATCGAGGCAAGCAGCAAAGTGGAGCGGGTGGATTCGAGCAGAAACCCACCGGTATGCTGGCTGACGGGCTTTGGTGACTCGTCGCTGGATTTTCTGTTGCGCTTCTGGATTCGTGATCCACAGAATGGGCTTAGCAACATCCGCGGCCAGGTGCTGCTCGCCCTGTGGGACACGTTCAAGGAGCACGGTATCACCATCCCGTTCCCGCACCGCGAAGTCATCATGAGGACGCCGGTCCAGGTGGTGACGGAGCATTCCTGATGAGGTCGCTTTTTAAGCGGCAGCCGTTTCCCGCAAACGCCAAACTTGCACCAGTTATTTTCCAGGCGTATGGTGTCTATCCATAGGTCGCCGAAAGGTTTTATCCATTGAGGAGACCCAATCGAGAGTGCATATGGGCTTACCACAGATTGGGATCAACGGGGGAAGATAAAACCGCAATATTCGGCGAGGACGTGCTGGTCAGCGGAAGCAGATCAGTGGTTCAGACAGGGATTAAACGGAATTTGAAAGTCGCAGTTCAGCATTGCCGGTGCCGCCTCTCATGGCGCACCCCGCTGTTGAATGAACAATCCGGCCATTTCCCGACAGGAGGCGGAATCTGGCCGGCAAACAGGGGCTTTCAAACATGTTTTACATTTTTTACATTCTGGCGGTATTGGCCATCGGATTGCTCTGTGTCGTAACGATCAGGTTTGGGACCAGAAGCAAAAACGGCAAGGTAACGCGCCAATACGCAGCACGACGCAGCCAACGGGCAGTGGCTGAGTCTGGAACGTTTAAAACGACACGCAAATCCCGTTCGCGGAGTAAATCGGCGGCGACCGGTTCTGACTCCCGTCTCGTCGGACGAGATGGGCAGAACGTTCCAGCTATATGGGGCTGGTAATCATCCCCGGTGTAAAGACCCCGGGTGTGCGCAATCAACAGCCTGGCGCCGCGTGCCTTCGCGGCGGCAAAATGCAAGCGAGGTGAAGAAAATGAGTATGTTCTATTTTCTGGTTTTCGTGGGATTATGCGCGATCGGCCTGATCTGGCTGGCCACGAGGTCGGGCGGCAAGAACCGCGCGCGTGCCAAATCCGCCAAGGCGGCGTCACACCATCTGCGCACGCCGGGTCAGCATCCGCTGCTGCACAGTCACGCCAATATGCATCTCAATAACAGGCGGGATATCTGGAAACCCCGGCGCATGCACGCAACTGAAGACCATCTGGGTGAAGCGCGTTGGGGCGGCGAAACATTCCTCGCCAAAAAGATTGAGTCCGACGACGAGGTTGAAGCGGAACAGGACGCTACCGGTGTGACCATGCCCGCGATTAAATACGAACCCACAGAGCCGGGGTTGCCGAAGACTTCAACTTCCAAGCGCTGAATCGGCGGCCAGGCTCATCCCGCCAGGCGGGCCTGCAATCGGCATGCCGGATAGCCAAACCACATACAGAATCAGCAGCATCAAGCACGCGCAAAGTCTGACCCTGGTGCCCAACCGGCGGCTGTATGACTTGCAGCTGGCGCAGGCGTTTCGGCTCGCGGGTGATGCGCAGGTACTGGTCGCACCCGCGCTGGCGGTGCTGTCGCGCTGGGTGGAGCAGACTTCAACCCGCATCGACCTGTTGCAAGGCCGGCCCGTGGCGGCGACGGCGGATCACCTGCGCCTGGACCAGGTCTGGCAGCAGGCTGTGAGCGCGCGGCCCGAATGGGCCAGTGCCTATGAATGCCACACGCTGGCACGCTCGGCGCGGACGGCACAGCGCTTGTTGCGGCACTGGTGCCCGGCGCAGGAACGCCGCCGGGAGCATCCCGGCTTCCACGACTGGCACGTGGCGGTGCAGGCGTCACTGCAACGCCAGCAACTGTTCACCGCGGAAGACTGGTTGTGCCATTTGCGCGCACAACTGGATACATCCGGAGAACTGCCGCTGCGCCTGCCCGCGGTAGTCGAGCTGAGCGGCTTTATCGAGATCACGCGGCTGGAGCAATCCCTGCTGGACGCCTTGCAACGGCGCGGGATACACATCATCGACGCGACGGGCGGCCCCGGCGGCAGCAGCGCGAGCGAAGATCGCGTGCACGGCCCCGGCGCGCATCGCCTGTTGCATGCCTTCGATTCAGCCAGCGAAGAATTCCGCGCCGCGGCGGGCTGGGCGAGGGAGTGCCTGCGACAGGGCAATCAGCGTATCGCCGTCGTGGTCAATGGCCTGGATGCCCTGACCAGCCAGCTGACGCCGGTGTTCGACCGTATCATCCATCCGCAAGAAAGCCTGTCCATCGCTTTGCACGGCGATAGCCTGTATCACCTGGCCGATGGCAGCCCTCTGGCGCAACACGCCGTCATTGACGATGCGCTGCTGCTGCTGCGCCTGAGCGCACAGGCTGCGGCCGCGCGCCACCCGTTTGCCGATATCAGCCGCTTGTTGTTGAGCCCCTACCTGGCCGGCTGGCATGTTGAAGGGCCGGCCCGGGCCCGGTTTGAACTCAAGCTGCGCGGGCAAAGGATTTATTACCAGTCACTGCGGGACGTGGGCCGGCTGCTGCAACAATGGAATCTGCAAGACCAGCTGCCGCTCCTGCACGGCTTGCTGGCCACCGCGCAGCCCATCGCCGGCGGCGCGGACATCGGCACAGCATTGTTGCACCACCTGCTGGACTGGGGCTGGCCGGGTGCGGTGGCGCGCGGCACGCTATTGGCCGGGCAGGTACGGCAGTTTGCCGACTTGCTGGAGCGCTTACGCCAGGTGGATGCGGGGCCGGTGCAGCAGGCGATTGCCACCTTGTCGCGCTGGTGCCGGGACACGCACCTGACGGAACGCGGCGGTCCCTTGTCGCCGATTCAGCTGCTGAGTCCTGAAGACGCCGTGGGCCAGAGCTTTGATGCCGCCTGGGTGATGAACGTGCACGACGGCAACTGGCCCGGACCTGCAGCCAGCAACCCCTTCCTGCCCCACGACATGGTCCGGCACATGCCCCGGGCCACGCCGGAGGGAGAGCTGGACTTCACCCGCAAAGTGCAAAGACAGCTGGACCTGCTGGCGCCCGAGGTGCACTACAGCTGGAGCCGCGCGGACGATGACGTTCCGCGGTTGGCCAGCCCCTTGCTGGCGGCCGTGGCGGCGGTCGCCCCTGGCGCCCGGCCGCTGCCCCATTGGCCGGTGCTGATGCAGTCCGCCGGCGCTGCGGCGGCGTATCCAGGCGGTTATGCCGGCCATCCCTGGTTGCAGCCGCTGGACGATACGCAAGGCCTGCCCCTGCAAGCCGGTGAAGGAGCACACCTGCCCGGCGGCTCGGCCATGGTCAGGAGTCAGTCCGCCTGCCCGCTGATGGCGTATCTGCTGTACCGGCTGCAACTGCGCTTCGAGCCCATGCCGGGGCCGTTTGCCGACTATGCCTATCGCGGCAAGTTACTGCACGAAGCCCTGTACCAGCTGTTCCGCGAGCACGCCGGCCAGCCGGGGCTGCCCGCCAGCGATGGTATTGCCGCCGCGGTCGACCGCGGCCTGCGCCGCCACCAGGCGCAACAGCGGCTGGCGCCAGCCGCCTTGCGCGCGGAACAGCAAAGGCTGCAGCGCCTGTTGCAGCAGTGGCTGGTTTTCGAGCGCCCGCGCCAGGGCTTCGTGGTCGTGGCGTTGGAGCAGGAACACCGCGCGGTGGTGCAGGGACTGGCGCTCGATTTCCGCATCGACCGTATCGACCGGCTGGATGATGGCCGCCAGCTGATCATCGATTACAAGAGTGGCGCGGTCGATGTCGCCGGCTGGCTGCGCCCCCGCCTGGGCGAACCGCAACTGCCGCTGTACGCGGTGCTGCTCGATCTGCAGCAGCCGGGTGCGGTGGGCGGGCTGGCGCTGGCATCGGTGCGCAGCGGGGATTGCCGCCTGGCCGGTGTGGTCGACGACCCGCCCGCCGCCTGGCAAACTCTCTACGCCAGCGACAACCGCAGAAGCGCTTTTGGCCGGGCCTTCGCCGGTTGGGAGGAGCTATTCGAGCACTGGAAAACCGGCATCGGCGCGTTGCTGAAAGAGATTGCCGCGGGCCATGCGGCCAATTGCCTGTACGACAGGGAAGGGCTGCGCTACGCCGGCGTGGATGCCGTGCTGCGACGCGGTGAAGGCGAGGCCTGGTTGCTGGCGCACGGCGCCGGGTTGCCGGCGGACCGTGATGACTGAGCCCGCCGGGCCCAACGCCATTCCCGCCGATCAGGCCGCGCGTGACGCCGCCCTGCGGCTGGACCGGTCTTTCATCGTGCAGGCGCCGGCCGGTTCCGGCAAGACCGAGCTGCTGACCCAGCGTTACCTGAAACTGCTGGGCCAGGTGCGACAACCGGAACGGGTGCTGGCGATCACCTTCACCCGCAAGGCCACGCAGGAAATGCGCAATCGCATCATGCAGCGCCTGCAGCAGGCGCGGCAGCAGCAAGCGGTCGACGCCCACGAGCAGCGCGCGGTGGAACTGGCCCGCGCCGTGCTGGTGCAGAACGACCGGCACGACTGGGGATTGCTGGACAACCCCGGCCGCCTGCGCATCTTTACCATCGATGCCTTGTGTGCGCAGCTGTTGCAGCGTGACCCGCAGTACGGCGCGGTGGTGAGTCATTTGCGCGTAGTGGAAGACGCCCAACCACTGTATCGCCTGGCCATACGCCGCATGGTGCAAGACCTGGACAGCGCCGATGCGGCCGAGGCAGCGGACCAGGACAAGCTGCATGAACGCCTGGTGCGGGTGCTGGTGCACCTCGATGGCGATACCATGCGGCTGGAACAACTGCTCACCCATATGCTGAGCATCCGCGATCAGTGGACCGGCTCACTGGGCCAGCCGCTGGCCAGCCTGCGGCGCATGGTGCAGCAGCGGCAGAAGGTGGAACTGGCCGCCTTTGCCGGTGCGCTGGGAGCAGCCTCGCTGGCGGCGGCAACCGCCATCGTCGCCGGCCTCGGCGCCACCTCGGACGACAGCGATCAGCCCGCGGCGCGGCTGGCCGCTGCCTGCGATGACATGCCCGCCAGCGTGACCTCATCGCTGTGGCAGGCCTACTGGCTGGCGCAGGTACTGACCACCGGCGGCAATACCGCGCGCGCGCCGGGCGGCATCACCCGCAAGCGCCTGTTTCCCGGCTGCAGCGAGGAAGCCGACGCCGCGGTGGCCGAACTGCAGTCACTTTATCGCCGCTGGTATGAACACCCGGAGGCGCTGCGGGCGCTCGAACGCATGGCCCGGTTTGCGCCGCTGGAAGGCCCTGCAGGGCAGGACGGCTTGCTGCAGGATGTGTTGGAATTACTGCGTTTCCTGCTGGCCGAACTGAATGTCGTCATCATGACGGAAGGCCGGACGGACTTTCAGTTTCTGGCCGAGCGGGCGCTGCTCAGCCTGCGCGGCAACGCGGCGGAAGGCGAAGCCTACAGTGAGGTCCTGTTGTCCGAGGACCGGCGGCTGGAGCACCTGTTGCTGGACGAGTTCCAGGATACCAGTCATACCCAGCACTGTCTGATCCGGCAGCTGATCAGCGGCTGGATGCCCGGCGACGGGCGCACGCTGTTCCTGGTCGGCGATCCGATGCAGTCCATCTACCGTTTTCGCGCCGCCGACGTGGGCCTGTTCACCCGCGTGGTGCAGCAGGGCCGCATGGGGGATGTGCCGGTCGAGACCCTGCAGCTGACGGCGAACTTTCGTTCGCGACGGGAAATAGTCAGCTGGATCAACCAGCAGTTCCCGGATATTTTTCCGTCAAATGACGAACGCGACTCGGGCGCCGTCAGCTACCACGCGGCCGTGGCGGAGCGTGAAGCCGGCGGCAGCGTGCAGCTGCATGCGCTGACGCCGGATGAAACCGATGCAGACGAAGCCCGGCTGATCACGGCGCTGATCCGTGACTACCGGCAGCGCGACGACACGACGCGGATCGCAGTGCTGGTGCGCGCACGCAGGCACCTGGAAGCGCTGGCGCAGGAACTGCTGCGCGCCGGCATCGATTTTGAAGCCGTCAAGGTGGACGCTTTGGCCGGCCGGCCGGTGATCCAGGACCTGCTGGCCATCACCCGGGCTCTCGTGCATCCGGCCGACCGTGTCGCGGTGGCGGCGCTGTTGCGTGCGCCCTGGTGCGGCCTGTGTCTGGCGGAATTACACCGTGTCGCCGGGGAACGATCCGACGGCGACATCTGGCAACGCATCGGCCAGGCGGTGCAAGACCCGGAACTGGCGGCCGCAACGCGCCAGCGGCTGGGCCGGCTCAACCAGGTCCTGCTTACCGCCCGCGATTTGTGCGCGCACGTGAGCTTGCGCCAATCGGTGGAATATACCTGGCTGCAACTGGGCGCGCCGTATGCCTATGCCGATGCCAGCGAACTGGAGAATGCCACGGAGTTTCTGGCTTTGCTGGGCCGCGTCGAACAGGAAGGGCAGGGCGAGCTGGTGGAACGGCTGAGCGAGGCGCTGCAAGCGCTGTACGCCAAAGGCCAGCCGTCCAGGCTGCAGCTCATGACCATCCACCAGGCCAAGGGCCTGGAGTTCGACGTGGTGATCCTGCCCGGCCTGCAGCGCAACACTGGCCGGCATGAAGCGGCCCTGATCATGGCGCAGCAATTCACCCTGGATGGCGGTGATGATGAACCTCAGGACGATAGTGGTCTGCTGATGGCGCCGGTCACGCAGCGCGGTCACGATGCGCCTTCCATCTACCGCTACCTCGGTGCGGTGGATGCCGAGCGCCAGCGTTACGAATCGATACGCCTGCTGTACGTCGCGGCCACCCGGGCGAAGAAACAACTGCACCTGCTCGGCCGCTTCAAATTCAGCGAGAAGAATGGCTGCTACGCGGATGCGGGCAGTTTCATGCAGTTGCTGATGCCGGCATTTGCGCCGGCTTGTGCGGCCCGGGACTACCAGGTCGGGGATATTCAGAGCTCCGAGCCGGAGCCGGCGTGCTTGCCGCTGTTACGCCTGGTCGATGCCCCGCAGCTGAACCTCGAACCGGCCGCTGTGCCGGCTGATGAAGCCGCCGAGCCGCCGAGCTTGCCGGACCGCGACGCCACCGCGCTGGGCGCGGCGCTGCACCTGTGGCTGGAACTGATCCACGACCACTGGCAGCAGGGCTGGAGCGGCGCCTGGTTCGATGAACACCCTGCCATGCTGGAATCATTGTTGCGGCGTAGCGGCGCCCGTGCGGACCGTGTCACCAAGTTACTGCCAGCCCTGAACAGCATGATCAAGACCGCCCTTCAGAGCGACACGGGCCGGCGCGCCATAAGCCCGGAGGGCAGGGCCGAGTCCCATGCGGAACTGGTCCTGTTCAAACGCGAAGGCAACCGCATTGCCCGGCGCATCATCGATCGTTTATACCGGGATGAGGCCGGGCGGTGGACGATTATCGATTACAAAACCGGAAGCTCGGACGAGGAAGTGCTGCAGCGCTGGCAGCAACAGCTGAGTGGTTATGCGGGCCTGGTCAGTACCCTTTTGGGCACGGACTTGCCGCACTGCCAGGTGTACCAGGCACAAGAGTGCCGGCTTATACCGATCACACCCCAGGACGCAGCAGAACCCCCGGCAGTTCCACTTTCTCATTGCCCGGGATAAATGGCCAGATCGCTTCCGTGGCTGTGTCTGTATTGCCGGCGCGGTAGATCACCGGCAGCGTTTCCCACACCATCGAGTCCGGCTGCGCCTTGTGCCGTAAGCGTGAAGGAGAAATATTGATGCGGTTGGCCGGGTCCGGGGCCAGGGCGGCCGGCGGGATCAAGGCTGAGGCGTAGGCATAGACCTGGGCCCATTTGAGGTTGTAGGTAGCGGTTTTGCCACACATGGATATAGTGTACCAGCAAGCTCACGCAGCTCAATTCGCTCTTCCACTGGGAGTTTGCTCAGCTTCGTATTCATCGTCATTCCCGCAAAGTTCCTGTCCGCCAGTTTTGCCCGGAGAGCGCGCAACTGCACATATTTGTCCTGGCCAAATTATCGCCTCGAGCTGCGTTCAGCGCTGCAGGAAAAGCCCTTTGTTTGGTGTAGGTTTTCCGTCAACAAGGTCGCGTTGCCCCTGTTACAGACCACGAGAGATTGGCTGACCGGCGGGCAGGGCCAGTAGTCTTGTTCCCATACCGGGAACGTTGTATACTTTTCAGTGTCTCAAGGGGGTGAGCGTTGCGAATCATTGCAATCAGACGGCTGAGGGAGTTTTGGCAACTGCCCGAATACCGGGACAGCGAGCAACCACTTAAGTCATGGTATACATTGGCCCAAAATGCAGACTGGGACCGCCCGCAAGCAGTAAAGAACCAGCTTGCTTCGGCAAGTGTAGTTGGAGACAACAGAGTTGTGTTTAACATTGCGGGAAACAAGTACCGGCTAATTGTTAAGTTCAATTATCCGTATAGGGTGGGATATGTCAGATTTGTGGGCACACACAAGCAGTATGATGAAATTGATGCGGAGGCGATTTGATGGACATTTCACCCATTCGGACAAATGCTGATTACCGTGCAGCGATGGCGCGCATTGATGATCTGATGGATGCGGAGCATGGCAGCCGCGAAGGGGATGAATTAGACGTTCTGGCCACGCTCGTTGAAGTCTATGAACAAAAATATTTTCCGATTGAGTCACCTGACCCGATTGAGTTCATCAAGAACGCCATGGAGCTGAAAGGCTTAGATCAAACAGGCTTGGCTGAGATTCTTGATTCCAGGTCTCGTGCGTCTGAAATTCTGAATAAAAAGCGGGCGCTGACTTTGAGCCAGATTCGTAAGATCGCGATGGAATGGCACGTTCCAGCAGATCCGTTGATTCGTGAATACGAACTTGTCAAGGGCGTTTGATCTTACCTGCCAATAACTGTCGAGAAGCGACTGCCTGCTTACCCGTGAGCTAGCAACATAGCGCTCTCGGAACTGTGCGCACCTCTGAGGCGATTGGGCTTTTATGAGTTGGCTGCGTACTGGTGCGACTCGTATCTGAGTAAGCTTGAACGGGGAGTCTGGACAGAAGCCTCTGCTGGATTCCCGTTTTCCGTTGCATTGCGCTAACTGACAATAAATTTCCGATAGGCTTCCAGCACTTCATCGATCAACAGGATATCGACCTGGGTCATCAGGGTGGTGGTAAAGCCCAGGCGCAAGCGCATGCCAGCGGAGTAGGTTTTCTCCGGCTCCTCGAAGGAATCGCCCAAACGGAAAACGCCTTGATGCTTTCCAGAAAGGTGAGCGCTTTCACACGGGTAGCGCCCGGCAACATGGCGGATAACATGGCATTGTCCCGGCCGGTCAGGTCGCCCTTGAAGCCCAGGCCGATGGTGAGTAAAGACGAGGTTGCCCCGGGGCGGGTTTTCACTTCGCCGCTGCCGGGTGCCAAAATACCGGCCATGACCCGTAACACTTAAAAGCCATCCGCATGCACTGCGCTTTGCAGGATTTCGCTCGCCCATTGGTTGAGGCTTTTGCCTGAAGCCTGGGCTGCAACCAATGCCTTGCCGTGTATTTCCGGCGGGACACGCAGAAGTATTTTACCCGAGGCCGGCTTCTCGGGCTTCAGGCCTGTTTCCTTGCATTCGGCCAGATAGTCCTCCACGGCCTTCTCGAATTCAAGTCGCAGTTCAGCAACGGTCTCGGCGTGAAAGCTGATGATGCTGCGAATTCCAAGCAGCCGGCCAACCAGGATGTTGTCGCGTTCATCGTACTCAACACGCGCTGTGTACCCTTTGTGCGATATGGTGTTCATGGGTGTATTCCTGATCGTTGCAGCAGTTCCCGGACTTCCTCAACCTGATATCTTTTGGCCTCCTTACCTGGGTGAGGGCGATGAGCCCGCCATTGCTCACCACGGAGCGCTACCTTTACTCGAGATCCCCCGCGCTGCACAACCTTTGCACCGAGCGCCTTGAGCAATGCTTCGATATCAGCGAAGACGATAGATGCTGATGTCGGTAATGCAAACAGCGCCGCGAGCGTCTTCCTGTGTCTTGAGTTCAACGACGGAATGCTATCACTATTTGATATCATGAGCAAGAAAAGCGAAAGGGTTGAATGGCAGGTTGTCATATTGCCTTACCAAATTGTCCCATCGAGCCGCGTTCAGCGATGCAGGAAAAGCCCTTCTTATGGTGTAGGAAATTCACGCATCACGTGGCCCGCCACCAGGCGAAGCCGAGGGAAAGCAACTGCCCGAATACCGGGACAGCGAGCAAAAGTGTGGCGCCGCATAGCCACACCCCAGCTATCTCGCGTCAAACGCTTAGATTCCGGCCAGGTAACAGGTACACTCATCCACCATGCCAATGACCATACGGTCATTGATTTGAGCAGGGAAACCAAATTTCTGGACAAATGAAGAGTCGTCTCCTGAATACAGCCGTTTACTCGCTCGATTCCACGCTGCTTGGCTTCGGCAAGCTAAAACGCAGCTTGTGGTTTTTCATCAGACGTTCCCGCGGGAACGTCTCGGTCTGGCTGCTCTGCGCCGGCGGCCCTGACATGCTCCTTGATCCCGGACGCCGTAGGAGCGCACGCGCAACGGCGGTCCGACAGCGCTTCTTTGCCGGCAGCGAAACCGCGCTGTCTCCATTGCCTGCGCTTCGTGTGCGACCCCCGGGCCGGCCGCAACACGAAACGGGCATCCATCCATGAACGACGAAGTGCTGGTCAAGGTCGAGGGAGAATTCTGCCGCTCGCTGAAGCGCTCGCTGTGGTACGGCGTGCAGGACGTCACCAGCGAACTGATGGGCCGGCCCGGCGGCCACGGCGAACTGCGCAAGAACGATTTCTGGGCCGTCGATGCCGTCTCCCAAGTCTGCAGCCAGCACGGCACTGGCCGCTATCACAGCCCCTTACTTCGAGATCATCCTGGCCAAATCCCTTCGGGATGCACCCAAAGCCAGCAGCGACTTCACCAGCAAATCGAGCGAAACTGCCGGATCCCCGGCTTCCATTTTCGCCACGCGCGATTGGCTCGCCCCGACAAGTCTGGCGACCTCGACCTGACTCAATTTGTCATGGGCGCGATATTGTCTGAGTGACTCGCCGAACGCGATTTTCAGTTCAATGAAAGCGGTCTCCTGTGCGGACAGATCCAGGAACTCAGCAGCCGAGCCCAACTTCCAGCCGCGTTCATGCAATTTCGACATATTCACAAGCCAATCAGGATTTTCGCTTAGCGCCGGTTTCAACCCCATCCTCACCGCACGCGCGAACGTTCAGAAGTCAGCTCACGATTTTTTCTTCTGAGGTGCTGCCACTGTTGCCAGCGGCAGGAACAGTGTTAAGGGCGAGTCGGGCAGCTCGATGAAGCCGTGATGCCGGTAGAAGGTTGCGGCTGGCTTATCCTTGGCATCGACCATCAAGGCATAGGCGGCAATTTCAGAGCGGGCGGCACGATCGAGCGCATCGGCCAGCAGCGCCCCGCCCAAGCCCTGACCCTTGTATGCTTGATCTACGGCCAGCCGCCCCATGCGTACCGCCGGCACGGTCGGGTAGCGGGGCAACTTCTTGCCAACGCTGGCCGGGAGATTGGCTAGCAGCAGGCTGGCCGACGCCAAAGTGTAGTAGCCTGCGATGCGTTGCTCGCTGGCGAGCGCAACGAAGCACGCGGTCACGCGGCGGCGGATATCCTGCGTGACTTGCTGCTGCAAGTAGCGATCCAGCAGTGCAGAGCCGCAGTTGAACCTTGTGCGGTCATACTCAACATCGAGTGGTGTGACACGAAACGGCGCGCTGCTCATTCAGCGCGCAGGAGCTTGCGACGCCGAGCGATAGCGCGCTTCAAGGCCGGTGCTGGTTGCGGCGGCGACAGCAGTGCTTGTGCAAAGCATTGCTGATCGGCCAGCGACAGGCGGATGACTTCGGCCTGTTCGATGGCACGTTGGGCGGCGTCCCGCACGGCGGCCACGACGAAATCGGTCATGGTGCGCCCTTGGAGTTCAGCAGCGCGCTTGAGCATTTTGCGCAGATCGGTGCTGATCCTGGCTTCGAGCCGAGCGGTAGAACGGGTTGTTGGCATGGTCTTGTCCTCCAGCTGACATTGTACGGCAATTTGCCGGATCATACCACAGCCATCAACGCCTGCAAGAGCGCACGCGCGACCCAGCGCCCTGTCGGCCGCAACGCGACCTCCTGCACGGCCCCGGCTTCAACCCCATCGTCACCGTGCGCGAGAACATCTACGCCAACGACACTCCACTTATCTCGCGTCAAACTTAGGAATTACGCACGAAGCGCTGTAGGAGTATGCCTCCGGTGCCGATATCCACAGTGGATTTAACATAATACACGTTTCCGCGGCAACGTCCCGTCGTTATCCCCCGTTGCCTGTCCTGACATTCAGTAATCCATCGACCTGGGTCATCAAGGCGGCGGTAAAACCCAGGCGCAAGCGCATTCCAGCGGAGTAGGTTTTTTCCGGTTCCTCAAAGGAATCCCCCAACTCGGAAAACTCCTTGATGCTTTCCACAAAGGTGAGCGCTTTCTCATGGGTAGCGCCCAGCAACATGGCGGATAACATGGCATTGTCCCGGCCGGCGGTGATACGGGCCTTTGACTACCTGGAATGTGTTGAGCTACAATGTAGCCCGTAACCTGGAGGATTGGAACATGGCTTCGAACGCCGTAGTGCGCGCCCGGATTGACGAAAACATTAAGGAAGAGGCTAGCATTGTGCTGGAAGCCATGGGGCTTACCGCGTCGGATGCCATTCGCATCATGCTGACTCGCGTCGCCCGAGAGAAGGCCCTGCCTTTCGAGCTGTTGGTTCCTAACAAGAAGACGATCGAGGCAATGAAGGAAGCGCGTCGTGGCAAGCTGCCATCGTTTTCCACGGTGCAAGAGCTGATGGCGGATCTGGATGCGGACGATTGAGCGCACCAGCCAGTTCAAACGTGATTATAAACGCGAAACCAAAGGCCCGAACCGCGCAACACTCAAACGCGACCTCGTAGAGATTCTGACGTTGCTGGCGAATGACCAACCGTTAGCTGATAGGCACCGTGATCATTCGTTAACAGGTGACTGGCAAAATCACCGTGACTGCCACATCAAGCCCGACCTGGTGCTAATCTACCGAAAACCCAGTGCTGAAGTACTTCGACTCGTTCGCCTCGGTTCGCATAGCGAGCTGAGCCTGTGAATGGCGCCCCATTAACGCCAGCCAAATCGTTCGGCCAACTGCTCCTTTGTGTTGGGCAAGTAGATGCAATGCTCTGTTGCGATTCATAAATAGCTCCAGTCACAGGGAATTAACCGGCATTCTAACAAATTGAGACAGGTTGGATTAGTTTCTGAGGCACTCCACAATCGTAGGAATTACACCTGCAACGCTGTAGGAGTATGCCTCCGCGCCAGTATCCAGAGTGGATTTAACATAATACGCGTTTCCGCGGCAACGTCCCCTCGTTATCCCCGTTGCCTGCCCTGACATTCAGTAATCCCCAGCTGTGGTCATTGAAAATTCCCCACCCTGGTTGTCAATGGCTGAGTACTGGTGCGACTGGCCCCTGAGTGAGCTTGAATGGGGAGTCCGAATGGAAGGCCTCTGATGGATTCCCGCTTTCCGTTGCATTTGCGCTAACTGACAATAAATTTCCGATAGGCTTCCAGCACTTCATCGATCAACAGGATATCGACCTGGGTCATCAGGGTGGTGGTAAAGCCCAGGCGCAAGCGCATGCCAGCGGAGTAGGTTTTCTCCGGCTCCTCGAAGGAATCGCCCAAACGGAAAACGCCTTGATGCTTTCCAGAAAGGTGAGCGCTTTCACACGGGTAGCGCCCGGCAACATGGCGGATAACATGGCATTGTCCCGGCCGGTCAGGTCGCCCTTGAAGCCCAGGCCGATGGTGAGTAAAGACGAGGTTGCCCCGGGGCGGGTTTTCACTTCGCCGCTGCCGGGTGCCAAAATACCGGCCATGACCCGTAACACTTAAAAGCCATCCGCATGCACTGCGCTTTGCAGGATTTCGCTCGCCCACTGGTTGAGGCTTTTGCCTGAAGCCTGGGCTGCAACCAATGCCTTGCCGTGTATTTCCGGCGGGACACGCAGAAGTATTTTACCCGAGGCCGGCTTCTCGGGCTTCAGGCCTGTTTCCTTGCATTCGGCCAGATAGTCCTCCACGGCCTTCTCGAATTCAAGTCGCAGTTCAGCAACGGTCTCGGCGTGAAAGCTGATGATGCTGCGAATTCCAAGCAGCCGGCCAACCAGGATGTTGTCGCGTTCATCGTACTCAACACGCGCTGTGTACCCTTTGTGCGATATGGTGTTCATGGGTGTATTCCTGATCGTTGCAGCAGTTCCCGGACTTCCTCAACCTGATATCTTTTGGCCTCCTACGTGCCCCGGACAGGTGTGAAATTACGCTCTGGCAATTGGTCGTAATTCATAAATCCGGCCATGCTGCGCTGCCGCTTCAAGATCGCCTCGGCGCAAAGCGTCACGCAAATCATCAAGATGATAGGCGTCGTCCACAGTCAAGTACGGGGACCAAGCCTCATCTGATTCGATCAGTTCAACCTCGACCTCCGCAACATATTGCCCTTCGTGGATATACTTGATCTTTTTTCGCGTGCTCATGATTTTTTCCTCCGCAGGCAGGACTTGTCCCAGCGTGCGGGATCAGGACGATAGGCCGTCACTAATACTGCAGGCTCATCATAACCTTTGACAACGCCCCAGACTACATGAACCGGATTACCTGACTTATCGTGTTGCAAAAGTAACACGCTTGGACCTTTTGGATAGTCAGGGTACAGTTCTACTGTCACGGCCGTGGTAATACCAGCAAGCACTTCCCGGGCCGACAAATTATCATCCGCCAATTCATCGTAGCCATGTTCCGATATCCGCACCTTTCCGTCCTCGACCAGGCGGCGGATTTTATCTATCAAATCATCCAATGATCTGTCTCCTTTTATGCGTCGGGTTCCGCGTCTATAGGCTCCACTGTCATGCCGATCAACACGTTGCTGGATTTTCGATGCAAACAGATTTTATCGAAGCAGGAAAATCCCAGCCAATTTTGTAGGAATACCGCCCGCAACGCTGTAAGCGTGCGGCTCGCGCGCCGGTATTCAGCGCGGATTTAACATAATACGCGTTTCCGCGGGAACGTCCCCTCGTTATCCCCGTTGCCTGCCCTGACATTCAGTAATCCCCAGCTGTGGTCATTGAAAATTCCCACCGTGGTAGTCAATGGCTGCGAACTGGTGCGACTCGTATCTGAGTGCGCTTGAACGGGGAGTCTGAACGGAAGCCTATGGTGGATTCCCCCATTCCGTTTCTTTGCGCTAACTGATACTAAATTTCCGCTAGGCTTCCAGCACTTCACGGGTGTCACCCTCTTGCTGGATGTGCCCG
>CAVPUV010000065.1:0-77988 GCA_963708905.1 uncultured Gammaproteobacteria bacterium | reverse complement strand
GTCATATCTGCAGTCCTGCTGTCATTTGTGACGCTGGGGATTACCTACCTGTTGATCTGGCCCGATTTACCCGAAGTTGATTCCTTGAGGGATGTACAGCTGCAAGTTCCTTTGCGAGTTTACAGCCAGGACCAGAAACTGATCGGCTTGTTCGGCGAGATGCGTCGCATACCTGTAACCATAAGTGAAGTACCGGGTGATATGAAAAACGCCTTCATCGCAGGTGAAGACGCGCGCTTTTATGAACATCCCGGAGTTGATTACCAGGGAATTTCCCGAGCGGCCTTCACCTTGCTGACCACGGGTGAAAAATCCGTGGGTGGCAGCACCATTACCCAACAGCTGGCGCGAAATTTTTTCCTGACTTCCGAAAAGACATTCACGCGCAAGATCAAGGAAATATTCCTCGCTCTGAAAATAGAAGGAGAACTCGACAAAAACGAAATTCTTGAGCTCTACCTGAACAAGATCTTTCTGGGTTACAGAGCTTACGGCATCGGTGCCGCAGCCGAGGTGTATTACGGCAAGACAATTCAGGAGCTATCCCTGGCCCAGAGCGCAATGATAGCGGCATTGCCAAAGGCGCCTTCACGGATAAATCCCATCAACCAGCCGGAGCGCGCGCTTGAGCGACGAAATTATGTACTTAACCGCATGCTGGAATTGGGCTATATCGACAAGCTGCAATATGCCACCGCCATAGCAGAGCAGGACCGGGCCTTATACCATGGAGCCACCGCCGAAGTGTCGGCGCCTTACCTGGCCGAGATGGTGCGGGCTCGAACCCTGGAATTGCTCGGGGCACAGGCTTATACCGGCGGATACGAAGTAATAACAACTATTGACAGCAGACTGCAGACCGCAGCCAACCAGGCCGTCGCGAATGGACTTGAAGATTATGACAAACGCCACGGCTACCGCGGCCCGGAAGCCAGAATCGACCTCAAGGACCAGTCAACTCCTGAACAGTGGAGTGAACTGCTCGAGCCCTATCGTCCGGTATCCGGGTTGGCTCCGGGCCTGGTGATCGAGGTCGAGGACGACATTGCGCTGGTATACCTGCGCAATGGCCAGACCATCGCCCTGGAGCTGGAAGAGTGGTCAGCTCCTTTCATCACGCGCGACCGTGTTGGCCTAAAACCAAAGTCCTTGCACGACGTCCTGGTGGCAGGAGATGTCGTTCGAACCCGGCTTGATGATAATGGCAACTGGCGGCTTGGTCAGGTGCCGGAAGCCGAAGCGGCCTTGGTTTCATTGGATCCACGCAGTGGTGACATCAAGGCCCTGGTCGGCGGTTATGATTTCAACCGCAGCAAGTTCAACCGGATTATCCAGAGCAAAAGACAACCCGGTTCCAGTTTCAAGCCGTTCATTTACTCGGCAGCGCTGGAAAAGGGATTCACTACCGCAAGCCTCATAAATGACGCGCCCATCGTGTTTGATGATACCGACCTGGAACGATCCTGGAAACCTCAGAACTTCAGTGAAAAGTTTTATGGCCCGACCCGGCTGCGCGAAGCCATGGTGAAGTCCCGCAATCTGGTGTCCGTCCGGTTGCTGCGCGATATTGGTATCGATTACGCACGCAATTACATCACGGCATTCGGCTTTGAACTCGAGGAATTGCCAGAAAATCTGACCATGGCGCTGGGCAGCAGTTCGGTAACTCCATTGTCCATGGCTCGCGGTTATGCAGTATTCGCCAACGGAGGCTATCTCATCGAGCCGGAATTTATCCGTGAAATCCGCGACGCTACGGGCGAAATTGTCTACCAAACCCGGCAAGCCATCCTGTGCGACGATTGCCCCAAGGAGCTTGATGACCAGGCAATGAGTGCCAATGCGGCTGCGCTGACTGTCCCGGAGTTTCGCCCGCTGGAAATGAGCCCCGAGACAAACGATGCGACCTTCGCCACCACTGCCATCGAATCGCCTTCGTTGCTTGCCGATAGTCCAAACGCCTATGCCGGGAGGGTTATTTCCCCGCAGAATGCATATCTCGTGCGTTCCATGATGATGGACGTGATCAGGCGGGGTACAGGGGCACGTGTCATGCAACTGGGGCGCAATGACCTGGCGGGAAAGACCGGTACCACCAACGAGCAGCGCGACGCCTGGTTTTCGGGCTATAACGATGACGTTGTGACTTCTGTCTGGGTCGGATTTGACAATCATGATCCGCTGGGCCGAAATGAACAGGGAGGCCGCGCCGCCTTACCGATCTGGATGGAATTCATGGGAATTGCTTTACAGGGTACCAGCGACCACCCACCGCAAATGCCGGAAGGCCTGGCCCAGGCAAAGATCGATCCGGAAACAGGGCTTATCGCGAAACTTGATGACAACGATGCAATCGTGGAAATATTCGAAGCTGGAAAGCTTCCGCCAATGCAGGCCGATACCGGAGGAGAGAACCAGGATGTCACATCAACGGAAGACCCATACGAAAACGACTGACCCGGTTCCATCTCGTCACTTACGCAAGCTGAAACAAATTCGCCTTGAGGTCGCAGCCGAGGCTGCCCGCATCATCGCCACCGAAGACCAGAGCAATTATCACGCGGCGAAGAAAAAAGCGGCGGAGCGCTTTGGTGTCAGCCAGAAACTGGCATTACCCAGCAATCTGGAAATTCAGGACGCGCTGGTGCGCTATCAAAGGCTATATGGTGGCCAGCAGCATGTCAGCAACCTGCAGCAATTGCGTCTGACAGCGGTTACCATCATGGGCCGGCTGCAAAACTTTTCACCGCGACTGGTAGGCCCCGTACTTGACGGGACAGCGGGCAGGTACTCACGCATTTCACTTCATGTATTTTGTGATGCCCCGGAAAATCTGCTGCTGTATTTCCTGGAAAAAGACATCTCGTTCAGCCAGGAACAACGGCAAATCCGTTGGCATGATGGTGGCCATCGAAACATACCCGTTTTGGTCATTGAGGCGAGCGGAGCCACGGCCGAACTGGCAGTTTTCACCCCGCTGGACCTGCGCCAGGCCCCCCCCAGTCCCATCGATGGCAGACCGCAACACCGGGCCAGCCTGGCGGAAGTCGAATGCCTGTTGAACCCGCAACTTTCTGCAGTGGAGGGTATCCTCTGACGGGCGTTTTCAGCGCTTTCCCAGCGCCACGTATTTGCGTTCGGAAGGTCCGTTGTAAACCTGGCGCGGACGCCCGATCTTGGTCGGTTCCTGCGCCTGTTCCAGCCATTGCGCAACCCATCCAACCGTACGGGCAATGGCAAACATCACGGTGAACATACTCACCGGGAATCCCAGAGCCTTGTAGATGATGCCCGAGTAAAAATCGACATTTGGGTAAAGCTTTTTCTGGATGAAGTACTCGTCCTCCAGGGCGATACGTTCCAGTTCCAGCGCCAGTTCCATCAATGGATCTTCCGTACCCAGTTCCTTGAGCACCTCGTGACAGGCCGAGCGGATAATGGAAGCACGCGGGTCGTAATTCTTGTACACGCGATGACCGAACCCCATCAGGCGGAAGGGGTCATCCTTATCCTTGGCGCGTGCCACGAATTTCGCCACGTTCGAGATATTGCCTATCTCGTTCAGCATGGTCAGTACTGCTTCGTTGGCGCCACCGTGCGCCGGACCCCACAGGGCCGAGATGCCGGCGGCTACGCAGGCATATGGATTGGCGCCAGTCGACCCGACCAGCCGCACCGTGGAGGTGCTGGCATTCTGTTCGTGATCGGCGTGCAAAATGAACAACAGGTCCAGCGCGCGGGCTGCAGCGGGGCTTACCTTGTATTCCTCCGAGGGTACGGAAAACATCATGTTCAGGAAGCGCTCACAGAAACCCAGACCATTTTGCGGATAAGCAGTGGGCCAACCCATGTGATGACGGTAGCAGGCCGCAGCGATGGTGGGCATTTTGGCGATCATTCTCTGCGCGGCAAGCATTCGGTGCTGCGGATTCTTCACGTCCATGCTGTCATGGTAAAAAGCGGCCAGTGACCCGACCACGCCCGCCATCATCGCCATCGGATGTGCATCGTAATGGAAGCCCGAGATGAAGGTGTTCAGCTGCTCATGCACCATCGTGTGGTAGGTGATGTCACATTGGAACCGGTCGAATTGTTCCCGGCTGGGAAGGTTACCTTGCAGTAACAGATAGGCCACCTCGAGGAAGGTGCTGTGCTCGGCCAATTGCTCTATGGGGTAGCCACGGTAACGCAATATCCCTTTACCACCATCGATAAAGGTTATCTTGCTGGTGCAAGCTGCAGTCGCCGAAAAACCGGGATCATAAGTGAAGTATCCGAGTTTGGATGGCACATCTTTGATATCCAGCGTAGGTTCACCCTCGGTGCCGGAAATCACCGGAAGCTGCAGGGTTTTTCCACTTGATTCATCAGTCAGAATTACTTTTTTATCAGACACTTACTTCTCCTTGACGATCCTGTTACAGGGATGCAGAGATATTGCTTGTGTTCCGTGAACATGAGCAATTTAATGCACTAAAGCTTCTCGGCTGATTATCGCACAGGCGCAGGATATAAAAAAACCCACACAGGTCATGCCCGTGCGGGTTTTTTGGTGAACTTGAAAGCCTTACTTTCCGTAGCGCTTCTTGAACTTGTCTACCCGGCCGCCGGAATCAAGCAACATGTGCTTGCCGGTATAAAACGGATGGGAAGCGCTGGAAATTTCCACCTTGACCAGAGGGTATTCCTTGCCGTCTTCCCACTTGATGGTTTCTTTGGTTTCAACGGATGAGCGGGTGAGGATAGCAAAATTTGCAGACAGATCCTGAAAGACTACCTCACGGTATTTGGGGTGAATGCCCGGTTTCATGACAATTCCTGTAACATCAATCGCGAGAGACCGGGCAGTTTAATGGTGCGCCGGCTTGTTTGCAAGCCGAATCAGCCGAATCAGAGCTCTTGTTCCCGCGGCAGGAATAGCGCCTGGGTTTCATTCACGAAGCGCCAACCCGGTTCGGTCGGCACCAGCATTTGCCCCTGCTGTTGCAGCAAGCCCTTATCCCGGGCCCTGCGTACCGCCGCACTGGCCATGCTCCAGCACAAACCGGTGCGGGGAGTAAAATCCTGCAGATTGACTCCTTCCCGCAGTCTCAGCTGATTGAGAAAGAATTCAAAACATCGTTCCTGTTCCGGAACCACACGGTCTTGCGCTCGCCAATGACCACTTTGCACTGCCTGCAGGTAAACCTGGGGGTGGCGCTTTTTCACCAGGCGCCGGATGACACCCTCGGCCGGCAGTGTAATCTTGCCGTGAGCACCTGCACCGATGCCGAGATAATCACCGTAGCGCCAATAGTTGAGGTTATGCGCACATTGTCTTGCCGGGCGCGCCCAGGCTGATATTTCGTACTGTTCAAATCCCTGAGCGGTCAGCATAGCCGTGCACTGCTCCTGCATTTCCCAGCACTCGTCCTCACCCGGCAAGGCCGGTGGATGCGCGTGGAAAACCGTATTGGGCTCCAGCGTCAGCTGGTAATGTGAAAGGTGCGATGGACTGTAGTGCAGTGCCTGTGTTACAT
Organism: uncultured Gammaproteobacteria bacterium; assembly: GCA_963708905.1. GTDB lineage: Bacteria > Pseudomonadota > Gammaproteobacteria > Xanthomonadales > SZUA-36 > SHZL01. The sequence goes on along the minus strand of CAVPUV010000065.1, from coordinate 72,469 downwards.
CACTCACGGCCGCCTGCAGTGTCTGTTGCGGCAGGCCAAACATCAGATCGAGGTTGAAGTTATCCAGACCGGCGGCCTGTATCGACTGTATTGCCCGCTCAATCTCCGGACGACCGTGAATTCGCCCAATGCGGCTCAAGGCAGCATTATCGAAACTCTGGACACCCAGGGAAACCCGGTTAATGCCGGCATCGCGATAGGCACTGAAGCTGTCGTGTTCGATCGTTCCCGGGTTGGCTTCAAGGGTGATTTCAGCCCCCGGCGCAAGCTGCAGGCGACTTCTGACACCTTTCAGGAGCCGCTCAATCTGAGCAGCACTGAACAGGCTGGGTGTTCCCCCGCCGAAGAAAACACTGTGTACCGAACGTCCCCAGACCAGGGGTAGATCATTTTCCAGGTCGGCCATCAGCGCCTGGATGTATCGATCAGCGGGAATGTCTCCCTTGAGGGCATGAGAATTGAAATCGCAGTAGGGACATTTCCTCACGCACCAGGGCAGATGCACGTATAAAGACAGCGGTGGTAGTTGCAGCACGCCCGGTGTTTCAGTCAGACGGCCCATTGCTCAACTGCCTGACCAGGCCCGCCAGGGCCTGGCCTCTGTGACTGAGGCGGTTCTTGATTGCGGGTTCGAGTTCAGCCGCAGTGCATGCATGACTGGCCACCCAGAACAGGGGATCATAACCGAAGCCGCCTGAACCTCTGGGATTTTCCATGATGCTGCCATGCCAGGAGCCTGTTGCAAACAAAGGTGAGGGATCTCTGGCATGGCGGACCAGGGCCAGGGCGCAATAAAAAAGCGCCGTGCGCTTGCCAGGCGGCACATGCTGCATGTCCTTCAACAACTTGCGATTGTTCGCCGCAGCTTCAGAGGGTTCACCAGCGTAACGTGAAGAATAGATACCAGGAGCGCCTCCCAGCGCATCCACGACCAATCCGGAATCGTCTCCCAGCGAGGGCAGGCCCGTATGCTGCGCTGCATGGCGTGCCTTGTTGAGGGCATTCTCGATGAAAGTCAACCCGTCCTCGTCGGCTGAAGGCACGTGCCACTCGTCTTGAGAGCGGACATTCCAGCCCAGTGAACGCAGCATTGCGCGCAGTTCCCGCAGCTTGCCCGGGTTACCGCTGGCCAGGACCAGCGTGCGCGCGGGTGCGGACGCGTAAATCGCGCGCTCCTCAGCCATCGAGCGATTGTCGCTGCAGGACCATCAGCTGCTCAATACCGGTTTGCGCCAGTGACAGCATGGCATCCAGTTCGCTGCGACGGAAAGCATGGCCCTCGGCCGTTCCCTGCAGTTCGATAAACGCAGCGCCATCATTCATCACCACATTCATATCGGTTTCCGCAACCGAGTCTTCGGCATAATCAAGGTCGAGAACCGGAGTGTCCCCCAAAATACCCACGGATACAGCAGCTACCTGACCATGAATCGGGTTCTTGCTTATTTTCTTCTGCTCCAGCAGCCACTGGCAGGCATCACTCAGCGCCACATAAGCGCCCGTGATCGAAGCCGTGCGTGTTCCGCCATCTGCCTGGATCACGTCACAATCCAGGGTGATGGTCCTTTCCCCCAAAGCAGCTCGATCCACCACGGCCCGCAGTGACCGTCCGATCAGTCGCTGAATTTCCAGCGTGCGCCCACCCTGTTTGCCGCGGGTCGCTTCCCGCCCCATGCGGCTGTCCGTTGACCTTGGCAACATGCCGTACTCAGCGGTGATCCAACCTTCACCGCTGCCGCGCAAAAATGGTGGCACGCGGTCTTCGACCGAAGCGTTGCATAACACCTGGGTTTCGCCGCAGCATATCAGCACTGAACCTTCTGCGTGCCGGGTGTAATGACGAGTAATCAGGGTATTACGCAACTCATCAGGCTGTCTGCCGCTGGGTCTCATGATTTTTCCAAGAATATGTATGGTTTTAGACGTCCGGCGGCAACGATCCGCTGACGCGGTGTCATTTTGCCGGTAACATTGCCCCACACGCCATTATGCATCATGGGGACTTTAAACGATGATTCACAGCATGACCGGCTTCGCCAATGCCGAGTTGCAGGCACTTTTCGGGCGCCTGACCTGGGAAATGCGCTCCGTCAACCACCGCTATCTCGAGATCGGGCTGCGTCTGCCGGAAGAATTTCGTGTACTGGAACCCGCAGTCAGGGATTTCTTGGGCGAACATTTGAGCCGCGGCAAGATTGATGCCGCACTGCGTTACACACGCAATCAGGATGCGGGCGAAAATGAACTGGTACTCAATACCGAACTGGCCCGGCGCTTGCTCGCTCTGCACCGGGAACTGCAGCAACTCAGTGCTTCACCGCAGGAGTTCAACCTGAACGACTTGCTGCGCTGGCCTGGTCTGATCAGTGAACGGCCGCCCGACAGCGAGCCCTTGCAGAAAGCAGCACTAAGCCTGCTGGCTGAAGCGGCGACGGAATTGAAAGCCAGCCGCAGCCGAGAAGGCGAAAAACTGCTCGCGCTGATACGGGAACGTCTGGATGGCGTTGAAGCAGTAGTGCAACAGGTGCGCGGCTGGTTGCCTGAAATCCGCGAAGCGCTCAGACAGCGGTTACTAAATCGCCTTGCCGACCTGCCTCAAACCCTGGACCCTGGCCGGCTGGAACAGGAAGTTGCCTTGCTGGTGCAGAAAATGGATGTCGATGAAGAACTCGATCGTCTTGCCGCCCACATTGATGAGGCCCGGCGCGTGCTTGAACTGGATGAGCCCGTAGGCCGCAGGCTCGACTTCCTGATGCAGGAATTCAACCGCGAGTCGAACACATTGAGTTCAAAGTCAGTCGACAATCGTTCCACCCAGGCTGCGGTTGAACTCAAGGTCCTGATCGAGCAGATGCGCGAACAGGTGCAAAACATCGAGTAAGCTCCGTGATGAGCCCTGCACCCAACCTCTACGTGATCGCCGCGCCGTCGGGTGGTGGTAAAACCAGCCTGATTAATGCTCTGCTCAAGCGGGATGAGCGCTTGAGTCTTTCGGTCTCGCATACAACCCGTCCACCGCGGCCGGGAGAGATAGATGGTGTGCACTATCATTTCGTCACCACGGATGCCTTTCTGGGATTGCTGGGCGACGGTGCATTCCTGGAACACGCCACGGTATACGGCCATTACTATGGTACCGGGCGTGCCGCGGTAACCAGCCGGCTGGCGGAAGGCTACGATGTGATGCTGGATATTGATTGGCAAGGAGCCCAGCAGGTGAGGAAATCGTTCCCTGCCAGTTGCTCGATTTTCATATTGCCACCATCGCTGGATGAACTGCAATTCCGCCTGTCCCACCGGGGTCAGGACAGCGCTGAAGTGATAGAAAAGCGCATGTGCCAGGCACGTTCGGAATTGGCTCATTGGAATGAATTTGACTTTCTTGTCATCAACGATGATTTTGCTGCTGCACTGGATGATCTTCATTCCATCATAAGGCAACGGCACCCGCTCCGGCATGGGCAGGAAGAAAGAATCACAGCGCTGCTGGCGGAGATGCTGGAAAATGTCTAAAATGACAGGTTAACCTCAACAATTTGTTGACTTATCAGGATTGAAGAAATGGCTCGAATTACCGTAGAAGACTGCCTTGCCAACGTGGATAACCGTTTCGAACTCGTTTTGACCGCCACCAAACGCGCACGTCAGATTGCCAACGGCGCGGATACACTGGTGCCTGAGGGAAATGACAAGCCAACCGTAATAGCATTGCGGGAAATAGCAGCCGGCTTTATCGATTCAGAGCGGGTCGACCTAATCCAGGCTGAAATTGAAGCTACGCAGGCGTTCGAAAACCGTCCCCAGGAAGAAGATTTCTCTTTCTGAGCACCATGCAACGCCAGCAGCAGGTCCATGCAGCTTGTCCCCGACTATCCTCAACCCGTGCTGAAGCTGCGGGAACTGCTTGACTCTTACCTTGACTCAGAAAAAGTAGCCGTCATATTGCGCGCCTTCGAAGTTGGCGCTCAGGCACACGGGGACCAGACCCGCATTACTGGAGAGCCCTACATTCTGCATCCGGTGGCAGTTGCACAGATTCTGGCCAATATGCGCATGGATCACGAAAGCCTCGCTGCAGCAATACTGCACGACACGCTGGAAGACACACCGCTGTCCAAGGAGGATGTGCATTCCCAGTTTGGCGAGGAAATTGCCAATCTTGTCGACGGCGTAACCAAGCTGGACAAAATGAAGTTCCGCACACGCAATGAAGCCGATGCGGAAAGCTTTCGTAAACTGATGCTCGCCATGTCGCGAGACCTCAGGGTCATTTTTATCAAACTCGCGGACCGTATGCACAACATGCGCACGCTGGACAGCATGTCTGGCAGTTCCCGCCGGCGTATCGCGCGTGAAACCCTGGACATCTATGCCCCTATTGCCGACCGCCTGGGCATGAATAGCATGAAATCCGAGCTCGAGGACATGGGTTTTGCCAAACTCTTTCCCTGGCGTTACCGCACCATCAACGAGCACCTGGATGCCATGACTGGCCACCGCAAGGAAATCGTTGGAAACATAAAAGAAGCACTGAAGCAAGGGATGGAAGATGCTGGCGTCCCCTGTCGCATTTCCGGACGACAGAAGACACCGTATAGCATCTATAGAAAAATGCTCTCCAAAGATTTGTCCTTCTCCGAAGTGACGGATTTTTACGCTTTTCGCATCATCACCGATACCGAAGCGCATTGTTACGTTGCCCTGGGTGTCGTGCACAATCTCTATCCACCCAAGCCGGGCCGCTTCAAAGACTTTATCGCATTACCCAAGGCCAATGGCTACCAGTCCCTGCACACGGTTCTCAACAGCCCGTATGGACTCCCGGTCGAGATCCAGATCCGCACCGAGGACATGGATGTGATGGCTGTGAAAGGCGCAGCTGCCCATTGGCACTACAAGACCGGCAATGCAGCCAGCGACGGATCTGCCGAGGTGCGGGCACGTGAGTGGCTGATGCAATTGGTTGATGTTCAGCGTCATACCGGTGATTCCCTGGAATTCCTGGAAAGCGCCAAGTCGGATCTGTTCCCGGATGAGATTTTCGTTTTCACACCGAAAGGGAAAATTATTGATTTGCGCCGTAACGCAACGGCTCTGGATTTTGCCTACGCGATCCATACCGATATCGGCAACCATACCGAGTCCGCCCTGGTGGATAAAATCGAAGTGCCGCTATCGACCAAGCTTTCTAACGGGCAGACCGTCAAAATCATTACGGATCCCGCCGCTCATCCCAAGCCGGAATGGCTTGAGTTTGTGTCGACTGCCCGTGCGCGGACTTCGATCCGGACTTACCTCAAGAGCCTGCAGCTCGAGGATACGGTTGCACTCGGACTGCGTCTGCTGGAAAAAGCCTTGAACGCGCGCGGCAGCTTCCTGGATGCGATTGAGCAGGAACGCTGGGACCAGTTTCTCAAGGAAAATCATTTCGCGCGGCAGGAAGACCTTTTCCGCGATGTGGCGCTCGGCACTACATTAGCCACTATCGTTGCGGCGAAGCTGGCGCCGGAGGCGAAGCTGCTGGCTAACCAGGAAGGTGTTGAAGAAGCATTGACCATTGCCGGTTCTGAAGGCAGCGCTGTCAGTTTTGCCGCCTGTTGCCTGCCTGTCCCCGGCGATCGCATCATGGCTTATGTTTCTTCCGACAAAGGTATGGTTGTGCACCGCGTGAGCTGCGCCAATGTACGCGAGTTCCGCAAGCACCCCGACCGATGTATTGATGTGACCTGGGCCCCGCTCACGCAAGGCATGTTCCGGGTCGCGGTCAAGATCACGGCGATCAATATTCCCGGCGTCCTCGCCGACATATCGGGCTGCATTGCCGAAGCCGGCAGCAATATCGAAAAAATCTCCATCTCGGAGTCCAATCCGGAAACGTCCGCTTTACTGTTCAATCTCAGTGTGAAAAACCGTGATCATATGGCCCGGGTGTTGCGCCGCTTGCGGCGCAACAGCAAGATCATTAGAGTCACCCGTCTTTAGCAACAGGAACCACGTCATGAGCAAACAGATTATCAAAACTTCAAGCGCCCCAGCTGCGATCGGAACCTACTCGCAGGCAACACGTCACGGCGACACCGTATATCTTTCAGGCCAGATACCGCTGGACCCGCAGCGCATGGTACTGGTCGAAGGTGGCATCGAAGCACAGATCCACCAGGTGTTCAAAAACCTGCAGGCCGTTTGCCAGGCTGCCGGCGCCAGCCTGGACCATATTCTCAAATTAACTGTCTTTCTCACCGACATGGCCCATTTTCCCAGCGTCAATATCATCATGGCGGAGTATTTCTCGGAACCCTACCCAGCCAGGGCGGCAGTCGGGGTCGCCGCGCTGCCACGAGGCGCATTGGTGGAAATGGATGCCATCCTGGGTTTGTGAACCATGGGCCCTAATCCGCATATTGCACCAGCCGGCCTCGGGTGCAACATGCGGGTTAAGGTGACCATAGAGTCTGTTGCCAGCCTGCGGGGCGTGGGTCCGAAGCTGCTGGAAGCATTGCAACAGCTCGGCATCCGCACCATATCGGACCTGCTGTTCCACCTGCCTTTTCGTTACGAGGATCGCACCCGGATTGTGCCCATCGGCAGTCTCTACCCTGGCTCGCAGGCCCTGGTCGAGGGCGAGGTGGAACATGCCAGCATCATACGCGGGCGCCGCCCCACCCTGGCGGTCATTGTGGGAGACGGAACCGGTCTCATCACCTTGCGCTTTTTCCACTTTCGCCATGCTCTGCAACAGCAGCTGTGCCGGGGCACACGCCTGCGCTGTTTCGGTGAAGCCCGCGGTGGTTACAAGGGTATGGAAATGGTTCATCCCAGCTATCAACGCATTGCTGCAGACGGTCTGGCGCCTGTTTCTGACCGGCTGACCCCGGTTTATCCATCAACCGAAGGGCTGGGCCAACATAGCTGGATCAGGCTGACGGACCAGGCCCTGGCCCTGCTTGCCAGCGGGGCGCTTGAACTCGAAGAGTTACTGCCCGCGGATTTGTTACACAATCCCGGCCTGCCGCCACTGGCAAACGCGTTGCGGTATATACACCGCCCGCCTGTCGGGGCGGACGTGACCGCACTGATTGAACGCCGCCACCCGTGCCAGCAAAGACTCGCGCTGGAAGAATTGCTGGCGCACAACCTCGGCATGCAGCAATTGCATCAGCGGCAGCAACGGCAAAAAGCACCATCCTTGCCGCAGGCTTCTTCACTGGAAGGCCAATTTATCGCTGCGTTGCCATTTCAGCTGACGCAGGCGCAGCGCAGGGTCATTACGGAAATTCATGCGGACCTGGCGTTGACTCATCCGATGCAGAGGCTGTTGCAGGGTGATGTCGGTTGCGGCAAAACCGTGGTCGCGGCCATGGCGGCGCTGCGTGCCATCGGCAACCAGTATCAAACCGCAATCATGGCGCCAACGGAGCTACTGGCGGAGCAGCACCTGCGCAGTTTCCAGCTTTGGTTTGAACCACTGGGCATCAAGCCAGTCTGGTTGAGCAGCAAGATCAAAGGCAGGGCCCGCAGCAAGGCGCTGGAGGCTATCGCCACAGGTAGTCCGCTGATCATCGGCACCCATGCTGTAATGCAGGAAGGGGTTAATTTTGAACGCCTGGGCCTGGCAATTGTTGACGAGCAGCACCGTTTCGGCGTGCATCAGCGACTCGCCCTGCTGGATAAAGCCGGCGACGCCACTTTGCACGCACATCAGCTGATCATGACCGCCACCCCCATTCCCCGCACCCTGGCCATGACCGCCTATGCGGGGCTGGAAACCTCGGTCATCGACGAATTGCCGCCCGGGCGCAAGCCGGTAAACACCGTGGCAATATCCAGCGAACGACGCAGGGAAGTCATCGACCGGGTGGCCAGCGCATGTGCCGAAGGCCGGCAGGCGTATTGGGTGTGCACACTGATCGAGGAATCGGATGCAATCCAGGCGCAGGCAGCCCAGGACGTTGCTGCTGAATTGCAAGAAGGGCTTGAGCGAGTACGGGTAGGCCTGGTCCATGGCCGGCTTAAATCCGCCGAGAAACAACTGGTTATGACAGCGTTCAGCGCCGGGCACATTGACTTGCTGGTCGCCACCACCGTCATCGAAGTGGGTGTGGATGTCGCCAATGCATCACTGATGATCATCGAGAATGCGGAAAGGCTGGGGCTGGCGCAGTTACACCAACTGCGAGGACGTGTGGGGCGCGGCCATCAGCAAGCCTCCTGTGTTCTGCTGTTCGATCCAACCGCCGGTGCGCTGGCCAAAGAACGGCTCGGCATCATGCGCCAGACCAGCGACGGTTTCAAAATCGCCGAAAAGGATCTTGAATTGCGTGGCCCTGGGGAAGTGCTGGGTACGCGGCAGACCGGCATGCTGCAGTTCCGCGTCGCGGATCTGGCGCGTGACCGCTTGCTGTTGGAGCGCATCCCACCCGTTGCCAGTCGCATCATGGCTGAGCAGCCTCACCAGGCAAGCAAGCTGGTGGATCGCTGGATCGGTGATTCGACCCGATTCGCTGGTGTCTGACGGCATGTTGTCAGTCCAGAAGAACTTAACCGTGCGATTTGTAGTTCGTGCGATTTAAATTGCCGCCAGGCTCAAGGTGCGGATTTCCGCCAGTGCCCCGTCGATGTCCCGGCGCATTCGCGCGCGCAGATCGACAAACTGGGGTTCATCCCGGATGGTCTCCCAGCGCCAGTCCAGGTTCAGTAACCAGAGATTACGAAAGCCATGCTCGTAAGCCAGCTGAAGTTTATCCAACGCAGCCGGCACATCACTACGCATCACCAGCAGGGTCGCCTCGGCATAATAGATATCCGGGTCGTCGACGCCGTTCAGCCGCGCCCGCGTGAGTTTCCGCTGCGCTATGGCCAGTTGGCTGGCGGCTTTATCCTCTTGTCCCAACCGTTTTGATACCAGCGAGGCCAGTGTCAGCGTCAGGATCTCATTGGTGTCGTAACTGTTGTTTGCCTCTTCGCTGAGCACGGTATCAAGGAACTGGGCGGCTGCCGGTAAATCTTTCCTGGCGAGTGCAATCATACCCAGGTACTGGTTGAACATCTGTTGCATTGCAGTGGGCGGATCTTCACCAGCATCCTCTATCATTTCATGCACCAGGCGCTCGGCCTCCTCAAAACGACCCGTGATCAGGAGACTGAGCCAGTAAGAGTCCAGCAAGTTGAAATTCTGGTTTGCCTGTTCGAGGCCCGCGAGCAACAATTTTTCAGCTTCGTCCAGGTTTCCCAGGCCAATCCAGGTCTTTGCCAGCACCGCGATATCTGCCGGGTTATCGGGCTCGAGCAGCCAGGCACGATGCGCCAGCTTCCAGCCCTCGACCAGTTCGCCCTGCGCCAGCTCCTGTGCGGCCAGCGAACGCAACAGCATGGTGGAATCCGGCCGCAGATCAATCAGCTTACGCAACATTTGACGGGCCGCAGCGTAGTCCCCCCTGATACGCTGGCTTTCAGAGTAATTGATGACCAGCAGTTCGTTCAGCGGGTCCAGCCTCATGGCCTGTTCGAGAATATTGGATTCTTCAGGGTAGCGGCCCAATTCACCCAACACGCCGGCCAGCCACAACTGGGCGGGGATATAGTCCTCATTCAATTCCATCGCGCGGCGTAAAGCCGATTCCGCGGAATCGTATTGTCCGATCTGCCAACGCGTCAGGCCAAGCGCGGCAAAAGCCTCTGCTGACTCCGGATCGATCGCCAGCGCCTTTTCGATCATGGGCTGGGCCTTTTCGGCGGCTTTCATCGGCGTGATATTGCCGTACAGCGACAGCAACATCCAGGAGTCCGCCATGGCGGCGTAAGCCGGGGCAAAACCGGCATCATGCTCCAATGCTTCGGCAAAAAAGCCGAGGCCGCGCTCCAATTCAACCGGCGTTCTGCGCCACCAGTGCAGGCGCCCGGTGCGATAGGCATTGGCCGCCGCGATGCTGTCTGTTTGCCCGACCGACTGATGTTTCAGACCAGCGAAAGACTCAACCAGGGCTTGCGCTATGTTGCTGGCAACTTCATCCTGAATGGCAAAAAGATCATCGAGTTCACGGTCATAGGTTTTTGACCAGATGTGATATCCGTCCTCGACGTTGATCAGCTGTGCTGTCAGCCTGATCCGGTTTCCCGCGGATCGAATACTTCCTTCCAACACGGCCCGCACATTCAGCAAGCGCCCAATTTCACGAATGTCCGTCTGCGGATTGCGAAATGCAAAAGAGGAAGTCCTGGCGGCAACGTCCAGCCCGTCTACTTGTGCCAGGAGGTTGAGGATTTCCTCGGCAACGCCGTCGGAAAAATACGCCTGGTTGCCTTCAGCCGATAAATCGGTAAAAGGCAGCACGGCAATGGAATTTACCGGCGCGGTGAACTGGCGGGTCTCCGCGGTGACCGTATCAGTGGTCTCGAATACGCCCGAGTAATAAACATAAAACAGGTAGCCCAGGCCCACCATGGTCAATAAGCTGCAGCCGAAAAGGACGGCGTTTTGTGACCGGCTCAGCAACCCGGTGGATGTCGCCCGACGTATTCCACCCGATGTCAAGTCGAACTGCCAGGCCAACAGGAAAACCAGCGGGAACCCGAGAATCAGCATGATGACAACCAGGGTTGGCAACCAATGCGGCAAAAGCAAGGGCTCGACGGCAACATCCATCAGTTGCAACAATACGAACACACCGACAGCGTAAGCACCCACGGTGCGTGGTACTTTGCGTCGCGACAGTTCTGCCACGAAGGCTGATACAAATGTGTTCTGTTTCGACATGCTTATCCGATTCGTTTTTTACTTGTTCACCTGGATCGTTTGTGTCTGATCAAACCCGAAATATCGTTGCCCCCTTCACCGGCAGCCACCAACTCCGCATAGTCTCTGATCGCCGATTCCACAACCGGCATGGATATATCCAATTCCCGTGCCAAACCCTGGACAATGTTCAAATCCTTGAGTAACAGGGATTGTTTGAAGCCTTTATCGAAGCGGCCTTCCAACATGGACAGTCCTCGATGACGCAGAAACCATCCGTCAGCAGCACCCGAACTCAATACCGACAATAGACGCTCCCACGGCAAATTTAGTTTCTCGGCCAGCGCCAATGCTTCGCAAACCGCCTCGGCCACGCCGCCGACAATCACCTGGTTGACGGCTTTGGTCGCCTGGCCGCTGCCGACCGGACCCATGTGTGTCACCGAAGCGGAAAACGACTCGATGACTGGCCGAATGCGCGAAAAAGTGGTCAATTCGGCCCCGACCATGGCAACCAGCCGTCCGTTGATGGCGCCTTCCACGCCACCGGATACGGGTGCGTCGGCATAGTCCACGCCGATTTTTGCCAACTTGCCGGCCAAAGCTACGGTTGTCGTCGGGCTGACCGTGGAGGTGTCCACCAGTACCGAGCCCGTCCGCAGGCCGGACAAGCTTAACTCCACCACCGCTTCCAGGTCCGGGTCGGCCGCTACGCAAATGAGCAGGATGTCACATTTCGATGCCAGCTCCGCTGGATCGTTCGCATGCCAGGTGCTCAGTTCAGCTGCCAATTTAATCGCTTTGTCTTCTGTTCTGTTCCAAACGCCTTGCAGGTAGCCCTTGTCCGCCAGATGGCGCGCCATGGGCGCACCCATGGCGCCGAGTCCGATTACACCGGTGCGCAGCGTGTTCATAAATTTACCCCCAGGTGATCGCTAAAGTGCCTCATTACCTTCCTCCCCGGTCCTGATGCGTATGGCGCGTTCCAGCGGCTGGACAAATATCTTGCCATCGCCAATCCGGCCGGAAGCCGCGGCATCGGCAATGGCTTCCACCACCGTGTCCACACGTTCGTCAGGCACGGCAATCTCAAGCTTGAGCTTGGGTAGAAAATCCACCACGTATTCGGCGCCACGGTAAAGCTCGGTGTGGCCTTTCTGGCGCCCGAATCCGCGCACCTCGGTGACCGTCATACCCTGAATCCCGGCCTCGGCGATGGCGTCACGAACGTCATCCAGCTTGAAGGGTTTGATGATGGCGATGATGAGTTTCATTGGAAAATTCCTTCTGGTGGGTGGATCAGGCGACTTTAATGCGCGCATAATGCTGCTGCAAGCGGCGCGCGGTCGCCGCAGGGGGTCAGCAGACCACGGGACACATTCATGATAGATCTTAAACTGATCGACGACCTGAGCCGCAAGTTGGCGGAATCATTACCACCGGGGCTGTCCCGTCTCAAAGAAGAGACCGACGAGCAGTTTCGTCTCGTGTTGAGCCGCGCCTTCGAGCGTATGAACCTTGTGACCCGCGAAGAATTCGATGCCCAGTCTGCCGTGCTGGCCCGTACCAGGGAAAAATTGACCCGTTTGCAGCGGCAAATCGAAGAACTCGAAAAGAGCTGATCTCCTACAGTCATTCACCCATCTTTCCGCTTCCGGCCGCAACGTAAAAGCGCAAAACTCATTCACCAACAAGGACAGACGCCACAGCTGAAGGAGGACGGCGATGAGCCTGGCGCAGGTTTTCACCCGCGCATGCATTGGCGTGGCAGCTCCGCAAGTCATCGTCGAGATTCACCTCGGAGGTGGTCTCCCGGCAACGTCCATCGTCGGCTTGCCGGAAACCGCCGTGCGCGAAGCACGGGATCGCGTGAAAGCCGCCTTGCTGAATGCCCAGTTTGAATTTCCCAAAGGGCGCATCACCATTTCGCTGGCTCCCGCCGAACTGCCCAAGGACGGCAGCCGCTTCGACCTGCCGATCGCACTCGGTATCCTAGCCGCATCATCGCAAGTCCCGTCCAAACTGTTGCAGGACCATGAGTTCATCGGCGAGCTGTCCCTGGGAGGGGAATTGAAGCCGGTACGGGGTGCACTGCCAACGGCCATCCAGGCAGACCTGCAAGGCCGTGGTTTGATCGTCCCCGCGGATAACGGCGCCGAAGCGGCGCTGGCCAGCGGCAAGCGGATTCTGCAAGCCCACAGTTTGCTGGATGTGGTGGCCTGGATGCGGGGCCGTCAGACCCTGCCCGAGGTTCGCCGGGACATTGAAGAACCGGATTGGCTGCAGCGCCGACTTGTCGGATGTCATCGGCCAGCAAAGGGCGCGCCGGGCACTGGAAGTGGCGGCGGCCGGTGGTCACAACATCCTGTTCACCGGCAGTCCCGGCACCGGCAAAACCATGCTGGCATCCCGGCTGCCGGGAATATTGCCGCCTATGAAAGACAGCGAGGCGCTGGAAGTAGCCGCGATCGCGTCCGTCAGCAAGGGTGGTCTCGATCTGCGGCGCTGGCGCATCCGTCCGTTTCGCGCGCCACACCACACCGCCAGCGCCATTGCGCTGGTAGGTGGAGGCTCACGGCCACATCCGGGTGAGATTTCTCTGGCCCATAACGGCGTGCTGTTTCTCGATGAACTGCCAGAGTTCAACCGCCACGTGCTGGAAGTGTTGCGCGAACCGATGGAATCCGGATGCATTGTCATCAGCCGGGCGCTGCGCAGTGAAACTTTCCCCGCCCGTTTTCAACTGGTCGCGGCCATGAACCCCTGTCCCTGCGGCCAGCTGGGAGATGAGAGCGGTCTGTGTCACTGCAGCGCGGAACAGGTCAGCCGCTATCGCGGCCGAATCTCCGGGCCGCTGCTGGACCGTATCGACCTGCACGTTGAGGTGAGCCGCCCCAAGGCCTTCCTGCTGCAGCACGACGGGCCAACACCGGAGTCCAGTGAGCAAGTCAGGGAGCGCGTCATGGCAGCCCGCGCCATCCAGGAGCACCGTGCTGGCTGCACCAATGCGCAACTGGACTCTGCCACCCTTAAAGCGTTCTGCAAGATCAGCGCCTCCGACCGCAAGCTGTTGGCTGAAGCGAGCAAACAACATGCGCTCTCACCGCGGGCGTGCATGCGCATCCTGAAGGTGGCGCGCACGCTGGCTGATCTTGATGCCGAGGCAAACATCGGTACGGCTCATGTGGCGGAGGCGATTTCCTACCGTAACTGCGGGGCGATGCGAAGTATGTATCGCGGTTGAACGGACGTTCCTTCCATTACGTAGTTACGTCGACTCAAGCTGCTTCCGTTCTGGGTGTCACCATTTTCTCAATCTGCCTACCTGCTTCCCGTTCGGCAAGTCGCGATTCATAGGATTTTTGCAGATTCAACCAAAACTCCGTGGTGGTCCCGAGATAGCGCGAAAGTCGCAGCGCCGTATCTGCCGTAACTCCGCGTTGGCCATTGAGAATGGCTGCTATTCGGTTACCTGGCACGCCCAACGCCGCCGCCAAAGCGTTTGCCGACATTTCAAGCACGTCCAGCTCTTCCGGTAAGATTTCGCCAGGATGGACCGGCCGCATTCCATTGGTGATGTTCATTTCGTGCTTATCCGGTTAACACCCAATTCAAAATCGGCGGGCTGTTTGAAGGCTGAAAGTGGAGCCGCGCTCACGATTGCGGCCTTACATACGACTTCGCAGCGAGATGTTACCGTGAAATCAGTACTGAAGTGGGAGGATTGACATGTTGTGGGAGACAACCCGATAAGCACGGTTCATTTTTATTGACTCATTCAGTGGTAATCCACGATTTCGACATCGAAAGGACCATCTTCCTTCCAGCGAAAACAGATTCGCCATTGCCGGTTGATTCGTATGCTGTATTGGTTCTTGCGCCCGTGTTCAGCGAGGTGCCCTGCTTTTGCCAAGCTTTTCAGCGGACTATTGCAGAAATTCTTCAGAATCGGATGGTTGTCGCCTAACTGCAATAGGACGTTCAACGAACTGACCCGGAATTGACGTCGTGGCGTCACACTGAGTGCACACAATGGCATTTCCAACCACCACTGAACGACAGGAGATTCCAATGATACGACTGCCCCTTTGTACCGCCGTGCTTGCCACACTTGCCTTGGCGCCAGCCGCCCAAGCAGCACCGGCCGACTTCGGCGCCAAGCAGGAACAGCTGCTGCATGCCCAGAGCGTCCAGCTGTTCGGCTTCGAAATACCGATCACGGACAGCGCGACCGCTGCCGACTACGTGCCGCGTGAAGACGCCACTGCCGCCGCACGCCAACTGCTGGCGCACGGCCTGGTAGCCGAATTCGTCACGCGCAGCGTGGGCGGGCTGGGTGACATGATCGCCTTCTGGCCCGACGACGTGAATTACTCGCACCTGATCGTCTGCAACGAGTGGGGCCGCGACCCCGGTGGGGTCGGCGAGGACACCGGTCGCAATCCCTCCGTGCAGCGCATCAACGTCAACACCGGCGCCGTCGAAAACATCCTGTTCGGCATGAGCCGCTGCGACGGCATTCGCGCCACCCAGTGGGGCACGGTGCTGGCCACCGAGGAGAACGGCGCCGACGGCAGCGCCTACGAAATCCTCGATCCGCTTGCAACGACGGGCTGCTGGGTTTATGACCGCGGCGCCGCCGGCGTGGACGCCGACATCCGCAGCGCCTTCAACGACGGCACCGCGAACAGCTGTGAGACGAACATCAGGAAACGCACGGCGCTGGCCGCCCAGTCCTGGGAAGGCCTCGAAGCGCTGGACAGCGGCGTGGTGATCGGCGGCGACGAGTTGCGCGCCGAGAAGGACGTTGACGGTGGCGCCATCTTCCGTTTCGTGCCGGATACCTTCTTCGCGTGTGCAGGCGCGCCGGTACGGCCCGGGCAGCGGTGCGAAAACACGATCAGCAACCTGGACGAATCGCCGTTGGTCAGAGGCCAGAACTTCGCCCTGTTCCACGTCTGCAGCGGCACCGACGACTACGGCCAGGGCTGCGAGTATGGCGACGAGGGCCGGTGGGTTGCGGTCGAGGCAGCCACCGCGCGCTTTGATGCCCATCTGCTGGGCGCAACCGGTTACTGCCGGCCGGAAGACCTGCACGTCGATCGCAGCTATGGCATGTTCGCCGACGGCGAAGGCATTCGCTGGTGCTGGACCAATACCTGCGGCGGCGGTAATGGCGAGGCCCTGTGCGTAATCGAGAGCAGCGAGGCGGTACAGGCCGGCGATACCATCGAGCTCAATATCGGTGGCGTGGCGGGCATGCAACTCTTTCTCGCCAACGGCGAGAGCCTGGCCAAGGCGGACACGCAGCGATTCATCGAGTCCGACGCCGAGATGCGCAACCACGACAACCTGGACATCCAGCCGTTCACCAGCAACGTCTACCTGATCGAGGATTTCAACACGATCGATGACGGCGGCACCGGCGGCGATATCTGGGCCTGCCTGCCCGACGGCGCCGATCGCGACGAGCGTACCGACGGCTGCGTCAAGGTGTTGTCTGTAGTCGATCCTGACTCCGAACCGTCTGGCTTCATCTTCGACGGCACCGGCGAGACAGCGTTCTACCACGTGCAGCATGGCGAACAGCCGGAGGCGCTGCAGGATTCTGACTCGAATCCACTGAACGGTGACACCGACGACCTCATCCGCATCAGCGGCTTCAAGGTCAATAAGGAATAGCACGCAGTAACCGCTCACAGGGGGCGCCGCTCAGGCGCCCCTTTTTTTCGCTCAGAAACTTGATGTGCTTGAAACAGAAGAGGATGTCCAGGAGTTATTATAATCCCCCACATCACACAGCGCGTGACTCATGGACTCCAGCGAGCAGCACTTGGCCGCTGAATCACGCCGGGTTTATCAGAGACTCGGATGTGTGAGTCAAATAGATAACCGCTGGTAATCCCAAATCGGTAGCTGGAGCGCGTTCGTGCGACCCATTCCAGCGCGACACCATTTCCTGGTCAATGGCGACGGAGGATAAGTCAAGGAGGCTGGCCACCCGGATTCGGTGTTGTCGATAAAGTACGATCTTTCCCAGCTCCCAATTTCTCCACGAGTTCGGATCGACCCCGAGCTCCCGGGCGGCCTGCTCGGCAGACCAACCCATCGCCCGACGCTTGGCGAGCAGATGTTCAGGAAGGGTCTTTGACGCTGGAAAGGGATCATAGCCCAGGAACCGTACAATGGCGGGAATAGACCCAATCGGAGGCTTCGTATGACCTTTTTCCCAGTTCAGAAAGGCAACGCAACCCTGTCCCTGTGGCCAGCTGGGAGACGAGAGCGGCCTGTGCCACTGCAGCGCGGAACAGGTCAGCCGCTATCGCGGCAGGATCTCCGGGCCGCTGCTGGATCGCATCGACCTGCACCTCGAAGTCAGCCGGCCGCGGGAATTCCTGCTGCAGCACGATGGCCTGGCACCCGAGTCCAGCGCAACCGTCAGGTCCCGAGTGTTGGCGGCGCGGGACATCCAGGAGCAGCGGGCAGGCCGCACCAATGCCCAACTGGAGGCTGCAGATCTAAAAGCGCTATAGTATGGCTCGTTCGCTTAACCGTGGTGTCTTCGGGCCACCGGCAAACATCTGAACCATGGCCCGCCTCATATCTGCTACACGCAGCGTAGGGCCGGGCAGGAACACCGTCATATTCATGGCTTCATTAATGTGTTCTTTATTTGGTATGGCGAGTCTTGGCCAGTGGCGGTCAGCGGGAGCGTCCGTTCGAAGCGTACGCCCTTTCACCTGAGGGACTCGTCCATGCGTAGACTGAAAATCCCGATAAAACCGCTGTTGCTGTCGCTGGTCCTGTCCTTAGCCAACACGGTCCAGACTTTTGCAGCCGGCGAAAAGGACTACCTGACTGTCCCAGTCTGGTACCTGCATTATGATGTGTCATTCACCGCCTTACGCAAGGACAGCCGCACCACCGGGGCAACAACGCTCACTACCGATATGTCCATGGATCGCCACTTCGCGAGTTCCATCGTGCTGGACAATCGGATGGATGGGCCAGCGCTGACCAACAGCCAGGAGCTGGATATTACGCCAGGCATGACTCCGGCACAGCAACTGGCGGCGATGGAAAAGATGATGTCCCGGTTTGACCATGTCGCCAACTGGTCACAGGCGGCTCTTGAAATGGGTGACGACATGGCTTCCTTTACCGCGGCGATGCAGCAGCGCATGGATAAATCCGCCGTGATGGCGCAACTGCAGTACGATCGCGTTGCCATACAGGATGGACCGCGTAACGAGTTCAACCAGCTGTACGCGAGCACCACCCATACCACCTGGGCGGGTTCGGGCAAGGTATTTCCGGGCGCCGGAACCATGTTCGAGCTGGACGCGGCAGCCGGCGAGTACTGGCTCACGCTCCCGTTCAAATTCCAGGACATGAATGGTGAGACGGATACCGTGGCAATCAAAGTAGTGGTGAGCGATCAATTTACCGGTAAAGCTGCAGCGCCAGTTGATGTTGACTCCATGGGCAGAACGGAGAGTGCAAAACTGGACTTTCTCCCTCGGGATTTTGAGCTCGACGATCCGCAGGTGCAGATGGGTGATCTGGTACTGATTCACGCCAGGCTGCCAGCCGGAGCCAGCGAGATTTTGGGCGAACATTCGTTCCAGGCACATTTCACTGACGAAGCCGAAACCGACAGCGGCACCCTCAGGTTTCGTTACACCTTGACCACAACGCCGCCGGCAAAATCCGGGTAACGGAAATGATCGCAGGCTCCGCGGTTGACCTGACGCGCCCCGGCGGTTAGTTCGTCCGTGCCTGTCCGCGGTAATAAAGGGTGCTTCCCATCCAAGCTCCGCCGATCATGTACGTACCGGTATCAGAGTCCGGGAGGATGTCATAGGTATATCGCCCGGCATAAGACACAGTGCTTTTCGCGATTACGGTAACGTCCCCAAGCATTGCGCCGGGCTGGAGATCACCTGCCAGGGAACCGTCAGTTGTGGGGTGGGTCGCGCTCAACTCGATGGTCTTGCCATTGGACAGTTCCAGTTGTACCACACGGTGATGCAAAACCTCTTGCCGTCCCAGTTCCTTGATGGGAACCGCGCTGACTATCCCCTGGTGCATACTCAATACGAGGTCGCCGATCTTCAGCGTCTCCACAGGCCTTTCGCCAGAAGGCGTTGCAATCCGCGAACCTGCGGAGAGACATCGGAGCCCACAATCTTGGCAGGGAGGGTCGCCAATGTGCGCGACGGGCGGGCAACATGGCAAGCAAGTGATCCCCATCAGGTTGGTCAGGCGCACCATGTTCAGCGTACCGCTGCCGAAACCTGCTGTGGAAACGTAGTCCAGTCGGGCCTGGCCGCAGCCGGTGAATTCCATGGTCAAAGTGCCCCAGGCTGCGGTGGTGATCGCGTTCGGGTCAAACCCGGAGCCCCAATGCGTACCCTGGGTAGTGAACAGATCATTGACTGTCAGGGTGTCGCCGTCAAACGTGCCGGTGCCTTGGATCCACATCTGCTTGCCATCGTGGTCGTAAGTGAACCACTGGACCACCGCGGTCCCATTTTTCAGCACTTCCAGTATGATGCCTTCCCCGTTGTGCGTGGGGTCGAACCACGAGCCCGATAACGGGCTGTTCGCCGAGCCCACATCGGTCTTGCAATCCACCAGCACGCTCAATTGAATGTAGTTATCGCTGCCAAACAGGCCATAGTTGGTGTCCGGCTCGGGATAAACGAACAGGCTGCCCTTTGCCGCGCTGGTTTCGCAGGTCGGCAAATGGAATGCCAACGAACCGAAATCGGTGAGCACCATATCGCCGGGGTCAAATCCCGATCCGAAAGTCGCACCGGTCGGCAATAGCATTTCATTGAAGATGATGCCCTCGCCAACCTGCCGGCCTACCCCCACCATCCACGACTGGCCTGGGCCTTCAGGGGTGTAAGAGAAAACATAGACCACGGCACGCCCGTCACCCAGCAGCTCAACGAAGATGCCCTCACCGCTGCGGTTGGGATCGAAAAAGGCGGCACTTTGAGCCGGCAGCAGAATCTGGTCGGCAAGCAGATCATTGATCGGCCCGGTGCTCAGCTCCAGGCGGGAGACCACCAGGCTGCCAAAATGAGCTTGGGGTTTGTTGCCGCCGGATTGAGCGCTGCCGGGCGCCAGCGGCACGATGTCCAGCATATTCTCGCCCGGCCGGAGCCAGGTGAAGGGAAAAGAAAGTTGGATTATGCCGGTGGCGTCTCCACCCTGCAGCATCAATGCATGACCGTTGATAAGGTACTGCCAGTTCGAACATCCGTTGCACTGATCGATGTCCATCAGCAGGTAGGGCGCCGGCATTTCGGAAGGCCGGCCGAAATAATTGCCGAACATGCCTTCGAACCAGCCGTCGTGGAGTTCGAAGGGAATGGACACCGGGTCTTCTATCAGGACGTTGGCGATGGCGCCAATCGCCTCGTCAAAATCAAAGCTGCTGCCGCCATGGCCGTCGAGATAGATCACGAGCTGGGTGTTTTCATCGAGCCGCTGGACGGCTGTCGCAATGGCGTCCAGCAGGTTCTGCTTCGAGCCTCCGTCCAGTTTCCGGATGGTATGGGGTGAACCTGACCAGGTGTTGTTCAGCGCCGCCTCCACATTATCGACGTTATTGTGATGGCGCTGGTCTGTTTGCAGACCGCCAAAGACCACGGCTTCATGCCTGGCGGCTGGCATGTTCCACATGATCATGTCCCCACCGTTGCCCGAGGCTGCCTGTGGTGCTTCCGACATATCACCTTTGGAAGCGGAATTATCGTTTTGCTCGGTGGCCTGCAGATCCTGCAGCACCTTGTTCGTGGAACTGCCGCTGCGGATCGTGCCATTCTTGCTGACAACGTTTAACGAGCTGGTTCCCGCCAGTCCATCGGTCCAGGTCGAACCCAACTTATCTGCGGAGTACTGTTGGACGACTGCAGGTGACCAGCCTTGCGCTGCTTGTTCGGGCGCACTGGCGGAGCCTCCCACCCAGGGGATTCCCGGGCATGCCCCAGCCGGTCCGAACACCCGTTCCATGTCATCCAGCAACCCACCGCCGTAGGAGGAATTCGCCATCAGCTTGACGTCTTTGACTTTGCCGCCGTTGTCCTTGATTTTCTGGCAGATGAACTCGACCAGTTCGTCGTCGCGAATCTCGCCATCGCTGGTTGCCACCGTGGAATGGTCGCCGGCCTTCTGGGTCGGCGCAGCGGCATCGCCGGCCTGCGCGGGTGCGTGTTGAATCAGAACCAACAACCACAAGAGCCGAACTGCCGCCCGCCAGTCCTTGCCACACCCACTCATACCCGCCGCGATCAATCTCGAGCGCTTGAGCCGTTTCATCTTCGCCTCCTTCAGACCCCGTACCCGGGTCTTGATTTCATGCCTCAGTTCTCCAGGAAACCTCTGAATAATTCAGAGCTTACTTGAGAATTGCCCACGCGACGGTGGAGGTACTCCATGGCTAGTCCCCGGCGACGGCATTAACGGTATCTTGGTCAGCGGAGATCTTTTCCAACCTGACCGTTTCCACTCTGTGTCCTTCGATCTCCATCACCGTCATCCGGTAGCTGCAACAGATGATGGTTGCGCCCACCCGCGGCATTTCCCGCAAGGTATTCATGAACAAGCCCGATAGCGTATTGGCGTCCAAATCATCCGGTAGCTCAATGTCGAGCGCCTTCTCCAGAGCTGTCAGCGATGCCAGGCCGTGAGCCTTCCAGACAGATCCCGAAAGCTGGATGATCGGGTATTCTGATTCACTTTCGTCCGTCTCGTCAGCGATCTCGCCAACAATTTCTTCCAGCAAATCTTCCATGGTCAACAGACCAACAAAAGTTCCATATTCATCGACGACCAACGCCATGTGCGCCTGCTGCGAGCGCATGTCCTGAAACAGACGCGAAACCAGCTGCGTTTCCGGTGCGACCAGCGGTTCACGGAGAAAGTCGCGAATGTGTTCCCATGGATTGGTGTTGCCTGCCAGCGTGGCATTGAACAGATCTTTTGTCAGGAGCATACCGAGCAGTTGGTCGGTATTGCCGTCAAATACCGGGAAGCGCGAATGGGCAGTGCTCAACACCAGCGCCATGTTTTCCTCTAGGGATTTATGCAGGTCTATCATTTCGACTTCGGTGCGGGGAACCATCACTTCTTCGACCGTGCGCTCGCCAAAATCGAACAGATTGTGCAGCATCTGCGCATTGCCGCTGGCCAGCTGGCCGTGCTCCTCGGAAACGTCAATCATGTCCCGCAGCTCTTCACCGGTCATGACGTCGATATGCGACACCTCTGCCACCCCGAAGCGACGCAGGATCGATGAAGTGCTGAGACTCAACAGGCGGTTCAACGGCCAGACCAGCACAAAAAATACCCACAGCGGATAGGCCACCCAAAGCGACACCGGCTCCGGTTTGCGGATGGCAAAAGTCTTTGGCACCTGTTCACCCACCACGATATGCAGGGAAGAGAAAAGCAGAAAGCCAATAATGAAGGAACTGGTGTGCAAGACCTCGTCCGACATGCCCCAGCCATGGAACAAGGGTTCCAACAGGGCGGACACGGCAGGTTCGCCGACCCACCCCAGTCCCAGTGATGCCATGGTGATGCCCAACTGGCAGGCAGCCAGATAGGACTCCAGGTTTTTCAGGATTTTGCGGGTCAATTTGGCATTGCGATTTCCCTGGCTGGCCAGGTGATCAATGCGGATGCCCTTGGACTTAACCAGAGCAAATTCAGCGGCAACGAAGAAGCCGTTTATTGCCAGCAATAGAATCACCAGGGCTAAACTGGTGAGTGTGCTTTCCATGCTATTTCTGACTCAATTTCCTTGGTAGTGATTGCCATATTCGCTGAAATTTAAGTCGCCCACCCCTGGAAGAATACTCTTGAATAGCTCCAGATTGGAGGACAAGCATTGTCCAATGGGGTTTGAGTCTGAGCGGAGGGCGTGAATCCAACGGGGTTTGAGTCTGAACAGGTGGCCATGATCGATCATTATGCGCGGCATGGTGATCAATATGAACGACGAACAACTGCGGACCTTGGCCGATTTACAGGTCTTTTTAGCCGGAACGGTGGCGATGGATTTTACCGTGACGGCAGACCAGCGGTATGACTTCATCGCTCGCACCGTGCGCCGTTTCAGCTATGCCCGCTTGAAACGCGCCGACAAAGCGGTGGTGCTGCGCTTCCTGGAACGCGTCAGCGGCTATTCACGCCAGCAGCTCAGCCGACTGGTTAAGCGCGGCTGTGAGCGCCGCCCACTGCTCAAGCGCTACTGCGGATCACGCACCAGCTTTGCGCGCATCTACACCGGCGCTGACGTGCTCCTGCTCGCCCATACCGACACCCTGCATGGCACGCTATCGGGCTTGGCCACCAAGAAACTCATGGAACGGGCCTATTGCATCTTCGGCGATGCCCGTTACTTGCGCTTGGCGACGATCTCGGTGGCGCACCTGTACAACCTGCGTCAGCGCAGCAGCTATCAGCACCAGCGCCAAGTCTGGACCAAGACGCGACCAGTGACCTTCCCGATCGGCGAGCGGCGCGCGCCAACCCCCAATAACCGACCCGGCTATGTGCGCGTGGACAGCGTCCACCAAGGCGATCTGGATGGCATCAAAGGCGTCTATCACATCAATGCCGTGGACTGCGTTACCCAGTACGAAGGCGTGGCCACCTGTGAGAAGATCAGCGAGTCATTCCTGATGCCGGTGCTCGAAGCGCTGCTGCTCAGTTTTCCCTTCGTCATTCACGGCTTTCACAGCGATAACGGCTCCGAGTACATCAATCAACGCGTCGCGAAATTACTCAACAAGCTGCTCATCGAAGAACACACAAAATCGCGCTCCCGGCACAGCAACGACAACGCCCAGGCCGAATCCAAGAACGGCGCCATTGTGCGCAAACATCTGGGCTACAGTCATATCCCGCAATGCTTCGCCGCACGGGTGAATGCCTTCTGCTGCGATCATCTCAATCCCTATATTAACTTCCACCGGCCATGCCTGTTCGCCGAAACCATCACCGATGCCAAAGGCCGTCAGCGCAAGCGCTATCCCTACAAACTGATGATGACGCCTTACGAGAAGCTCAAGTCACTGCCCTTGGCCAAGCGATATCTCAAGCCGGGTGTTACGTTCGAGCAGCTCGATGCACACGCCAGGGAAATCAGTGATAATGAAGCAGCACGGCGCTTGAATGATGCGCGTGCCATGCTCTTCAAAACTATTTTTAACCGATCGAAAACGGCGGCCTGAAATGCTTAAAACCCGGCCCGCTCAGACTCAAACCTCGATTGGAATACACTGGACAGGGGGTGCAGGCTTGGTTGCATAGTGTAGCTCAAAGCCGTGGGGTGCCTGCATGCCGCGAACGCGCAGCCGGCGGTGCAGTTTGCGGACATGATCTCCGACCCGGCGGCCAGATCTTTGAAGTCTCCGGTAAAGTCGGGGCGGTTCATCGCGGAAATGATATCGATCAGAGTTTCCTTAAAAATGTATCCTGCCCCTTTTCCTTTCGCTACACTGACATTGGATGCCCGCTGTTGAAAGGAGTCGCTGGTGACCGTCGAAATAGCGCTGGTCTTTGTCATCATCGGTATCGCCTTATACCTGTTCGCGACCGAAAAGTTTCCGCTCGACATCACCGCGATCCTGATCCTGATAACCGTTATCGCGATTCCCCTGCTGTTTCATTCGCAGTGGTTGCTGGATCGGGGCATCGATTTGCAATCCGCATTTCCGACGGTGGCGGAAGGCCTGTCGGGACTCTCTTCCACAGCCACGGTTACCGTGCTGGCCATGTTCATTCTGTCGGCGGGCATCCAGCGCTCCGGCCTGATACATACGCTGGGCAAGCGCCTGTTCCCCCTGATGGCGGGCTCAGAGTTACGCCAGATCCTGGTCATCGCGATACTGATCGGACTGGTTTCCGGATTCATCAACAATACCGCTGCCGTGGCCATTGCGATCCCAATGGTACTCGACATGGCCAGTCGGTCGGGTTCCCTGGCCTCGCGCATGCTGCTGCCGGTGAGTTTCTTCGCGATGCTCGGCGGCACGCTGACGCTGATTGGCACATCCACCAACATTTTGGCCTCTGCTATTATCGCTGACACGCCGGCATTCGGGCGCGAGATGGGCATGTTCGAGTTTACCCACCTGGGTCTGATTGTGTGGGCCACCGGGCTGGTGTACTTCCTGACCCTGGGACGCTGGCTGATGCCGCGGCAGGATGCATCGAAACGGCCTTCGGAAGATGATGAACGCTTTGTCGTGGAGTTGGGTATTCCGCAAGCCAGTGGCCTGATCGGCCAGTCTCTCGATGCGGCCGGATTCGAAATCAAGACAGCGACCCAGGTGCTGAAATTCATTCGCGGCACCCAGTTGCGCATCAAGCATGCGGCCACGACTGAACTGCTGCAGGGCGACGTCATTCAGGTGCGCGGCAACCTGCGCCAGATCATGGATCTGATCAAATCCGGCGATGTGGATGTGCTGTCGGAATTCGCTGAATCCCGGCGCGTGCGCAAGGGCGGCCACCTGGTGCGGATACTGTTGCGCAATGACCGGGTGTTTCACCATCGCAATGCGCGCGAGGTGGATTTCTGGCAGCTTTACCAGGCCCGGCCGATCGGGCTGGAAGTCAAACAGGTGCGGGCCCGCCGGCTGGCCGACGAGGTGCTGCGGGTGGGCGAGATCGTGCTGCTAGAGATTTCCCGCTCGGCCCTGGAAGGACTGCGCAAGCATCCGGACGTGGTCGTGCTGGAGGTCTTCGAGGATGAATTCGAAGCGCGGCGCATGTGGCTGAGCGGTGGCATCGTGGCCAGTGTGGTGCTCGGCGCCGTCCTGACGCCACTGCCCATTGTGGTGACCGCGCTGCTGGGCGTCCTGGCCATGGTAGCCACCGGCTGCCTGACCAAGGAGGATATGTACTCAGGCGTGTCGTGGAATGTGATTTTCCTGCTGGCCGGAGTGATCCCGCTCGGCATCGCAATGACCAAGTCGGGCGCCGCCGGCTGGCTGGCCGGCCTGTTTGCCGTCTACGCAACCGACTGGCACCCGCTACTGATCCTCATGGCGCTGTACACCGTCACGACACTGATAACCGAACTGATCAGTAACAACGCTTCGGTGGTGATCATGGCACCGGTTGCGATCTCATTGGCCGGGTTATTGAACCTGGCCATTCTCCCGCTGGTGCTGGTCGTCATGTTTGCTGCCTCCACCAGCTTCCTTTCGCCGGTGGGCTACCAGACCAATACCATGATTTACGGTACCGGCCTGTACAAGTTCACTGATTTCATCAAGGTGGGTGGGCCCTTGAACCTGCTGCTGATGGTGGTCACCAGTACCGCCATCTACCTTTTGTGGCCAATTACGGTTTAAAGATGGTCGCAATCGCAGTGCCTGAAACTCGGGTGGCTATTCTGTGTATTCTGTTTTGCGCAGTATGTAGACCATGGCGGGAGGGAAATTGGTGTATATGGGGATCTCTTCGATACCGTGTCGCCGAATTTGATCGGTCAGCACAGCCTCAATCTTTTTGAGATTTTGACGCGTTCCCAGGCTCAACCAATAGCGCATGCGACGCAGCAGTATGTACTCGTAAAAGACGATGATTCCCCCCGGTTGACAGACACGAAAAATCTCTTGAAATATTTCACGAATAATTTGCGGTTCAAAATTATTGAACGGGAGACTGCAACACACGCGGGAAAACCTGTCCGCCGGCATCTGATTCTGCAGAAAATCTTCATTAATAAGAGACACGCTGTCAGTGATCGCATCAACGCCGAAACGTTGCACCAATTTTCTGCGCGTCGTGGCCAAAAAATTGGGGTTTATTTCAACAATTGTCAGCCTGTCGTCTGGTTGCATGCAGCGAAAAATCTTCTCGCTGATGATGCCCGTGCCTGAGCCGATCTCCAAAACATCCTGGTCGTAAGACTGATCCCAGTACGGTTCCACTATGGCTCGTGCCAAACCCGGACTGCTCGCTTTGACCGACCCGGTTTGCTTCCGGTTACGCCAGTACTCGCGCTGAAATCCAAAGACATGGCAAACGGATTCGATATATTGGTTTTGCTGAAGCTTTGCGATAAAAGAGTCCAAAATGGCGCTCACCCTGTGTGACCCCAGACAACTGGAGAGATGCTAAACTTTCACTATCGCAGGATCAATAAGAATTGTTTCTGGAAAAGGCGCGCTGGAACGGTCATCCGTCTCTCCATCCGGAGTTCCCGAGCGCGGTGTTAACCCTGGTTCTGAGAATCCGGGCGAACATGACCGCACCGCTGAACCGGGTGCGGAGGGCGGTGTCGAAGGTTTAGGATACCTTCCGTGGCGCAGTCGCGGTCGCCAGATTCCGCGGCGTGATTCGCGTCGTGAGCCGGCCGGGCGGCGCGCCGTGGCAGCAAGCGAGGAGCCTGAACATGAGACCTTATTGGCACATCATTCTGATCACATCTTGCCTGATCGCCGGGTTTGGCGCAGGCGTTTCGCCGTCACAGGCCGACGGCTACAATGGGCACAGACAGTACGGCGGTCATGGCGGCCGGCACGGTTCGGGTCACGGCTACAGATCGGGTTACCGACATGGCTACGGTCCCGGCTATGGCTACAGGCCGGGCTACCGGCGTGGTTATAGTTATTACAGTCTCGGCTATGGCTATGGTCCCGGCTATGGCTATGGTCCCGGCTATGGCTACGACTATGGCTATGGCTGGGGGATTGGCTATGGCTATAGCGGCGGTCATCATGGCGGCCATGGCTCGTCTTTTGACCTGTTCTTCTCGGCGCCCCTCTACCTGGGGCCGAGTTACTATCCGCAACCAGCTACCGTCATCGTACCGCATACGTATGGCGCACCACCTCAGCCGGCTGGCATCGCACCAGCCACACCCACCTGTCAGCAGACTCGCGAATATCAGACCGAGATCACCGTCGGCGACCAGGTAGTGCCGGCTTACGGCATGGCCTGCCTCCAGGCGGACGGCAGCTGGAAGATCATCAGCGGACCGACCGTGGCGGAGTAAGCCGCCATCTGAACTTTAAAATCGCATGCGATAGGTCAAGCCAAAAGTTCGCGGCTGGTTGGTTCGAAAACCCAGACGCGCACGGCCGCCATGCCTTTTGCGAGGCCGCCGAGTTCGCCATCGGTGAGCGTATTCACGTTGACTTCAAACGCGCCCTGAAACTCGTCAACAGGGACAGCGAGATGACTGACTCATCAAGATAAACACCAACCTGCTCCTTGACGCCGGGCTGGTCGCGGACGATCTGTCCCGCGGAAACACCGCGGATCGCCACCTGGCTTTGTCCCGGTCCCAGATCAGGCCTGGAGGCAGCGACGGCAGTCCGAGGGTCGTCTCCTGCTCCGGGACCACTTTGATACGCAGCACCTTTACACCGTCAATGGTTGCCCGACGATAGATGGACTGGGCGGCGAGGATGCCGTCATAATGCAAAGAAATATTTTCCTTCTCTCACGCAATTTAAACTCCCAAATGAAAACTGCAGAAAAAACCATACACGCACTACTGGCTGAAGCGGGAATTCAAGCAAATGGCGGGAATTCATGGGACATACAAGTGCATAACCCGGCGCTCTATGCCCGCATCCTGACCAAGGGGTCACTGGGATTTGGAGAGTCCTACATGGACGGATGGTGGGACTGTGAGGACTTGGCAGGTTTGTTTGAGCGGGTGACGCGAACGGGTATTGGCAAAAAAGTACAGCCCCTGTCGCTCATTTTCCCGTACATCAAAGAAAGCATCTGTAACATGCAGACCCGGCGTCGCTCGTGGAAAGTTGCAAAACAGCACTACGATCTCGGCAATGATCTCTATGAAGCGGTGCTCGACCCCTACATGCAATATACCTGCGCCTACTGGAAAGACGTTGACAATCTTGCTGCCGCACAGAGAAAAAAGCTCGAGCTCATTTGCCGGAAGCTCCGGCTGGAAAAGGGCATGCGCGTTCTCGATACCGGTTGTGGCTTTGGTGGTTTCGCTAAATTTGCCGCGGAGAACTACGGCGTTGAAGTGTACGGTGTAACGCTCTCCAAACAGCAGGCAGCCTATGCAAAAGAATTCTGCAAAGGTCTGCCGGTAACGATTGAAGTCAAGGATTATCGAGATGTCCGCGAGGCGAATTTCGATCGTGTCGCTTCCATCGGCATCATGGAACACATTGGAACGAAGAACTACCGCTCATACCTCGAGCAAATTTCGCGCTGCCTCAAGGACGACGGCATGATGCTCCTGCATACCATTGGATCCGAGATAACAGGGAAGATCACGGATCGATGGATTGAAAAGTACATTTTCCCCAACTCCATCCTGCCTTCTGCAGTGGAGATTGCCCAGGCAGCCGAGCAAGTATTTGTAATCGAAGACTGGCATAACTTCGGATACTACTACGCCAGGACGCTGCACGCGTGGAATGATAATTCGGCAGCCGCCTGGGACCGGCTTCCTGATGATTCCTATGATGAACGATTCCGCCGTATGTGGCGCTACTATCTGCTCTCATGCGCCGGCGCTTTCGAGGCACGGGCCATTCAACTGTGGCAGCTGGTGCTGTCGAAGGGGGGCGTCCCGGGGGGTTATGATGCGGTGAGGTAAAGGTGCGGCGAGGTGAAGGGTTCAGGCGCCAAGGACACATTTCTCATATAAGTCTTTAAACTGCCCTTTCGGGTCATACTTCTGTTTCAATGCCCGGTATTGCTGTTGATTGTAAATGGACCAGAATTGATCGCGATCGTAGTATGATTCCGAGTACAGCGACTTTGCCCCTTTCAGCTCTTGCGTCTTTTGTTCAATGAGTTTATTGAAGTGACCGGGTTCATATTTGATTCGTCCCTTGATGATATCCCAGAAGCCAAAGTCAATGTACAGGACGCCATCGTTCATGGGAAAGAGTGGTGTTGGTACTGAAGTATTTACATGACGGGCCGGGCAGGTCCAGATGGGAAAAATAC
Organism: uncultured Gammaproteobacteria bacterium; assembly: GCA_963708905.1. Classification (GTDB taxonomy): domain Bacteria; phylum Pseudomonadota; class Gammaproteobacteria; order Xanthomonadales; family SZUA-36; genus SHZL01. The sequence goes on along the minus strand of CAVPUV010000065.1, from coordinate 42,759 downwards.
CGATCGTATCGATCATGAATTGAAGGTATTCCCCGGCATGCTGAATCGGGATGCAGATGTCCTGAATGACCGACTCACTGTGCAGCCCCTGTATTTTGTTCAGTTTCTTCATGAAGTCATGTTTGCTGTTCCAACGCATGATCCTGGTGTACGTCACCGAGTTCAGTAGCCTGCGGCCGGCCAACCGTCGCAGCAGCGGGTTTTGCAGTGCAAAATTCCTTGAACACCAGAACCAGTCAGTGTCCCAGCGCCAAATATAGTCGTGTGTCGTCAGGAAATCCTCTTGCCTGTTCTGTATGGAGCGGTAGTAAATGTTTTGCAAGGTGTAGTCGCTGGTTGCCGGGGCAGTTGCAACGTGGTGTGCTTCGGTCACATAAAACTCAGCAGGTCCGAATATGACGCCATCTACAAAATCAGCGTCTGAGTTGCATTTCATTTCGAGGCCCGCAAAGAAGTGGGATGGCTCGGTGTATTTGTGATGCTGCAAACGGACATATCCCGTGACCGGCATGGTCCTGGCTTTGAGCTTGAGGATATAACCAAGGGTTCCGTATGAATTAGGCAGCCCGTGGAAAAGATCACGATGTTCACCGCTGGCCGAACAGGTCACCACCTCTCCCGATGCGAGCAAGACATCCATTTCGAGGATGGTTTCGTGCACCAGTCCATGGCGGAACGAAGACGACTCTATGCCAAGACCTGAGACCGCTCCACCAATCGTGATCGATTTCAGCTGTGGAACAACACACGGCATGGTTCCAGACTTGAGCGTCTTATCGACCAGGTCAGCGTATGACGTCATGCCTTCCACTTCGACCCACCCTTGCTGTGAGTTCACCTGGAGTACTTTATTGAAGTGGCGTACATCGATTCTGGGTTTGGTTGCATCTGTTCGGTTGCGAAAGAGGTTCGAAGTATCTTTCTGAATGCCCAGGCCGTTCCCATCGATGCCTTTTATCTGTTCGCTGACTTGCGCTTTTTTTGCTAAATAAGCATCCACGATAATTCAGTATAGACTCACCGCGAACATCGAGAAAGCTACCTCGGGAAAGCCAGCCTCGAGCCGATCGCAATCAACGTGGTGTGGGCAGGTGTATGACGAATTCGACACCCTGGTCCTGCGGCAGATTGCGCGCATTGACCGAGCCGCCGTGTGCCGCGGCCACCAGGCGGACAATATAGAGACCCAGCCCAAGATGGTGGGTGGTACTGCGTTTTTCGCGCAGGGACACCAGGGAATCGAAAATTCGCTCCTGGAATTCGGCCGGCAGCCGAGTACCGCTGTTGCGCACCACCAGCTGCGCCTCTTCTTCGTTCAGCGTCAGCGCGATAGTGATCACGTCCGCTTCGCCACTCAGTGTAATCGCGTTGTCCACCAGTTTGTCCAGGGCTTGCGCCAATAGCTCCGGGGCACAGTGCAAGTGCACTGCTTGCGCGCAGATGTCGGTCTCGATGTTCCGTAACGGATGGACCGTGCGATAGCTGGCTGCACTCTTCATCACCAATTGAGCAAGATCGGCCTGTTCCCAGTCGGCCACGCGGATGGCTGCTTCCAGCCGGTTGGCCTCACTCATCGCGCGCACGATGGCGGCCTGGCGTTCCACGCCTTCCTGGGCGCGCTGCAGAAACCGTCGCGCCTCGGCGTCCAGGGGCCGGCTGGACAGGTTGTCCAGTGACGAGCGGGTGATCGCCAGCGGCGTATGCAATTCGTGCGACAATTTTCCCGCCAGTGTTTGCAGGTACTGGTTGTAATCCGCCACGGCACGCAGCAGTTTCTGGTTATTGCGCGCCAACTCTCCCAGCTCATCGCGGTCGGAAATCAAAGGCAACACTCCCGCGGCCACTCCATCTTCCATCGCCTTGCTGACAGCACCGCCCAGCCGGCGCACCCGTTGCGACAAGCGGGTGGCGAAATACCACAGGCCACCGGCAAGACCAAAAGTCAGTGCCAGGGTGGTGATCAGCAGGCGGCCCAGCGCCCGGTTGGTAACCAGCAACAGGCCCTCGGAGGCCGACTGCAACACGATTGCGCCGCGTATTCGTTGTTCGAGGCGCACCGGAACCGCAACGGAGTTTCGCAGCACCGCGGTATCGGCATCCTGCGACCAGTCCCTGCCATCCTGCCCGGCAAGAGCCGAAAGCACGGCGCCCGACTGGAGCCGGACTTGACGATCGATCGCAGCTGACTCGATGGCGGTGCGATTCCCCGCCACCAGGCGATAGAACCAGCGCTGTAACCAGGTGGTCTGCTGCGCGGCGTGCTGGTGCGCGGGACCGGAGTCCGCCAATACCCAGCCATCCTCGTTGACCAGCCAGGCACGAGCGGATTCCGGCACCGAGTCTGCCAGCAGCGCAGACAAATCGTCCCACTCCGATACCAGGGTTAACCATTGCCGTGTGCCATCGCGACCTGCCATCCCCATGGAGCGGGCGGGTCCGGTCACGGTGCGGCCGGCTTGATCGGTAACGGTAAATCCGAGATCCGCATTACTGGCGAATGCGGGTACAGCCAGTTCGACGCGGTAACCACTGTCCGTATCCAGCCAGTAACCCTCGGCCTGTCCGCCACCGCCGTCACTATTGAGCTGTAAAGGTCCCGGCGCCTCCGGGCGAATGTCGAAACGCAACAGCCCGCGTGGGCTGCGCAGTAATAATTCGATGGCATTACCGTGCTGACCCGCAGGTCTCATAAAATCTCGCGCAGCAAGCTGAACATCGAACAACAGGAATAAACCACCGGCGGCCGCAGCGGCCAGAACACGCACCTGCAAGCCGCCATCGGCGGAAGACAGCTCCAGGCCCTGCTGTGCATCAGGCCAGTCATCGCCATACCCATCCAGCACCGGCGCCCGCTCCAGTCCACGCAAAACCATGTAGCGTTCAGGCGCATACAACAGCAGGCTTTGGGATTCGAACGGCAGTGTGCTTGCCAGCGCACGGGCCGTCGACAGCAAGGCAGTTTCCTGTGCTTCGCGCAGAAAATGCTCGAGTTCCTGCAACAGCTTCCAGCCCGACCAGGGCAATAGCAGGGTCAGCAGCGACAGCGCCAACAGGCGGTTGCGCAAACTCAAAAACGTGTCTCTTTCATTATGCGTGACAGGACACTAGGGTTTCCAGCGATAGCCGGCTCCATAAACCGTATCGAGTTGATCGAACTGCGGATCCACGCCAAGAAACTTCTTGCGGATGCGCTTGACATGGCTGGTAATGGTCTGGTCATCAACCAATACGTTGGCATCATCCATCAGCTGTGGCCGGCTGCGCACATGACCGGGATGGCGGATCAGGGAATGAATGATCCAGAATTCAGTGACCGTCAGGTCCACCGGCAGGGATTTCCAGCTCACCTCCATGCGCTCGACGGAGAATTGCAGTGGCCCGCGCTCCAGCAACTGCTCCCCGGCACCCGTCCCGGACAGCGCTTCGACGCGCCGGAACAGGGCTACCACCCGGGCTATCAGGTGTTGCAGGCTGATGTCCTTGGTCAGGTAGTCATCAGCACCCAACCGCAAGCCGGAAATAACGTCCAGATCGGTATCCCGCGCGGTGAGGAAGATGATGGGCAGGCTTCTGGACAGTCCACGCAGTTCGCGGCAAAGCTCAAAACCACCTTCGGGTTCGTCACCCAGGCCGACGTCGATAATGACCAGCTCTGGCAAACGGCGGCTGAAGGCCGCGAGCGCATCAGCCCGCCCGCTGTAGCCACTGACGTGATAGCCGTAGCGCCGCAGGGCGTCTTCATAATTGTGCCGTATGGTGGCTTCGTCTTCGACGATCGCGATATGCCTTTGCATGGTATACTCCCCGGCGGCCTTGCGGCCCCGCCGTTTAAATTCATTCGCTCATGATAAGACCGCCGCGCTGCCTTTGGTATCCATGAGAGGCCTGTGCCTTAACCTTGCCCTGATTCGAGCACCTGCTCGACTCATGTCGCCCTGCGGCGAATATGTCCCGTGGCACCCATGTCACCGCGGCCCGAAAACGCTTACCGAATATGCAAAAATGCGCGAAACCAGCCATACGGCCTCACCAAGACCCCATCCATACAACAGGAGGCGCGTAAACCGTGCCTGATAGCGATATCGGTCCGGTCGAAGACCAGTCCCCACTGCGCCGTGCTACCAGGAATTTTGGCAGGCTGTTGCGCGGCCGCAGTGTCGCTGCCGTGCTGGAGTCGCTCACGATAGTAATTCTGGCGAGATCGCTTACTCCAGCCTATTTCGGCAACATCGTGCTTATCCAGACCTATGTACTCGTCGTTCGGGAGCTGCTCAATTTCAAAGTATTCGAAGCGATTATCCGCTTCGGCGTGCCGCTGCTCGAGGCGCATGACCAGAACTCCTTCAAACAATTGCTGCGCTTGACTCTGCGCATCGATGTTCTGTCAGCCGTCAGCGCCACCATAATGGCCATCGCGGCAGTTCCGTTAACGGCAAGAATGCTGCACTGGGACAACGAACTGGTGCAATTGACCATGTTATACAGCAGCGTGTTGTTGATCTTTGGATCCAATACGGCAAAAGGCATACTGCGGTTGTTTGATCGTTACGATATTCTTGGCACACAACTGATGGTTGGCCCTGTGTTACGCCTGATCGGTGTGCTGCTGGTGCTGTGGTGGGGCGCAGGCGTAGTGCCGTTTGTTGTGGCTTTGACGCTTGCGGCTGCCGCTGCCAATGTTTATCTCAACCTCCAGGGCTGGGCTGAAATGCGACGCCAGGTGGGGAGTCTTGCCCTGCGGGAATACCCGCTGAAAGGCTGGCGGCAGCAGTTTCCGGGGCTGGGGAATTTCATTGGCGTGGTGTATTGGCAAGCCAACGTGGACATGTTGCCAAAACAATTATCGACCCTGCTGGTCGGAATGTTTCTTGGCCCGCAGGGGGCAGGTATGCTGAGGATTGCAAGCGAGGTTACCAAAATTCTGTCCAAACCGGGGGAACTGCTGCAGCAAGTATTGTTCCCTGACCTGGTCAGAATGTGGATTCGTGGCGCCGCGGCCTTTGCGGCAATACTCCAGCGTGCACTGCTGATTTCCGCATTATACGGTCTGGTCTTCGTCGCGACCTCGACATTTGGCGGCTCCTTTTTGCTGACTGGCGCTCTGGGCGAGGAATATGCCCAGGCCGCACCTCTGCTGTCATTGCTCATGCTGGCGGCAACATTCGAACTCCTGTCGACCGTGCTTCGATCAGCAGGCTACGCCATGGGCCATGCGGGTAAAATACTTCGGCTGCACGTGATAAGCTCAGTGCTTTATTTGCTTTTGTTTGTCGTACTCACGCCGTATGCAGGTTTGATAGGCCCGGGTCTCGCAGCCTGTATGGCATCGCTGGTACCCTTGGGCGGAATGTGGCTGCTGATACGCGATCAACTCCGTACAAAGCAAATCCTGACACCATAAATCATCACGAGTCCAGCAATTCCAGCTTGCCTGAAACCGTCAGGGCTCGCAGCGGGCGGGAATACACTTCGCTGTCCCAGCGTCTGCCCACGCACATCCATTGGTCGGGGGTTTCACGAATCCACGATTCAAACAGGGCAAGCTGTTTTTGCGTCATCTGTCTGGCTTGTATGTCGATGGACGCATTGGGGTCGTCAGCCTTAATGGGCCGGTAAACCGTAATTCTGAAGCGGCAATCCGGCAGACGCTCGGCCCGTATCGGCACTAACTCACAACCATAATGCAAGGCCATACGCGCAGGAGATGTATTGCAGGGTGCATCGACTCCGAAAAAGGGTATCAACTCACCGCCTTCAAGGCGCAGATCGGGCACGAACCCGACCACGTTGCCCTGTTTCAATGTCCTCATCAACTCACGCATGCAGCCTTTTTTCAGGGTGAAACGGCAGGGTAGCGCAGAGCGCAGGCGGTTGACCAGCTTGTGCAGATAGGGATTCGATTCCGGTGCATAGACCGAAGTCATGGACAGCTTGTATTGGGGCGCAACGAAACTGGTAAATTGCCAGGCGCCCACGTGGGCGGTGACAAAAACCGCCGGGTGGCCGGGGGTTTGCAGCACTTCGATACCGTCTTCTATGACAAATTCGATACGCTGTTCGCGCTCGGCCCAGATACGTTTCGCCAGCACCAGATCGGCAATCGCTCTGCCGATATTGGCACAGCTGCTGATGGCCAGCTGCTCGATCTCTTGCGGGGTTTTTTCCGGGAAGGCAACAATGAGGTTGCGTTTGAATTTAGCGGTAAAGGGAACAAGGGGTTGGAGAGTTTGGCAAAACCACACCGCAACAGCGTATGCGTGTTGCACCGACATACTGCGCAGCGCCCACAACAGCAAGCGCAGGACCAGGGCCTCCAGTGCCCAAAAGACGTTTTGTAGCGCCGGTAACCTCTTGATCCAGTTTTCGGGAAGCAGGTAGTGTGTTTGTATCATGGAATAGAGTGGACCCTGCGGGTGTCAGCTGAGCGGTTGGGCAGCATAAGCAGGACCTGTGTTTTGCAGTTGGGTCAATGCTTGCCCGCCGCTGATTGCAGTCAGTGATCTGGATCCGGCGGTATCAAGCCCGCAGACGAAAAGGTACTCTTGAATCGCCCTGGCCGCGCGCAAAGCGCAAGGGGTGTCGTTGAGCTCGAAGGTATCGGCAAAGGCCTGTTCCTGAACGGGCTTGTAACGATCATGGGTTGCCGCAGCCTGCGCCAGCGCCGCGCCAAGATCCCCGATATCGCCCAGCACCGGCCCGAGATGCCAGTTGGCGTAATTGGGATCGTTCTCCCAGTAGTCAATGCCGCGAGGGTCGAGAAACAGGCAGGGCCGCGGCTTTTGGATATACTCATATACCTGGCTGCTGACGTCGCCGAGATAGATGTCGGCAGCGCGTGTATAGCTCATATTCTCGGAGGCTGGGCTGCCCAGATCAATATGAATATTGGCACAGTGCCAAAAGCGGCGTGGCAGATGGCCACCACAACACAGCCATCGTTCGAACAACTTGACATGCGGCGCGAAAATCAGATTGTACTTGTCGGCATTACGGGAAAAGAAATCGAGCACCTCCAGCCCCCACAGTTTCCATGATGAAAGCGACGGCTCGAAATGAGGGTTGTAGAACACCACCGGGCGGTCGTTATCGAACACCGCCCGGAAATCTGCTGCAACTTTCCCGACCGCGTCGAATTTCACATAACCGACGACGGCATAGCCATCTTCCCGTACCAGTTGCGCTGCCTTGAAACGCCGTTCCAGCTTCGGCCCCGGCACCAGGACAAAATCCACTTGCGCCATCCGGGGGTCGAGTGCCTGAGCACGGTCACCAGCGCCATGCTTGCTGAGGATCATGCGCAGGTTTGGCAACATCTTTTTCGTCAGCTTAAGGCAGGTCAGATCAGGCACGACCAGTGCATCGAGGGTGCTGAAGCTGCGGACATTGCAGCGTAAAAGCGCCCCTTTCCCGTGCGCGCACAAGCTTCTCAGCAGATATTTGAGCAAGCGGACATGTGCCGGCAGCTGAAGAATCCGCATGGTGCAACGATGGCCCGGATAACCGCTGGCGATATGCTGCGCCATGTCCATAACGCTCTGGTCGGCGCAGAGGATGATCACCTCGATTTCGGCATCGAGTTGTGACAGCTCGAAAGCGATAGGTGCTGCGTGCCAGAGCTTGTAGGCACGATTGTGGAACAGAAAACCGATACGCAAAGCTGACCTCCATTGATCCGATATGGGTAATCCGGTATTGGCGCAAACCGAATGTTAAACAATCGTTTGTAAACTAAAAGTTAAATCCCCTTTTTCTCCCGAGTTAAAGTGTCGCCTGTGATGAGTTGAGTGCAGCGCTTGCGTATCGGAGGATCGAGGCCAGCGACGATATTAACCACATGATCCCGGCTTGCAAAGAAGTTTGCGATAAAAAAGAGTCACGGTACTAGCGCCAACAGATGCGCCACCCTGCCATCACCTTGCCCTGATTTGCGCACCTGTTCTACTCATCCAGCCTCTCCTCCGCCATGCGCGTCGGCTCCAATGTCATTCACGCGCCATCCCGGCCGACTTAGTGGAGCAGTGATGAACACGCTTGAGAACGCACACAATGGTTTTGCCAGTCCGCCAGCCGGCGAGACACAGCCGCAATCCGTCCGCCAGTGTATGAACCACGGCCGCACAGACGATGCCGGGCAAGCTCGCGCCCTGCCGATGATCTCGATCATCCTGATGTTGCTGTCGTTGCTGTGTGTCAGCGCCACCCACGCGCAGGAGCCGGTCGCCGGCACAGCGAGCCAGGACAACTGGGGCCTGGAGTTTCGCGGCAGCGGCCAACAATTCCGCAGTCTGGCGCTCGACACCGAAATCGAAGCCGAGATCACCGGTTTGGTGGCGCGAATTGATGTCCGCCAGCGCTTTCGCAATACCGGGCAATCCTGGGCCGAAGCCATTTACCGCTTTCCCCTGCCCGCCGGGGCCGCGGTCGATCGCTTGCTGGTCCATGCCGGCCAGCGTGTGCTGCAGGGGGAAATCCAGGAAAAGCGATCCGCCCGTCGTCAATACCAACTGGCCCGGGCAGAAGGCATGGTGGCCGCGCTGGTCGAGCAACAACGTCCCAACCAGTTTGAAACGCGGCTGGCAAACATTGGTCCCGACGAGGAAATTACCGTTGCCATCAGCTTCCTCGCCCAGGTCGATTATCGCGATGCGACGTTCAGCGTGCAGCTACCCCTGACGTTTACGCCACGCTGGGACCTCGCCGGCGGCAGCCACTCGCAACCGCCGGCGCCGGCGATTCAAGCCATGGACGCACTGGACGATCACCACCTGACACTCAATATCCGTCTGCGCAGCGGGCTCAGCATAGCCAGTCTGGCCAGCCGCTATCACGATATGGACATTCTCCCGGCGCCGGGTGGCTACGACCTGTTCCTGACCGACCCGGACACGCGCACGGACCGGGTGTTCGAGCTGGACTGGAAGCCGGAATTCGGCCGCGTCCCGCAGTCAGCGCTGATGACCTGGGATGGCGGCGATGCCGTCTATGCCCTGTTGCTGCTGGCGCCGCCGCTGGCGGCAGCCGTGGCGCCCCAACCACGCGAAGTGGTATTCGTCATCGATACTTCGGGTTCGATGGAAGGCCTGTCACTGCAGCAAGCCAAGGCTGCCCTGTACCAGGGGCTGGACCGGCTGGAGCCGGATGACCTCTTCAACCTCGTTCAATTCAACTCGGACAGTCAATTGCTGTTCGAGCAATCGCTGCGGGCCGATGAAGTCAACCTGGTCGAGGCGATGGATTTCATCGACGCCCTGGTGGCCAACGGCGGTACCAATATGGCCCCGGCATTGCATGACGCAATGAGCCTGCCGGCACATGCTGGACTGCTGCGACAGATCGTCTTTGTCACCGACGGCAGCGTGGGCAATGAAGAGGACCTGTTGCTGCAGATCGCCGATGAACTCGCTGACAGCCGCCTGTTCACCGTTACGATCGGCTCCGCACCCAACATCGGGTTCATGCGCAAGGCTGCCGCCATCGGTCGTGGTAACCACACCCACATCGGCCGCCTGGATGAGGTGGCCGAGCGCATGGGGGCGTTGTGGGTCCGGATAGAGAACCCGGCGCTGCAGGACATCTGTGTCGACTGGGGCATGGATGCGGAGTTCTTTCCGGAAATCATTCCGGATCTGTATGCCGGCGAACCGCTGTGGTTGTATGCGCGGCTGCCAGCCGAGCCGCGTGCCGTCACCTTGTGCGGCAAGCTCGATGGACAGCCCTGGGAACAGACCAGCCGGTTGATGCCGGGCCTGGGCAACGAAAACCTGGCTGCACTGTGGGCTCGCAGCAAAATAGAAGCGCTGCAGGACAGCCGTATTTTCGGCCTGGACGAGGAGCTGATCCGCCAGCAAGTGACCGCACTGGCACTGGAATTTGGCCTGCTCACGGCGTACACCAGCCTGGTCGCTGTCGACCACACGCCCGTGCGGCCAGCCGGCGCAGCCCTGACCGGCAATGAGATTGCCAATCTGCTGCCGGCCGGCAGTTCCGCCACGGCCGTGGGTTTCTCTTCCACCGCCAGCGGATGGCTGGCTCAACTGCTGCTTGCCCTGTTCACCCTGCTCGCCGCCACCAGCCTGCTCTGGTTCTGCACTCCCTCGCGCCGGACGCAGGCAGGAGAGGAGTGGGGTCAGAGTAAAGTGCCAGAGTCTTCGACCAAGCATTCGCTGATATCCGGGTTCAGATGACTCTGGCACTTTACTCTGACCCCGGGTTTCTGAGATCATGCCATCAGGGCGCCGGCGGCCTTACGCGGCGGTGTTGATCACCGCCGCATTTTTTTCCGCTGCTGTGGGCATACAGGCGGTGTGGATACCGCTCAAGGCCGAAGCTGCCCAGTGGCTGATGCGGCAAACCTGGCGGCAGATCCTGGCCGGCAACGAGCAGGCGCGACCGTGGCCCTGGGCCGACACCCGGCCGGCAGCGATATTGCGTGTACCTCGTTACGGTATCGAACAATTTGTGCTGGAAGGAAACTCCGGGCGCAACCTGGCTTTCGGCCCGGTATTCATTGATGGCGTAACGACGGGTAAGGACCGCGTCATCAGCGGTCACCGCGATACCCATTTTCGCTTTCTGCAAGTACTGCAGACCGGTGACCATATCCACCTTGAAACGCCAGGCGGCAGTGAGGAGTACACGGTGGCAAGTGTGGAAGTGGTCGACAGCCGGCGCCGCGAGCTGGTGCTGGAGCCCGCCACCAGCCGGCTCAGCATGGTGACCTGCTACCCTTTCGATGCGCCACTGGCCGGCGGACCGCTGCGCTACGTGGTAACCGCTCTGCCGCTCAAGGAGGAGTGGGTTTCTTCTCCGCCGCAGTTGTGGCAAGGAGTGGGGTCAGAGTAAAGTGCCAGAGTCATCTGAACCCGGATATCAGCGAATGCTTGGTCGAAGACTCTGGCACTTTACTCTGACCCCGGATTTCATGACGCTTTTCCCAAACGGAGCATGTGGTGAAACTCAGCATACATATTGAAGAGTGGGAAATGACCCAGCCGTTCCGGGTTACCGGCTCCGAATGGACCCATTCCCGGGGCATTGTCGTGCAGTTGGCGGCGGATGGCTTCGTCGGCAGAGGTGAAGCGCAGGGTGTGTTCTACCTCGGTGAAACCGCCGCGACCATTTTCGCCCAGGTGCATGAGGCCGCTGGCGAAATTCGCCAGGGCATCAGCCGTGAAGAACTGCAGGCCCTGCTGCCGCCCGGCGGCGCGCGCAATGCCGTCGATTGCGCGCTGTGGGATCTTGAATGCAAACGCAGGGGCAAAACCATCTGGCAACTCACCGGCATCGAGCCACAAGCGGTGACTACAGTCTTCACCATCGGCTTGGAATCAACGCCGCAAGCCATGGCCCGCAAAGCGGCGGCGGCCGTCAATGCGCCGGTGCTCAAAATCAAGCTGGACAGCCACCAGCCTGTGGAAAAACTGGCGGCCATCCGTACCGCGCGGCCGGATGCCCGACTGGTGGTGGACGCCAACCAGGGCTGGGACTTTGCACTGCTCAAAGAAATCCTGCCGCGCTGTGTCGCCCTCGGCCTGGAGATGATCGAGCAACCCCTCAAGCGCGGTGGCGATGAAATGCTCGAAGGTTTCGATTCGCCCGTTACGCTGGCCGCGGACGAGTCCTGTCTGCACACGGGCGAACTTGAAACCGCGGCGCGGCGCTACAGCATGATCAATATCAAGCTGGACAAGACCGGCGGCCTGACCGAGGCCTTGAAACTCGCCCGCGCAGCGAAGGCAAAAGGCTGCAAGCTGATGGTCGGCAACATGATGGGAACCTCACTGAGCATGGCACCATCTTTCGTGCTGGCCCAGTTGTGTGATTTCGTCGATATCGACGGCCCCTTGTTGCTCAAGTACGACCACCCCGATGGCCTCCGCTACCGCAACGGGGTGGCTGAAGTTTTCGCTTCGCGCTTCTGGGGTTGAAGAGGAGTGGGGTCAGAAGAGGAGTGGGGTCAGAGTAAAGTGCCAGAGTCATCTGAACCCAGATATCAGCGAATGCTTGGTCGAAGACTCTGGCACTTTACTCTGACCCCGGGTTTCCCTACCCTTCAATGATGTTGACTAAACAGACTGTTGCTTCATCTGGCTGATGGTCTTGCGATAATCGGACGAACCGAAAATAGCGGAGCCGGCAACAAACGTGTCCGCACCCGCGGCCGCAATGGCGCCAATATTTTCTGCCTTCACCCCGCCATCCACCTCGAGACGGATCTCACGCCCGCTGGCGTCGATCAATTCCCGCACCCGGCGCAGCTTGTCCAGCACGTGCGGAATAAAGGATTGACCGCCAAAGCCGGGATTGACCGACATCAATAACACCAGGTCGACATGCTCCAGGGTCCAGTCCAGGATATCCAGCGGCGTCGCGGGATTCAGCACTATGCCGGCCTGGCAACCCTCGCCATGAATCAGCTGGATGGTGCGGTCGACATGATGGCTGGCCTCAGGATGAAAACTGATCAGCGTCGCACCGGCCGCGGCGAACTGCGGAACGATGGCATCCACCGGCTGCACCATCAAGTGCACATCGATCGGTGCGCTGATGCCAAACCGGCGCAGCGCCTCGCACACCATCGGCCCGATGGTGAGATTGGGTACGTAGTGGTTATCCATCACATCGAAATGCACCCAGTCCGCTCCCGCGAGCAGAACCGCCTGGACTTCTTCGCCCAGCCGGGCAAAGTCGGCGGCAAGGATGGAGGGTGCAATGACGGTACTTAGTTTCATGGGCGGGTGCGTTTCATGATCCCAAGCGCAGCAGGATGCCGATGATGGCGCCGAATATCAACGCAACATTGGATAAAAAAGACAGCGCCATGCCCGGCCCCCTTTTCTTTGGATTGGAAACATAGAGGTATGAGTACAACTGTCGCCCGGCCAGGTACAAGACACCCGGCAATAATGCCCATCTCGGGCTGACAAAATATGCAAATGCCAGCATGCCGGGAATAAAAATCACCAGTTGCTCCATGGTATTTTGCTGCACGCGGAATATGCGTTCCCAGGTTTCATTACCTGTCGTCCGCGGTGCTTCCACGCCCAGCTTTTCACGGGCAAAGCCGGTGCGGCCGGTGAAATAGATGAACTGCACCAAAGCAAGCAGGATGATGAGATAGACCGTGTTCATGTATTCGATTCCTTAAATGATTTCACAAGTTGCCGCGCCGCACAGGTTCGCGGCCGGATGATTCTACTCCCCTTTGACTTGAAGTTGATGCAGTGCAATCATCACCCCGTGAGGAGTGGGGCCAGAGCTTCCTCAACATCAAATCCTGTTACTTGCTACAGTGGACACAAAAGTGTATTTGCGGCATGGTGTAGCACCTCGACAGGATGTATGAACACACCAAAGCAGGGAAGCAAAGAATCCGGCGCGCAAAGAGTAGCGTAGCCGTTGTTAGTGCGTGAGCAAACGCTGCCCAAATTCGCTGGTTGCGGGGTGCTACTGCTCAATGCCTGAGCAGTTGACATGCCGAACCCGTTTCGCGTTCTGATTATTAATGCTTCCGCAAAGGACGCACTCCTTATTGAACGAAGCCTGATCAAGCACTGGCCGGGGCTGGCCAGTCAGCGGGTGGAGAACGCGTCGGCGGTGCATGAGGCCGTGGAGAAAAAATCCTGGGATTGCGTCTTTTGTGACACGGGCATCCCGGGGTTCAGCGCAGCAGCAGCGCTGGGTATCATCAGGCAAAGCAGACTTGATCTGCCCTTCATCATCGTCTCGGATATGATCAACACGGAAGATGCGATCGGCCTGTTGCGCGCTGGAGCCGATGATATTGTCCGCCTGGAAGACCCTGATCGGCTGGTCCTGGCGGTGGAACGCGCCCTTCGGGATGCAAACAACCTGCGCTTGCGCATGGAAACTGAAAACCATTCAAGAAAAAACAAAACGCTGCTCAAAGAAATGAGCCGTTTGGCAAGAATCGGTGCCTGGGAATATGACCCTCATTCTTACAGGACTACCTGGACGGACGAAATCTATCAGATTTTGGAACTCCCGTCAGGACACAACCCTTCACAGGAAGAAGCGCTCGATTTTTTTCATCCCGATGATCTCCCCAGGCTGAGAACAGCCAGGCAGAACGCGCTTGAGCGTGGCGAGCCCTACGATCTGGAACTCCGTTTAATCACCGCCACGGGCAAACACTTGTGGGCTCGAACGATCTGCAAACCCGTCATCGCGGATGGCAAGACCGTCAAGCTCACCGGAACCTTCCAAGACATCACCGAGCGCAAACAGGCCGAGGAGGCTCTGCGCAGTCTCGCCACTACTTTATCGGCGGTCAGCGGCGAACAACTCTTCATCCAGGTAGGGTGCTACCTGGCGCAGACCTTGGGTGTGGACTACGCCTTTGTTGGCGAGTTGACGGCAGGCGAGGACCGGGTCACGGTCGTTGGCGGTTACGCTCACGGACAGCCCATGGAGCTGCCTTTCGAATATGATCTGAAAAATTCTCCCTGCGAACAAGCCACCAGGCAGAAACTCAGCGTCTTTCCGTCTGGCGTTCAGCAACAGTTCCCCAACGATTCCCAGCTGGCGGAGATGGGTGCAGAAAGCTACATGGGTGCGCCTTTGCGTGACAGTTTTGGTAATACCGTTGGCTTAATGATCGTGATGGATAGCAAACCACTGGAAAACCCCGGGCTTGCTGAAACCCTGTTGGAGATATTTTCCGTCAGGGCTGCGGTGGAAATTGAACGTAAACGGGCCGAGGAAGCCCTGCGGCAAAGCGAACAACGCTTGGCCTTGCTGCTGAAAACGCTACCCTATGGCGTGTGCTTGAACAATGTGCGCGGTGTCATTACTTACGGCAATGACGCTCTCCATCGCATCCACGGTTGGGAACCCGGCAAGCTGGTCGGCCGTCACCTGTGGGATTTCTGCCCGGACTATGCATCCAGGCAGGATTTGATCGATCACCTGGCTTACCAGGCAGCCGAGCAGCCCTTACCGGCAACCTTCGTCACCCGCCACACCACCAAAGACGGTCGTGTGATCGATGTCGAAATCAACTGGAACTATCAACGCGACGCCCATGGAGCGGTTACGGGATTTGTCGCGATCGTCTCCGATATCAGCGAGCGCGTGCGGCTGGAGCATGAGTTACGCATGCTGGCGCAGGTGGTGGAGCAGAGTCCGCAGAGCATCGTCATCACCAACCTCGATGCCGAGGTCGAATACGTCAACAAGTCTTTCCTGCAGCAGACCGGTTATGGTCAGGAAGAAATACTGGGCAGGAATATGCGCATTCTGCAATCGGGCAAAACCCCGCCGGAAACCTACCGCACCCTGTGGGCTGCGCTACGCCACGGCCGGCCATGGAAGGGCGAGCTTTACAACCGGACCAAGGATGGCCAGGAGTATGTTGAATCGGGCCTGATCGCGCCGGTCAGCCAGCCCGATGGCAGTATTACGCACTATTTTGCGGTCAAGGAAAACATTACCGAACAGAAACAGCTGGCGATAGAACTCGAAAACCACCGCCACCATCTCGAGCAATTGGTGGAACAACGCACCCTGCAGCTGGCCGTGGCCGGCGAGCGGGCGGAAGCCGCCAACCGGGCCAAGAGCGCCTTCCTGGCCAATATGAGCCACGAAATCCGCACCCCCCTGAACGCCATCATCGGCTTCTCCCGCCTGCTGCAGGATGCCGGTTTACCGCCTGAGCAATTGAACCATCTAAGCAAAATCGATGACGCTGCCGGCCACCTGCTGACCGTCATCAACGATATCCTCGACCTGTCGAAGATCGAGGCCGGAAAGCTGGCTCTTGAACGGACAGATTTCCACCTGGGAACACTCCTCGATCAAGTCCGGTCACTGCTGCAGGAACAGACCAGCAGCAGAGGATTGCGCATGGATGTGGAACCGTACGACGGTCTGATCTGGCTGCGCGGTGATCCAACCCGCCTGCGCCAGGCTTTGCTCAACTATGCCGGCAACGCCGTCAAGTTTACCGCGCAAGGCGCCATTACCTTACGCGCCAGACAGTTGCAAGTGCACGGTGACGAGGTGCTGATGCGTTTCGAGGTACAGGACACGGGAATTGGCGTCGAACCCGCCAAACTGGCCGAACTGTTTGAGGCCTTTGAACAGGCTGATGCGTCGACCACGCGCATACACGGCGGCAGTGGCCTGGGACTGGCCATCACCCGGAACTTGGCGCAGCTGATGGGTGGCGAGGCCGGGGCTGAAAGCGAACCGGGCCGGGGCAGCACCTTCTGGTTCACCGCCAGATTCGGCCGCGGCTACGCCAGCGTGCCGGAGGTAGCGTCAGCCGAGGCACAGCCAGGCTCCCTTAAGTCAGGAGCGCGCATTTTGCTGGCCGAGGACCATGCGATCAACCGCGAATTGGCAGTGGCACTGCTGAGCAGAACGGGTTGGGAGGTGGATACGGCGGAAAACGGTCAGGTCGCGGTGGCCATGGTCAAGTCCAAGGCTTATGATTTGATCCTGATGGACCTGCAGATGCCAGAAATGGATGGCCTGGAGGCGAGCCGGATGATCCGTTCGATGGCCGGTAAAGAGCACCTCCCGATCCTGGCGATGACCGCCGCTGTGTTCGAGGAAGACCGTCAGGCCTGCCTGGACGCAGGCATGAATGACTTTATCACCAAGCCGATCAATCTGGGCAGCCTGCTGGCAACCATCAACAAATGGCTGCCGCAACAGGAGCCGGTTGCTCTCCCGGCCGGGGCCAAAGCGCCGCAGATCCTGGGAGAACTCTGAATGGATCAGAGTTTGCTTTACTTGATGCCGCGCGCCTTCTTGATTTGTTCATAAGCCGTGTTGATTTCGCGCACGCGGGTCTTGGCCATTTCCATCATCTCTTCCGGCAAACCGCGCGACACCAGTTTATCCGGATGATACTGGCTGACCAGTTTGCGGAAGGCTTTCTTCACCTCGGCATCGCTGGCGCTGGAAGCCAGGCCCAGATGCGCATAGGCCTGATCCAATGTTCCACGAATCACACCGGCGCTGCCACGTGCCCCCTGTTGTGCACCGGCGCCGCTCTGCCGCGACTGTAGCATGGCGGCGAACAACTGTGCCGGAATGCGCAGTTCCCGCGCCACCCGTAACAACACCGCCTGTTCGGCAGCGCTTACCCGGCCGCTGGAAAACGCGGCATCGACCAGGGTTTCCATGAACATCTGCCGCAGATCGGAGCGCATGGCCGCATGTTGCACAAACGGTTTCAGTGCTGCCTCCAGGTCGAAATCCGGCTGTTTACCCTGGTTAAAGAAACGGATGGCTTTTTGCCGGTCCTCCCCGCTAATCCGCATGCGCTGCATCAGTTCTTCGGCCATGCGGATTTCGGCATGGGTGACCAGCCCATCGGCCTTGCTCAGGTGCCCCAGGGCACAGAACAAACCCTGGAAAAAAGAATCCCGCGTGCTGCCGACACCGCTGATGCCGGCTATGAAGCGGTCCACCATGTGCCCGAGCAGGGCCCCTAACAAGGCACCCGTTAGACCACCACGGAACAGACCGATGATCGCGCCGATGATTTTTCCCCACCAGTGGCGCGGTATGCTGAACGTCTCCGCGGTCATGAGCTGTGGGAGTGTTTTGTCTGTCTGTTCATGATAAAAATCATCGTCAAATTCTTGCAAGCATCGAAACCCATCATGCGGGCACGTACAATACTGGGAAATGTCACAGCGGGAGCAACATTGAGCATCTCAAGCACAGAGTATCATGCCAGCCTCATCACCGGATTCCCGCTGATTCACCAGGGCAAGGTGCGGGACAGCTTCGCCATCGACGATGAACGGATGATGATCGTCGCCTCGGACCGCCTGTCGGCGTTCAACGTCGTGCTGCCTGACCCCATTCCCGGCAAAGGCAAAATCCTCACCCTTATTTCGAGCTTCTGGTTTGGCCGTACCGCGGCTATCGTGCCCAATCACCTGGCCGGCATCGATATCGCTCAGGTACTCACTGATCCGCAACAACTGGCCATGCTGAAGGACCGGGCGGTGATCGTGAAACGGCTCAAACCCTTGCCGCTGGAAGCGGTTGTGCGCGGCTACCTGATCGGTTCCGGCTGGAAGGATTACCAGGCAACAGGGACGATCAGCGGTATCAAGCTGCCGCCAGGCCTGCGCCAGGCCGAGCGCTTGCCCGAAGTGCTGTTCACGCCGTCCAGCAAGGCCGCGGCCGGGCACCATGATGAGAATATCACTTTCGATGAAGTGATCGGGGCGATCGGGCCACAACTGGCCGCGGACGTACGCGACGCCAGTATCGCCCTCTACCGCCATGCAGTTACACACGCGGCACGGCGCGGCATCATCATAGCCGACACCAAGTTTGAATTCGGCCTCGACAGTAGCGGACACCTGCGGGTGATGGATGAAATGTTGACCCCGGATTCCTCACGCTTCTGGCCGGTCGAATCCTATGCGCCCGGCACCAGCCCGCCCAGTTTTGACAAACAATATGTGCGTGATTACCTGGAAACCCTGGACTGGAACAAAACCGCCCCGGGTCCTGTTCTGCCGGCGGAGGTCATTGCCGCCACGGCCGCCAGGTATCGCGAAGCTTTTGTCCGGCTGACCGGCCCGGCTAGCTAGTGTTTGTCCATAAACGGGCATCCCAGCCCGTTATGGATTCGCTACGCAAAAACGTGGTTTTGCTGCGCTCACATTTTCAATGAATACACCATTGAAAATGGCGGCACATCCGTGTGCCGCGTTGGCATGTGGCGTTTATGGACGGGCACTTACCAGGGCCGGCTCAGTCGTCCTGCAATTCCGCGTACTGCGCGGCAGTCAGCAGCTGATCCAGCTCATCCGGGTTATGCGGCGTCATGCTGAACAACCAGCCGTCGCCGTAGGGATCGGAGTTGACCAGGGCCGGGTCATCTTCCAGCGCACTGTTGAATTCAATAATCTCGCCTGAGATCGGCGCGTAAATATCAGATGCCGCCTTGACCGATTCCACCACCGCGCAGGCATCTCCCTGGGCATAGCTGAGTCCGGGTTCCGGCAGTTCAACGAACACCATGTCGCCCAGGGCAGCCTGGGCATGATCGGAAATGCCGACCACCACACTGCCGTCATCTTCAAGGCGCACCCATTCGTGGCTGTCACGGTAGCGCAGATCGGTAGGTATATCACTCATTGTGGGGTCCCTCGTGCGTTATTGTGTCCGGCATTCTAGCCCGACTGCGATCCACTTACAAAATCCCTGCACAAGCCTTGCCATGGCGCACGAAAGGTGGCGTGACAATGCGCGCCGGCAGGCGCTTTCCGCGAATATCCACCGTGCAGTCCGCGGCCTCGCCGCGCGGTATGCGGGCAAAGGCGATGGCCCGCTGCAGCGTGGGCGAGAAACCACCACTGGTGGTCAGCCCTTCACCTGCGGTCGTGACGACAACCTGGCCGGCCCGCAGCACTCCGCGGTCCTGTAACACCAGCCCCACCAGGCGGCGGCAGGGTCCAGCCTTTTGCTGTGCCTCCAGCGCCTTGCGGCCGATAAATTCACGTTCGCTTTTCATCGCCACCGTCCAGCCCAGCGCCGACTCCAGCGGGGTCACGTCTTCGTTCATGTCCTGACCGTACAGGTTCATCCCGGCTTCCAGCCGCAGGCTGTCGCGCGCGCCCAGGCCACAGGGTTTCACCCCGGCAGCCAGCAGGCGGTCCCACAGATCCCGCGCCTGGCTTGCCGGCAGGCTGATTTCGAATCCGTCTTCACCGGTATAACCGGTGCGGGCAATGAACAAATCGCCGAACTGCCCGGCGAAGAAGGGCTGCAGTTGTGCCGCCGCTGCCGTCCCCGCCGGCAATACCGACAAGGCTTTGTGCCGGGCGGCAGGCCCTTGCACCGCGATCATCGCCAGATCAGCCTGTTCGCCGATCCGCACCGCAAAATCCCCGGCCTGGGCCTGCATCCAGCGCAGGTCTTTTGCCCGCGTGGCGGCGTTAACCACCAGACGAAACATGTCACCGGCCAGAAAGTAGGTGATCAGGTCATCGACCACGCCACCCTGCTCATTGAGCATGCAGCTGTACAGCGCTTTGCCAGTTGCGGTCAAACGCGCCACGTCATTGGCCAGCAAGTGCTGCAAATAAGCACGGGCGCCAGCGCCGTGGACGTCCACAACGGTCATGTGGGAAACATCAAACATACCCGCGTCCTGGCGCACCTGGTGGTGTTCATCGATTTGCGAGCCGTAGTTGATGGGCATTTCCCAGCCGGAAAAGTCCACCATGCGGGCCCCGGCGGCAAGATGGGCAGCAAACAGCGGTGTACGTTGCATCAATAATCTCCTTAGTGAAGCTCTGAATAATTCATCCTTGAATTATCAGAGCACGCCAAACAAAAAAGTGTGATTTTTGTTTGGCTTCATTTTCAATGGCTTACAGCCATTGAAAATGTTGGCACATCCCTGTGCCAAGGAAACTCTGAATTAATCAGAGTTTCCTTAGGGTTGATCATCAAATCAGGCTGCTCATTACGACTTGTCCGGGCAATCGAAACCGGCTATCGAATCGGCCACAAAGACCGTCAGTTCGGCGAGAAACCGGTCCACGGCCCGGTTCGCCGCTCTCGCTCCCGCTTCTGGACCGGAGCCATCGCTGGCTTCCGTGTAACTGAACGTTTTCGTGTTCAACAGGGAGCGCCCGGAAACATCGACCAGAGTGATCTTGATCTCCAGGGCAAGCGTGCTTTGGTCACCGGTGAAATCCTGGCGCAGACTTTTAAGCTCTGAATCCAGCCGCAAATCCGTCCTGATGTCGGATGAACCGGTGAGTACCGTACCGAGCAGGCTACTGGCGTCAAGGCGAGTCTCCATCAGGGCCGCAAGCATTCTTGCCGGCAGGTCGGCCCATTCATGGTGAGCAAAATAATCCAGCCGTGGCGGCTGCGTGGTATACGCCATGCGGGTGGTTCCATACCCCGGCGCCGATGCAGTTGCGCTGACCCGCAGGCTCAGGCACGACCTGGCCGCCGCGACATCAACCGCGCCGGAAATCCCGTCCCCCTGCAACACATAGGCCTGCCGGGCGATGGTTTTCGATGCGCCAGGCATACCGCCGAACAAACCGCAGCCAGACATGAAAAGCAGCAGCGTGACGGGCAAAACCAGGCGGCATGGATGGGCCCAGGCAGACAGGGATTGCCGGAACATCGAATTCGCGCCGAGGCGATTTTGCTGTTGGGAAAAGTTCATTCTCCGGGCCCCGGTTTTGGCTCGGGAGCGCCATAAATCAACAAGCTGGGGTTCTGCGCCAGAGCGTCACTCATACGCCGCAGGTTTTCCGCTGCCAACCTGAGTTCGTACACCGTTTCACTGATCTCCGGCAAAGTGGTGCGGGTAAAATCGACCAGATCATCGCTGCTGGCATCCACGGTACGCTCGATTCCAGCGCTGGCCGCGGCAAGGTCTTCACCCATGGTTCGAATCTGATCGGCCATGCGGGTGATGGCTTGTGCACTGTGAGAAAACTGTCGCATCACTTGCGGCAAGTCCGCGCTCGCTGCGCGCGTATTTTCCAGCGTCGCATCCAGGTGGGCGATGATTTCCTCGAGCTTGCCCGATTGCTTGGCGAAGCGGTCGGTAAAAATGGCCACATTTTCGATGGAGCGGGAGACGTTGACGCGGTTTTCCTCGCCCAGCAGGGCATTGATACCGGCTGAGGTCTGAGTCAGGTTGGTCAGCAGATCCGACAAGGTCGTCTCCAGGCTGGCAAAAATCGACGGGCGGCCTTTTATTACCGGATACTCTTCACCGGGGGTCCGCGCCAGCGGCTGTGAGCCGGCCCGGCCGCCACTCAGATTGATATTGGCTATTCCGGTCAGGCCCTGGTACTCGAGGGTCGCCACGGTGTCTTCGGTGATGGGCGTGCCCTGGCGTACCTGCAGCAACAAACGTACGTGCTCCAGGTTCTTGCTGTCGATGCCAAGTTGCTCCACTTTGCCGATATCGACGCCGCGATATTTGACCGGGGCATCGACATTCAAACCGGAAACAGAATCGCTCATGTAGACCAGATACCGGTCCAGATGTTGCGGTGTGCCACCGGCACTGATCCAGAGAACACCCCAGATAAAGGCCGCGCCCAGGACCAGCACGAAGATACCCACCAGCATGTAACTCGATTTGCTAGTCATTTGTGCTGCTCATACATGGCTCCTGAGGCCCGTCCACGACGGCTGTAAAAAAATTCCCTGGCCACTTCGTTGCTGGAATCCACCAGTTGTTGAATCGTGCCCTCGGCGGCAACCCTGCCATCAGACAATAACAGAATCCGATCCGCAACCCGCCACAGGGAATCCATGTCGTGGGTGACCAGGATCACTGTCAGGCCCAGAGTCTCTTTCAACTGCAGCACCAGCTCATCCATCGCGTCCGCGCTGATCGGGTCCAGTCCGGAGCTGGGTTCATCCAGGAAGAGTATGGCCGGATCCAGTGCAATCCCGCGGGCGACAGCGGCCCGCTTGCGCATCCCGCCGCTCAACTGGCTGGGATACAGCGCGGCCACATCCGGCTCAAGACCCGCCAGGGCAATTTTCAGCATGGCCACCTGTTCGATCAGTGGCAAGCTTAATTGCGTGTGTTCCTGCAAGGGCATGCTGACATTTTCGAGCACCGTCAGATCGCCAAACAGGGCGCCATTTTGAAACATGACACCCAGGCGCCGGCGCAGTGAATTGGCTTTGGCCGCCTCCATGTCGGACACGGTGACGCCAAAAATCATGACCGAACCGGAGGTCGGGGTCTGTAACAAGGCGAGCTGCCGCATCAAGGTTGATTTTCCGCTGCCACTGCCACCGACAATGGCGAGCACTTCGCCTTGCCTGATACCCAGGTTGATGCCTTCGAACACACGCCGCCGGCCATAAGACATCGCCAGCTCATGTCCTTCGAGCACGAACCCACCCGCAGGTGCGTGTGCGGGAGAGTCGGTCAAACCCTGCTGGACTGGCATGACTCAAATCCCCAGTTTGCTGAAGGCCACGGAAAAGGCCGCATCCACGATGATGACCAGGAAAATCGACTCGACCACGCTGACCGTCGTCTGCCGGCCAACACTGCCAGCGCTGCCAAAAACCCGGAAACCCTGGAAGCAGCCCACGGCCGCGATGATCGCGGCAAAAACCGGCGCCTTGCCAACTCCGCTGAGGTAGGAATCAAGCGTCAAAGCCTGTGCCAGCCGGACCATGAAGGTGGCCGGGTTCAAACCGAGCATGGAACTCGACATGATCAGGCCGCCAAACAGTCCCATGGCATCGGCGAAAACGGTCAACAGGGGCAATGCTATCACCAGGGCAATCAATTTGGGCAGGACCAGCATTTCCAGCGGGGCGATTCCGATGCTGCGCAGTGCGTCCACTTCTTCGGTAACCATCATCGTCCCGATTTGCGCGGTATACGCCGAGCCGGTGCGGCCGGCCACGATAATCGCCGTGATCAAGGGCGCCAGTTCCCTGACCATGGACAGGCCGACGATGTCTGCCACGTAGATATTGGCGCCATAGTCCTGCAACACCATACCACCCTGGTAGGCGATGACGATGCCGATGAGGAAAGTCAGCAAGCCCACAATGGGCAAGGCATTGACTCCGGCGGCCTGTAGTTCCCTGACCACCTGGGACCAGCGAATGCGCCACGGGCGCAGCGTTGCCCGTGCCGAGACGCCTGCAAGATTGCCGATGAAACTGAGGAATTCCAGGTACTGCTGCAGTTGGCCACCGCTGTGTCTACCGATATTCTCCAGCACGCCGGGCAGATAAGGTTTCGGTGGATCACCAGCAGCACCGCTCTTGCTTTCAACAAGGAGCAGAAGCCGATGGGTCTGTTCGTCAGCACCGCGGAGCAGAACCTGCCTGCCGGCAGCTTTGAGTTCACTGATGGTGCGATGAAGCAACCACGCACCCGCCGTATCCATTGAGTCCAGATCGCCCAAGTCAAACTGAATATCGTTTGCCGGCCAGTCCACCACGGCCAATCGCTGTTCGATTTCGTGAAGATTTGACGCAGTCCAGCTTCCCAGGCACCGGGCGGTCGCATCTTCAATGATCAAATCGATGCGGGTTTCCATGTACCACCAGTTTAAGGACCAAACGGCCACACCGTCGATGCCTTGCGTCAGTTACACCGCATCCAGCCTTTTTGCCGGGATGATCAACAGCAAAACAGTGACCGACAGGGCGGTCAGACCGGCGGCGGTCAGAAACGCTGCCGACTCGCCAAACCATTGCCACAAGGCGCCAAACAAAACTGCGCCGGGTAAAGCCAGCAGCCCGCCGGTCATGTGATAAAGCCCAAAAGCCGTGGCCTTTTTCCCGGCAGGTGCATGGTCACCGATCAGCGCGCGCTCGGCCGCTTCGGTAAAGGAAAGACAGCCGGCATAGGCGAGAAACAATGCCCATATCGTCCCGTCGCTGGCCGCCGTCAATCCCAGCCCGGCGAGGACCAGGATGCGGCCGACCCAGCCCACGAGCAAAACAGGCAGACGCCCAAAGCGGTCAGACCCGTAACCACCGGGCATGGCCACTACCACCTTCACGGCGCTCGCCGCCGCCCACAAAAGCGGGATCCAGACGATCTTGAGGCCATGCGCCTGGGCCCACAGCACCAGGAAGACTTCCGGCGTCGTTGCCAGTGCCAGTCCGCCGGTCGCGATGATCAGCGCGCGCAGTCTCGAATCCAGGCCACGCCAGTCCAGACGTACCAGCTTCTGCGCGCAAGGTTCGATCCTGGGCGTGGCCGGCAGACCGAACCACAGCAACAGCATCACCCCTGTTCCC
The DNA here is from genome assembly GCA_963708905.1 of uncultured Gammaproteobacteria bacterium. Lineage (GTDB taxonomy): Bacteria > Pseudomonadota > Gammaproteobacteria > Xanthomonadales > SZUA-36 > SHZL01. The sequence continues at coordinate 17,991 of CAVPUV010000065.1, read as the reverse complement.
GGCAGCACGGACAACAGGAACACGTTGTGCAACTCGACACCCCAGCCCAGCAAGGCGAAAGCCAGCACCGGTCCGGCCACCGCACCGGCGTGATCGAGCATGCGCTGAAAAGCAAAGGCCTTGCCGCGCACACCGCTGTCACTGCTGGCCGCGATCATTGCATCCCGGGGCGAGGTGCGCAGCCCCTTGCCGATGCGGTCGAGAAAGCGCAGCAGCAGTACCCAGGTCCAACTGACTGCCAGGCCGATAAGCGGGCGCGCCGTATTGGAAAGGCCATAACCACCGGTCACCAGCCATTTCAGGTTCCAGCCGCGATCCGCCAGCCGCCCTGAAACGAACTTGAGCAGACTGGCGCTGGCTTCGGCAATCCCTTCCACCAAGCCGACGATCACGGGACCGGCGCCCAGGGCGGCGGTGAGAAAAACCGGCAGCAAGGGGGTGATCATTTCGCTGGCCGCATCGTTCAGAAACGACACCAGGCCAAGGATAATAACGGTTCTGGAAAGAAACATTTTCTCGGGGGTCAGAGGACCCCTTAACTCTGCGCCAGCCGCTGCGTCCACGCGGCCAGTGCTACAAGTAGCTTGGCGATGAACTCGCGCGTCGGTTCGTGGATGAGTTGCCCCTGCGCATCAAAACGCTCGTGGGCGGCACTGATCATCACTTCCGGCTTGTTCAGCGGATGCACGTCCAGAAACACCAGGGTCTGGCGCAGGTGGTACTGTGCCCGTGCGGTTCCGAGGGCGCCGGGGCTGGCGCCCATGATCGCCGCGGGCTTGCCCGCGAACGGCTGCTCTGGCGGGCGCGAGGCCCAGTCGATGGCGTTTTTAAGTACCCCGGGCATGGAATAGTTGTATTCCGGGGTCACGAACAACAGGGCGTCGGCGGCGCGAATCTGGTTCCGCAGCCGCTCGACGGGGGCCGGAAACCCCTGCGCAAAAACGTCTTCGTTGTACAGCGGCAGGTCAGAAATCTCGGCGACGTTCGATCTGCATCCCGGCGCCTGGCGCCAGTTCCTGGGCCACGCGCAGCGCGGCCCGGTTATAGGAAGCCTGGCGCAGGCTGCCGCACAGGCCGAGGATTTTCAGGGGTGAGGTCATGCCGGTCTCCAGAGTTAAGGGGTCAGAGTAAAGTGCCAGAGTAACTACTCTGGCACTTTACTCTGACCCCATGTAGCGTTGTTGTATCACCTGCGCCAGCACGGAGACCGCAATTTCGGCGGCGGCGCGGCCGCCGAGGTCAAGGCCCACCGGTGCATGGATGCGCGGCGCGCGTTCCGCCAGGCCGTGTTCGCGCAGGCGCTCGATGCGCCTGGCATGGGTGCGGCTGCTGCCCAGCGCACCGATATAGAACACCGGGCTTTGCAGCGCGGCACGAAGCGCGGGATCGTCCAGCTTGGGATCGTGGGTGAGCGTCACCAGCGCGGTGTGGTCATCCAGGCCGATCCGCTCCAGGGCCGGGCCAGGCCATTCAATGACCAACTCTACGCCGGGAAAGCGCGCCACGGTGGCAAAGGCCGCGCGCGGATCGATGACGATCACCTCGAAGCCGGCAAGCGCCGCCATCGGCGCCAGGAACTGCGCGATGTGCACCGCGCCGATCACCACCAGCCGGGCGGGCGGCGTGTAGCTGCGCAGGAAAATCTCGCCCCCGCTGGCCGTGAGACAGGCGCTGCGGCCGGTCACCAGCAATTCGCGCGCTTCCGCACGCTGTTCGGTGTTCAAGGCCAGCGCGCCGCTGCAGGTGCTGCCGTCGCAGACCGACTGAGCGCCGTCGGCGAGCCGGGTCGCGACGGCGATGGGCCGCTTTTGCGCCTGGGCGGCGAGAACCTGCTGCAGATACTCGCGTTTCATTCGACGCGCTCGAGATAGATCCGCACGGTGCCGCCACAGGCCAGGCCAACAGACCAGGCCATGTCGTCGCTCACGCCGAATTCGAGCTGGCGCGGTTGCCCGCCGGCGATCACCTGCAGGGCTTCGGTCACCACCGCGCCCTCGATGCAACCGCCCGAAACGGAACCCACGAACGCGCTGTCGTCGTTGACTGCCAAATGGCTGCCGGCCTGGCAGGGCGAGGAACCCCAGGTGTTGACGACCGTGGCGAGCGCAACGCCCTTGCCGGCCTCCCGCCACTGCCGGACTTGTGCGAGAACATCGGTTGCTGTTTCAGCCATGCTAGCCTCCCAATGGCATCGGGGGGTCAGAGTAAAGTGCCAGAGTAACTACTCTGGCACTTTACTCTGACCCCTTGACTCCTTCCAGCATTTCTCCCAACGGCAACCCTTCAGCGCAGCGCTCTTCGCGCCAGCCACATCCCTGGCAGGATTGGCATCCACATGGTGAATCCGCGCAGCAGCAGGGTCGCGGTGAGTGCCGCCTCGATTCCCACGCCCAGCGCGCCAAGCGTGCTCACACAGGTCACTTCGAAAGTGCCAAGGCCAAGCGGAATCGGCCCGATGGTCGCCACCATGGAGGCCAGCACAAAACTCGGGAAGGCCACCCCAAACGACACGTTTATACCCACCACTTGTAACATGACCCACAAAGTGGCTGCATCCAGTATGAAAACCAACCCGCTCAGCAAGACCGTGGAAGTGATCAGCGCCGGACTGCGCAACAGTTCGCGCGGCGCGGACGCAATATTGCTCATGAATTCGCTTACGCCGGGAATCTTCAGCAAAAAGGCCGGCAGTTCCTTCCTGCCCAGACTGCGCATCCACAAGGCTCCCGCCGGAACGCCCACGGCGAAAAGACAGAAGACGATCACGACGGCAATGATCCAGACATGCAGGGCGTGGTAAAACCACAATAGCAGAACACTCACGAACACAGCGGCCATATAGGCCCCGTAATAGGTCACCAGGCTCAACAGCAGTATAGCCATGCATATCCGCACCGGGACCCGGCGGCGGCTCAAGGCGGCGACAAGGAAGGCTGCACCGCTCATGCCGGCGCTGGGCATGACCCGGTCGGAAAACAATTTGGCGACACCCAAGGGGACCAGAGACCGGAGTGAGTGAGCCTGACCTTCCTGCCTGAGAGCCAGGTACCACACGCCGGCAGCACTGACGTAAGTTGCAGCCTGAAGCAACAAGGCCAGAACCAGCCATGCGGGTTCGGCCTGGCGAACGAGCTGGGTAAAGTGCTCCAGTTCAGTGAAATGGGTCAGCAGAAATATCGCGCCCGATAATAACAACAGCCCGATAAACCAGGTTCTGAGTCTGTGCCCCGCCGGCTTGCCGGCGACTTCCGTGTTCAGCGTCACCCTGTCACCTGAATTGCTTATCAAAACGCCGGAAGAATGCGCGCTTGGTGAACTCGGACGCCACCACGTAGAGCCCCGTAACAAGCAAAATAGCGACGAGAACGGGAACCGGCAAGGGGACGAAATCGAACACCCTGCCGATGGGCAGATAAGGCAGCATCAGCGTGAGCAACACGATGCCTGCTGTGCTCCAGACCAGGAATCGTCCAGCCCTGCTTTGATGGAAAGGCTTGCGGGTACGGATGACGAACAGGATCAACAGCTCGGTGAGCAGGGATTCCACGAACCAGCCGGTGCGGAACACTGCGGCCGCCTCACCTGCGAAGTACAATAAAACCGCAAAGGTCAGAAGGTCGAATACCGTACTGACCAGGCCGAAGGTGATCATGAAATTGCGGATCATCTTCATGTCCCAGCGATGCGGCGTACGTTCCCAGTCCCGATCCACATGGTCGCCGGCAATGCCCATGGCAGGGATAGCAGCATGCAGCGCCGGTGCGTCATTGATGCCATCACCCAGATAGCCCACCACGTGACCGGTTTTCTGCAACGCGGTGATGATACGTTCTTTCTGATTCGGATCGACTTCGGCGAACAAGGTCGCGCGCGGGGCGAGATGCCACAAGGCCTCATCCTTCATGGCAGCCAGTTCGGAGCCCGTGATGATGCGCTTCACCTTGATGCCGACGGCTTCCGCCACGTGCCGCGCGACGAGATGATTGTCCCCGGTGATGATCTTGAGCCGCACGCCCCGCCGGCGCAATTCATCCAGGGTCTTGCGCACACCGGCCTCCGGCGGGTCGAAGAACAACAGAAAACCGGTAAACACCAGGCCCTGCTCGTCATGCCGCGTATACATATCGCCTGCAGGCACGGCTTTTTGTGCCAGCCCCAGAACACGGTATCCCTGCCCGCTCCAGTCGGCGAAACGCTGCTTGATCGCCTGATAGCGCGCCGCGTCCAATGGCAAGCTTAGCGCACCATCCTGAACCCGGTCGCAGACATCCAGCACATTCTGCAAAGCGCCCTTGGTGATCAGCAGCGCGGATGCATCCCGTTGCTGACCAACCACGATACTCAGACGCTTGCGCACGAAATCATAGGGGATTTCATCCAGCTTGTGACAGTCCGGCACATCCACGCCGGCCTGCTCACCTGCCGCCACGACGGCCTCATCCAGCGGATTGGCCAGCCCGGTCTGCAGGCTGGAATTAAGATAAGCGTGGCGCAACACCGCCGCACACGGCTGTCCGGCAACATCCAGCGCATTATCCAATTGCACCACGCCTTTCGTCAGGGTGCCGGTTTTGTCGGTGCAGAGCACGTCCATGCTGCCCAGATTCTCGATGGCGTTCAGGCGTTTGACGATCACCCCGAGCTTGGCCATGTTCTTCGCGCCGCGTGCCAGCGTGATGGTGAGGATGGCCGGCAGCAATTCAGGCGACAGCCCGACCGCCAGGGCCATGGCAAACAATACCGTTTCGATGGTCGGGTGTTGCAATGCGATGTTGATGACCAGGATGACCAGCACGATGACCATCATGATGCGCAGCAACAAGGCGCCGAAGTGACGCAGGCCACGCTCGAACTCGGTCTCCGGCGGGCGTAGCGCCAGTTTATCGGCGATCTGGCCGTAGCTCGTATCTTTCCCGGTATGCACCATCAGGGCCGCTGCCGTACCACTGCGCACCGAGGTGCCCATGTATACGCAATTCCGGCGTTCCATCAAACCGGCGCTTTGCGCCGCCACGCCGGGTTGCTTTTCCACCGGAAAGGTCTCCCCGGTCAACAGCGCCTGGGAGACGAAAAAGTCCCTGGCCTCAAGCAGCATACCGTCGGCGGGGATCAGGCTGCCTGCCGTGAGCTGAACGATATCGCCAGGCACCACTTCCTCGGAGGGGATTAAAAACTTCTGTCCGCCGCGCACAACCGTTGACTTCACCGATACCCGCTGGCGCAGCTTGTCCACCGCACGGGTGGCGCGGTATTCCTGGATAAACCCCAGCACCGCGGTAATAATCACAATGGCCAGGACGATCAGCGCGTCCAGCCAATCGTGTACGATGAAGGCCACGACCGCCGCAAAGACCAGAATCAGCACCAGGGGGCTGCGGAAGCGGTCGAGGAACAAGCGCAAGGCTTTGCTTTGTCCGGGTCCCGCAGCGAGTGTGTTGCGTCCGTATTGCCGCAAACGCCCGGCCGCGGCTTCCGCGCTCAGCCCGTGCCGATGGCTGCCCAAAGCATCGAGCACTTCGTCCGCGCAATGGCTCCAGTAATATTCCGTTACTGGGGATCGATCCATGGTTTGTTCACAATTTGTTCGTATACTTTGTTTTTGCCTTGCCGATATTCTGAATCCTGACAGCGCGGGCTGCCACCGAATCGTACAAGGAATAGAACGGCGGCTGGCACTTTTCATTGCGAAAAGGGTCCATGCCTCGACCCCACACCCCAGACACGGGAAGCAGTTCCAGCCATGACGGACGACAGATCGGATCCACCCAGCGAATTGGCACAAGTGCTGGCGCTCGCGCGATTGGGTGGCCGGCGGCGCAAGACCGTGATATGGATGTGCTTCTGGCCGGGATCGCGCTCGCTGTCTGGGGAATCGCGGCGTATTTCACCCACAGCCCCACGGTACTGAAATTCCAGACAGCCGAGGTCAGCCGGGGCGATCTGACGGTGAACGTCACTGCGACGGGCACGCTGCAACCGGTGAACCAGGTCGATGTGGGTACGGAAATTTCCGGCACAGTAGCGTCCCTGGCCGTCGACTTCAACGACCGTGTAACGCGCGGCCAGGTCATGGCTACGCTGAATACCGATCAGCTCAGTGCCAGACTGCGTCAGTCCATGGCAGGTTTGGAACTGGCGCGAGCCAGGGTGCTGGACGCACAGGCCACTTTGACGGAAACCCAAAGCAAGTACGACCGGCTCAAAACATTGGCGGCCAAGGCCATGGCTTCCCAGGATGACCTCGATGTCGCGCGTGCAGCCTTCACTCGCGCCACCGCAGGTGTGGAAGTGGCCCATGGCCAGGTGACTCAGGCCCAGGCCCAGGTGGACACCGACCGCACCACCCTGGATAAGGCAGAAATCCGTTCGCCAATCGACGGCATCGTGCTCCTGCGCCAGGTGGAACTGGGTCAGACCGTAGCCGCCTCGTTGCAGACGCCCGTGCTGTTCACCCTGGCGGAAAACCTGACACAGATGGAACTGAACGTAGCTGTGGACGAGGCGGACGTAGGGCAGGTGCAGCAAGGTCAGCCAGCCAGTTTCAGTGTCGATGCCTTCCCCGGACGCATCTTCCCCGCCATGATCGACCAGGTGCGTTATGCGCCACAGACGGTGCAGGGCGTAGTAACTTACCAGACCGTTCTGACGGTGGATAACTCCGATCTGGCCCTGCGCCCGGGTATGACCGCCACAGTAGAAATTGTGGTCGGCGAGTATCGGGACGTCTTGCTGGTGCCTAACGCCTCGTTACGCTTCACACCGCCGCTCGGTCCAGCCAGGGACTCCGGTGGGGGCAGCCTGTTGAGCCGGCTGTTCCCGCGGTCGTCGCGGGGCGCCGGTTCGGCGCCCCGTGGATCGGCGGCGGCTGGAACGCGTGAACAACGGGTCTGGAGCTTGCGTGACGGCCAGCCAGTGGCGATAACCGTCAAAGCAGGTGCCACCGATGGCCAGTTGACCGAGGTGCTGGCGGGCGATCTGCAGCCCGGTATGCTGCTCGTGGTGGACGTAAACAGGACAGCGGAATGACCCCGCACGCCGCCCAGGCCGAAGTACCGGCCGCTGTGATCGAATTACGCGCCGTCAGCAAGGTCTACGGCAGCGGGCAGGCGCAGGTGCGTGCCTTGCGTGGCGTGGACATGCGTATCCAGGCCGGCGAGTTCGTCGCCATGATGGGCCCGAGCGGTTCTGGCAAGTCCACCTGCATGAATATTCTGGGCTGCCTGGATACGCCCACTGCCGGCCAGTTCCTGTTCCAGGGGACGGATGTGGGCCGACTGTCGCGTGATGAACGAGCCTTGCTGCGGCGCTATTTCCTGGGCTTCGTGTTCCAGGGATTCAATCTGTTGGCGCGCACTTCGGCGCTGGAAAATGTGGAGTTGCCACTGATCTATCGCGGTGTGCCCCTGGCTCAGCGCCGGGCACAGGCGATGCGGTCCCTGGATGCCATGGGCCTGAGCGCGTGGCAGCATCATTCCCCCGCCGAACTCTCCACCGGTCAACAACAGCGGGTGGCCATCGCCCGGGCCATGGTCACCGAACCAACGGTGCTGCTGGCTGACGAACCCACCGGCAACCTGGATAGCGCGCGCAGCCGCGAGATCATGGAGTTGCTGGTGCGCCTGAACAAAGAGCACGGGCTGACCATCATCATGGTAACCCACGAGGCGGATATGGCCGCCTACGCCCACCGCGTCATGCATTTCCTCGACGGTCTGGTTCATAACGGAACCATCCGCGCGTGATCTGGAACGCGCTATTGCTGGCCTCGCGCGAGATCCGCCGTAACGTGTTGCGATCCTTCCTCACGATCCTCGGCATCGTCATAGGTGTGGGTGCAGTGATTACCATGGTCACCATCGGCGGCGGCGCCACGGCGCAGGTGACTGCACAGATTTCCAGTCTCGGCAGCAACCTGCTCATGCTGCGCCCCGGCCAGCAAAGAGGTTTGGGACAACGAGCGGCAGCGGCGCCGTTCACCATCCGCGATGCAGAGGCACTCGTCCGCCAGACCAACTCGCTGTCTGCAGTGGCGCCGTCAGCATCCAAGGGCATGACCGTGGTATTTGGCAATCAGAACTGGTCCACCACCGTGAATGGAACCGACAACATGTTTTTCACGGTGCGCAACTGGTCCCTGGCCAAAGGCCGTAAATTCAACGACGGCGAGCTGCGCGGCGGCAGCGCGATGTGCATCATCGGCGCCACGGTGCAGCGGCAGCTGTTCGGTGGACAGGATGCCATCGGCGGCAATATCCGGGTCGACAAGATGTCTTGCCAGGTCATCGGGGTACTGGATTCCAAGGGTCAGTCCGCCATGGGCAGCGATCAGGACGACCTGGTGCTGATGCCACTGCGCACTTTCTGGCGCCGCGTGGCTGGTAACCAGGACGTGGATATGATTCAGCTCTCCGCCCGCGAGGGCGCCGACACCGAAAGGGTCAAGCGTGACATCGAACTGCTCATGCGCGAACGGCGCCACATATCACAATATCAGGATGATGACTTCAACGTGCTGGACATGAAGGAAATCGCCCGTACGCTGGCGGGGACCACACGTATTCTCACCACCCTGCTGGGCGCGGTGGCGGCTGTCAGCCTGCTGGTGGGAGGTATCGGCATCATGAATATCATGCTGGTCTCGGTGACCGAACGCACCCGCGAGATCGGCATCCGTCTGGCTATCGGCGCCCTGGAACGCGAGGTGCTGTTGCAGTTCCTGGTGGAAGCCATGGTACTGTCGTCCCTGGGTGGTGTCATCGGCATCGCGGTGGCACTGGCCGCCTCGGTGGCGGCAACAACGGCGCTTAATGTGCCATTCATACTCAATGGCAGCATCGTGGTGGTAGCGTTCCTGTTTTCCGCCGCCGTCGGTGTGATTTTTGGTTTCTTCCCGGCGCGCAAGGCCGCCCGGCTGAACCCCATAGACGCCCTGCGCCACGAGTAAGGAGCAATGCGATGAAGAAAAAAAACGTAACGGCCACGCACCCGGAGATTCCAACTCCGCCGCATCCGCAGCATCGATGCGAGCCTTTGCCCGGGGAACAGCCTAAATCTACGGCCGTGGATCCCGACGCGGCGCGCCGCATCAGGGCGATCATGGACAGCCCCAGCTACCGCCAGGCGGACCAGGATGTGAGCTTTCTCAACCTGGCGGAAACCCGCGGCGTACGCTTGCAAATCGACTACCAGAAACCCGAACTGCTGCTTGAGCAACACGGCATCCGGCATACCATCGTTGTTTTCGGCAGCACGCGCATCGCCGAACCTGCCGCCGCGCGAATCAAGGCCGATGCGTTGCGCGGACAACTGGATGCGGATGCGGACAACGCAGAGCTGCAACAGCGCCTGGCCATTGCGCAACGGATCCTGGCCAAGAGCTATTATTATGAAGTCGCGCGCGAATTCAGCCGCAGGGTGGCTATGGCCGGACAGGCTCTGGACGACGGATGTCTGGTGATCATGACCGGGGGCGGTCCCGGCATCATGGAAGCCGCCAATCGCGGCGCCTATGATGCCGGCAGCCAATCCATCGGCTTGAACATTCATCTGCCGCATGAGCAATACCCGAATCCGTATATCACGCCGGATTTGTGCTTCCGCTTTCACTACTTTGCCGTGCGCAAGCTGCACTTCCTGCTGCGCACCAGGGCGCTGGTGGCGTTTCCAGGCGGCTTTGGCACCCTGGACGAACTGTTCGAAACCCTGACCCTGGTACAAACGCGCACGATCAAGCCCGTGCCCATCGTGCTCGTGGGTGAAGACTACTGGCGTCAGGTCGTAAATATTGATTTCCTGGTCGAGGAAGGCGTGATCGATGCCGAAGACCGTGATTTGTTCTGGTATGCCGAAACCGCGGAGGACATATGGAATGGCATTTTGCAATGGCACCAGGCGAATGGCACCCCTCTTTTTGCCGGCTGAAAGGTCCGGACGTTGCGAAAGATTGAGAACGGCGTGAACGAAAGACAATGTGAAGAGTCCTATTGTGTGTCTTGTGATCTCGTGACATCGCGGGGCAAACCAGAACCCTGAAGCTGAACATCGGACGCGGTAGTGACCGGACCCGGATATTGGGTCTCTGAGGAATCTCGGCAGAGTTCCTTGTCCGGCTTTACTGCAGCAAGGACTCAATGCATATGAACTCCAGCTATCTCTCTAACTCCAGTAATCTCTCCAACTCCAGCCATCTCTCTCTAGACATAATTTCCCAGACCCCCGCCGGCGCGGACCGGCTGGCCGGTGAAACTACGGCGGTTTTGTTGGCCGGCGGCAAGGGAAAGCGTCTCGGTGCCCTGACCCGGCATGAATGTAAACCGGCACTGCCCTTTGGCGCGTTCTATCGGAATATCGATTTCTCACTTTCCAACTGCATCAATTCGGCAATCCGTCACATCGGCGTTGTCACCCAGTACCGGGAAGCCTCGCTGATTCAGCACCTGTCGCGGCTGTGGCGTCACCGCGGCGCACAGGATGAGGGCTTGGTCGCACCGTGGCGGGCCGAACTGCGATCGGGCGGCGGCCGCTATCGTGGCACGGCCGATGCCGTGTTCCAGAACTGGGACCGGATTGAAGCGCTGGATGCACGACTGGTGCTGATCCTGGCCGGCGATCACGTGTACAAGATGGATTATCGCCCGATGCTCATGCAGCACGTGGCGCGCGGGGCCGACGTTACCGTGGGCTGCGTCGAGATTCCGCTCGAGTCGGCGCGTGAATTTGGCGTGATGGCGCTTGATTCCACGCATCGAATTTGCCGTTTTTCGGAAAAGCCGCACCATGCGGAAAGCTTGCCCGGACAGCCTGACAAGGCGCTGGGGTCGATGGGTATCTATATATTCAACCGGGAGTTGCTCGGCCGGCTGTTGCGGGAGGATGCATCAATACAGACCTCAAGTCACGATTTTGGTCATGATCTGTTACCCAGGCTCATCAACAGGGCCAAAGTGATCGCCTATCCCTTCACCCGGGGCGCCGCCGTGGGCGCCGGCTACTGGAGAGACGTCGGCACCATCGGGGCATACTGGCGCACCCACATGGAGCTACTCGACGACATTCCCGGCCTTCGCCTCGACGATGCAAGCTGGCCTGTACGGTCGCAAAACTGCGCGCCGGGCAGGTCATCGGTCAGCAGTGGAAGTTTTGGCTCGTCTGGAAAAATTACCCGTTCTCTGCTGGCCGCCGGGTGCAGGATCGATCGCGCCGCGGTGCAGCGTTCGGTATTGTTTGCCAACGTATCCGTGGCTGCCAATACCAAGCTGTGTAATGCCGTCGTTCTGCCTGATGCCATCATCGGCCGTAATTGCTCCCTCAGCGATATTGTCATAGGGCCGGGCGTAGAGGTACCGGATGGCACCGTTATCGCACCCATGAACCCGCATGACGGCGCCGGGTCGGCGAGCCCAAGACTCGTATGCGCCGGAACGGATTTCACCGAACTTAGCGGCACGCCGATCGGACAAGAGCACAACCGGTCCTGGCAGAACGCGCAAATAGCATGAAGGTATCCGGGCGTGGCGCTCACAGCAGGAAAAAAACATAGGCCATGGATGCAAGGAATAACAGCACCAGCCAGCCGGCTGCCATCATGGTAAAACGGTTGCGCCCCAGGGCCGCTGCGTAAATGGCCTTCATCAGATTATTGCTGCCGGAGGCGATGACCACGGCAGCGATCAGTTCTGTTTCACTGAGGTGAAACACCCCCTCCAGCAGCGATAAGATAAACGGATCAATATCGGTAAGACCGATGACAAATGACAAAACGCCCAGACCTGCACTGCCATAGTGGTCAAGCACAATCGAGGTTCCGGCGGCAAAGACGATAAACAGCATGGAAAAAATGAGCGCAGTCTTGAATTCCAGCGGATGACTCAGGGCTAATTCATCCACGTCCTGCGCGGTGGTTTGCGCAATGCGCGCAATGAGCCAGACTACCACCAGCGACGCCAGCATGAAGGTAAGAAACGGCGCCAGCAAATGCCGCGCTTCGGCACCATGCCCGAGAAAGAATATCAGCAGCAACAAGCGCAAATACATCATCGCGGTTGCCAGGATGATGGCCTGCGTGATTTGGTATGTGGCTGCCTTTTTTCGCGCCCGCCGCCCCAGCACAATGGTGGTCGCGGTGCTGGAATACAGCCCCCCCAACAATCCTGTCAACAATACGCCTTTCTCCTTGAACCAGAAGGTTTGCGCCAGGTAGCTGAGATAGGACAGTCCTGACACCACCAGCAGGGCCAACCACACCTGGTAGTAGGTCACGGTGATAAATGCTGCGATCTGCCGGTTCGGCAGCAATGGCAGTATCACCCCGGCCATGATCAGAAACTTGGAAAACGTGATGATTTCCGGGCCGCGGAAGGCGTCGGAAAAACGCCGGATTCTTGGCTTTTCACCCAGCATCAGCAATATCGTTACCAGGTATAAAATCGCGAACCAGTCCGGGAAACGCAGCAACACCGGCGCAATCAAATAGGTCAGCAGGCCAAGTAGCGGACTGATCAGAGAGTACACTTGCTGCTGACAGCGGCGCTGATAATAGATGCCCAGCAGGACCGTCAGGCCAAGCAGACCGGCCATGTAGATCAGCAACTGATCATCGGTGGAATACAGCACAAAACCCGAAATACCGATCAGGGTAAACGTGCGGGTGGTGCCAAAACCAAGATCCTGCCGGTTGGCGCGGCGATAACCGTGAAACTCCAGGCCGATGATAAAACTGAACAGAGCAGTGATGATGAATTGCGTCAGCAAAGGCGGGAAAATCGTGGGGTCAATGAGCTTACCCAGTTCAGTCACAGCCATTTCCTCTGGCGAATTTCACACGTATCCAGCCCGCATGGTGCGGATACGCTGTCAACAAGGTCAGCCGGCCCCCAGCCGCTCACGCACCGCCCGCCAGGCGGAATCGATGGCGCCGTTGACGTAAGCGAAGGCCTCCGCGTCAGAGCCTGCGATCGAGATGTGGCCAAACGGCTGGCGGGCGCTGACGTGCGGGCCGTTGTAGCGGTTGAATTCCGGCGCATCCACCAGGTCGTTGTATTCATAGGCATAGCCGTGCGGCCAGCGATTCACCGTGATGGCAACGATGTCACGCGCGGGATCGAAACCTCCGTCTGCCAGCGCATTGCGCGCCTGTAATCGCATCGCCCGTTCATAATCGGCAAAACTCAGGGCCAGCATCTTCTGCCGCCCCAGCTTGTTCTGGCTGCGCGCGTCGAGACCCTGCCCCGGCTGCGTCGGAAAATAGTCCCAGTGCAGGATCATGGGGTCAGCGGAAGTTTTGGCGAATTCATATCCGCCCAGGCTGACCGGGAAGTCCAGGCTCACGCTGTTCATCAGACCGCCGGGAAATTGAATGCGGTCGACACCCAGGGCAGCGAATGGCTGCCAGTCGCGTACCAGCATATTGGCATACAACAGCGGAATCTTGACCTGGCTTGCAAAAGCCTCGGCCTGGACGGACGGAAACTCCGGGCAGAGGTGCGGGATCATCGCGCTGTAGCCGGCGAAAATGACCTGGCGCGCGTTCACGTCATGGGCGCTGCCACCCTTGACATAACGCACGTCAACGCTGTCCGCCGTTGTAAGCTCGCCGCGATGCGCGATTCGAACCGCAGTGGCGTTCAAGCGGATTTTCACTTCATGTTCGGAGTGGTCCAGCGCGGCGTAATCGAACGGCGCCTTGACGATATCCTCCATACTGTCTCCGGGCGCGGTGCCCGGCAGCAGAGCGCGCACCAGCAAGCGGGCAATCCCCGCATTGCCGTCGGGGAAATGGAAGATGTAAGGCTCCTTCCCGTGCTGGTCGAAATACGGATCATCCTGCTCCGGGTTCAGGCCCAGGCCGCTGAAACCAGGCAATCCCAGATACAGGCATTCGCGTGCCGATATGCCATCGGTACCAACCCCCCACAGTCCGTCCGGCAATGGGTTGATGATCCGCAGCAGGTACTCGGAAAGACCAAAATTGCTGCGCAAATAGTCTTCGTAGCTGAGGCTGCGCAAGTATTGGAATTTCTCGGCGGGGGACTTGTCAGGGAACAAATCCCGCTTGGCGGTCAGCAGCTTGAACAGGGTCTCGCTGTCCTGCTTGCTCTTCGCGAGTTTATCCGCGAACCGCTGCAGTTCCTCGTCCGTTTCATCTCCCCGCCGGCCCCAGCCCAGCGGGTTGCCCCGCACCAGCCGGTCCACGCCAAAATGCTCGCGATCCAGCCAGAAACCGCTGTGCAAATCGTAGTCTTGATACAGCTTGTGGTTGAATGCCGTGTGGAAGCGATCCAGCTCGATGCCCAGAGACTTCAGCAATCCCAGCGCCTCGGGACTGTAGGACGAAGGCGTGTCGATGGACTGACTGCCACCATAGCCAATGTAGGTCTTGCCCTGGTGGGTGAATTCGTTGCGCTTGGCGTGCCCGCCGAAGTCGTCGTGATTGTCCAGCACCAGGATACGCGCATGGGGTTTTTCCTGGCGATAAAACCAGGCGGCGGCCAAACCACTGATTCCCGCGCCCACCACCACCAGGTCGAATTGCCCTTCCCCGGTGTCAGTACCACTGTCCCAGCGCCGGCCCTGGTGCGCCAGCGCGTGGGCGGTTTCAAAGGAACCCACATGCGCGCCGCGCAGACCGGTCATGGCCGGCGGGTAGTAGCTGGCGGTCATTTCCGGGGAACCATTGAAACTGGAAGCCTGGCCCCACGGCGCCAGGCTGGCGCCGAGCGCGACTGCGGTGCCCTGGCAAAACTGCCGCCGGCTGATGCGGCGGTGCATTCCGAGTTCCCTGTCTGACGGCATGGTTCCTCAGCTCCGGACTGTGGCAGCCTGTTGCGGCGCCAATGCGCGCAACCGGTAGTTCCTGCAGGCGTCACCAAAGGCGCGGAAGATCGCCATCGATACCGGATTGGTGGTGACTTTCCACTCCGGGTGCCACTGCACAGCCAGCGTGAACCCCGGTGAACCGGCGACCGTGAACGCCTCGACCAGGCCGTCGTCGGCGGTGGCTTCCACTTGCAGCCCTGCGCCCAATCGGTCTACAGCTTGTGCATGCAGCGAGTTGACCTGCGCCTGCCGCTCACCGGTGATGTGGTGCAGCAAACCGCCCGGGGCGAATTCCACCCCGTGGACAGCGGCATACTGAACATCCAGCGGATCGTCCGCGTTCTCCTTGTGCATGCCGTAGCCCGGCACCTCATGCACGTGCTGGTGCAAACTGCCGCCATAGGCGACGTTCAATTCCTGGTAACCGCGGCACACGGCAAACAGCGGCATGCCCGCCCCGATCGCGGCCGGAATCAAGGCCAGCGCCGCCACATCGCGTTCGGGATCATGCCAGGTGCCTTTCCTGCTGGGCTCGCCCAGGTAGTGGCGGGGCTCGACGTTGGACGGACTGCCGGTGAGGAACAGGCCGTCCAGCCGGTCGAGAATATCCACCACGTCGAAACCTTCGGCCAGCGACGGCAATGCCACCGGATATGCGTCCGCGCCATCCACCAGGGCCCGCAGGTATTTCTCACCCACCATGTGGAACGCATGCACGCCCACCATGCGGCGGTCGGAGATAACACCGATTAATGGCCGGTTTCCGCGCATTCGATCAAATCTCCTCTGTTCAGGGTTGAACCCGGAAAGTCCATTAAGAGACACGCCCTCGCTCGATCTTTGAATCCACAAGGAATTTTCTTCAGTCGGCAATACAGCCCGGTATTGCGCTCCCTCAGAAAATGCCTTGTGAATCCAAATCTCTTCGCGATCATCGCGCCTCCTAATGGACTTTCCGGGTTAAAGACCAAGGGCGTCTCGGGCCGCTTTCAGCACCAGCGGCCAGGTGGTCGAATCGGGATCGATCATCTCGAAATGTCCGGACTCGCTGGCGTGAATGACATGGGGAGCATTACCCTGTTGCCGCGCTGAGTCAATGTAGCGGCGGGCGACCGGAGTCCAGTCGGCATCGTGCTCGCCGATAACAATATACTGCGGGACAGGCAACGGTAGCCTTGCCGTGCCGGAGCCGGATTGATATCGCTGCGGATACTGCTCGGGTGACCCCCCCATCAGTTTGTCCACCTCTTCGCGACAGACACCGTGCTGGTGCAGGTAAACCAGGTCCGCGGCGGGCGCGAGCGCCAGCACCGCCGTTGGCTCAAGCCCGGGAGACCATTGCGCCGGCCGGTTGGCGAGCCAGATGGCCAGGTGTCCGCCGGCTGAATGCCCGGCGACGACGACACGATGGAGGTCGAGGTCATACTGCCCGGCCAGCGTGGCAAGAAAGTCAGTACCTTTGGCGACATCATCAAAAGTACCCGGCCAGCCACCGCCCGGATTACCCACCCGCCGGTATTCCATGGTCCAGGTGGCAATACCCGCTGCGGTAAACGCCGCCGCCAGTTTGCGAATATGGGCAATATCGTACTCTGCCAGCCAGCATCCGCCATGAATCAACACCATGACAGGATGGGGACCCCGTCCCGCTGGCAACCTCAGCTCGCCGAACTGCAGTTTATCCTCACCATAGGCAATGACATGGTCGGCAGGCGGGTTGGGGAAAGATGCCAGTGCCGAAGAATCCATGATTTCCGCCGCGGACAAGGGCGCCGGACCATTCAAGATGAGCACCAGAAAAAACTGCAGTAGTGTTTCATGACGCAGCCCCATGGCATGGACTTCCCCGTCATTACTCAGGCCGCAGCACTGAGTGACTGCGCCGTCAGATCCAGGCAGCGCCAGGCCTTCTCGACCAGTTCGTCGATATGCGCATGCTCGGCAATCAACGGCGGCGCAACGATCATGGTATCGCCCACGGCCCGCATCACCAGGCCGTTGTTGACGCAAATATCGCGGCAGCGCGTGCCAGCGCCGAGGTCTTTGTGAAAGCGGGTACGGCCGGACTTGTCCTGCACGATTTCAAGCGCGGCCACCATGCCGGCGCTGCGCGCTTCGCCGACCAGCGGATGATCGGCCAACGTGGCCCAACGCTGCCGGAAGTAGGGACCGGTATGTTCGCGCACCCGCTCCACGACGCCTTCATCCTGCATGATGTGGAGCACCGCCAGCGCCACGGCACAGGTCACCGGATGACCGGAATAAGTGAATGCTCAAGGTGGTAAAGGAGCGGACTCCCGGCGTTGGCACCGCTATGGCGGACACGCTGTACGAAACCGCGTCAGCCTGCGAGGCTTGGTGGAACCAGCTTGTGACCGAGCCTGTGGCGAGGATCGCAGGGGACGAAATCGTATCGAAAGCCTGGCGGGACGGACTCAGCGCCTGAACCTGGTATGTGGTTCCAGGAACACTCGCCCAGAGCACCAAGACATCTCCAGACGGCGAAGTCCGGATTGAGAGGATCGTGGGGGTGGCTTCAGGATCGACGGCCAACTGGTAGAAGGTTGAGTTTCCGGTAGGGTAATTGGTCCAAAGTGTTACTGCCTCCGTGGCCTTGATCGGCGGTGAAACCACGTTCCATTCGGCGCCCTCCAAGGTGGTCTTGGCCAACAGGCGATAGGCCAGACCCGGCGTGCTGAACCAGGCGAGCACCATGCCACCGGAGGCCGTGGGCACAATGGAACGGGTCGCCAGGGCTGGACTCGCTTCTACGGATATCGCGTAATAGCGCTGGCTGTTGGTCACGCTGTCCTGCCATTGGGTGACGCGCTCTGTGGCGGGGATTGGCGGGGAAGCCTCGGTCCAGTCTCCGGACGTCGGCGAAGTGCTGGCCAGCACGCGATAAGTCGTGCCAGGAACACTGGACCACTTGATCAGCAGTTCACCCGAAGCAGTCGGCTGCACCGAAATGATTCTCAAGTTGGAATCATGGTCCGCCGCGCTGGTGCCCGCCAGCAATTCCACACGGTCACTCGCACCGTCGCCATCGCTATCCACGTCGCTGTCTTCGATGACAAGACTGACGGCCTGGTTGGTGCCAGGCTGGTAATAGACGTCGGGAGCCAGCGCAACGGTAAGTGTCTTGGGCGGATTGATTCGGGGATCGTCCATGGGCAC
>CAVPUV010000064.1:0-32665 GCA_963708905.1 uncultured Gammaproteobacteria bacterium | reverse complement strand
CCTTGGGCTATTGCCTGGGCGGGACTTTTCTGGCCATTGTGGCGGCGGCACTGGGTGCTCGCCAGCCGCAGTCGCACCGGCGCGGGCAAGGAAAAAATCAGCACCGTCGACGGGAAGATGCGGTCGCGCTCGACACCATGCCCGAGCTGGCCAGCGTGACGCTGCTGGCGGCGCAAACTGACTTCAGTGAACCGGGCGAGCTGGGCGTTTTCATCGACGACGATCAGCTCAAGACCCTGCGCGAGTCGATGGCGCGCACCGGTTACCTGTCGGGCAGGCAGATGGCCGGATCGTTCCAGTTCTTGAATTCGCGCGACCTGGTCTGGTCGCGCAGCACGCGGCGCTACCTGCTGGGCCAGGACGAGGTCGGCAACGACATGATGAGCTGGAACGCCGACGTCACACGTCTGCCCGAGCGCATGCACAACGAATACTTGTCCTCACTTTTTCTCAACAATGCGCTGGCCACCGGCAACTACCGCGTGGCCGGCGTTGGGGTTGCCCTGATGGACATCCGCGCGCCGCTGCTGGTGGTGGGCACCGTGCGCGACCACGTGTCGCCCTGGAAGTCGGTCTACAAGATTCATCTGCTCACGGACACGCAGACTACCTTCATTCTGGCGGCGGGCGGGCACAACGCGGGCATCGTGTCCGAGCCCGGGCACCGCGGTCGCAGCTACCAGATCGACAGCGTGGAAAAAGGCCATGCCTGGATCGATCCTGACACCTGGGCCGCGCAAGCGCCCGTGGTCGAGGGCTCTTGGTGGGAGGCCATGCACCAGTGGTTGCATGAACGCTCGGGCAAGCCCGTGCCAGCCCCAGTCATTGATGCCAAGACCGTACTGGGCGATGCACCCGGCGACTACGTAATGGTGCGCTATGCCGATTGATCTACCCCCCCAGGACGAGCTGCACGCTGATCGCCGGCATCAGATGGAAGCGGCCATGGCGACCCTGAACATGCGCATCGCCCGCCTGGCCATTGCCTTGGGCGTGTCGCTTGACAATGAGGGCGAGGTGGCCAGCCTGATGGGCGAAGAACATGACACAACGGTGCTGCATGAGCGCCGTGTCAGCGCCGAACACCCTGATAGCGCGCACGCCCAAATCGGCCCGGAGTGCCGCGTGGCGCACCAACGCGAAGAGTTGCGCGGCCTGCTGGTCATGCGCTACGGTGTCGAAAAGCGCTATGTCGACGATACCGGCGTCACGGTCACACGCCAGATCATGGTCGAGGCCGAGCAGCAGTTGGAGCGCAGAGGCTTCAAACCCGGTGTGGACGGCATTAACCTGGAACGCCTGTTTGGCCAGTCCTGACGTCTACGCCTGCCACGCCAATCGCCACGCTGTCGCGTGACTCAACCCTTCCATTGCCCGGTCCGAAGTCTTTTTTCCCCGCCACGTTAAACCAACCATGAATCTTTCACTGCACGCTGATTTGATTGAAAACGTCACTTTTGACGAAATAACACTGGGGCAAAGCGCCCGCCTGTTGCGCACCCTGACGGTGGCCGACATCCAGGCCTTTGCCGCCGTATCAGGAGACACCAACCCGGCCCATCTGAACGCCGAATATGCCAATGACACCTTGTTCCACGGTGTGATTGCTCACGGCATGTGGGGCGGCGCCCTGATTTCAGCGCTGCTGGGAACACAGTTTCCGGGCCCGGGCACCATTTACCAGGAGCAGGTTTTGCATTTTGTTCAACCGGTTCGTGTCGGCGACACGCTCACGGTGATGGTCAAGGTGGTGAGCAAAAATGACCTCCATAAGAGTGTCGAACTCGATTGCCAGGTATTGAACCAGAAAGGCGTGCGGGTGCTGTACGGCACGGCCCGGGTGCTGGCGCCAACCAAAAAGGTGCGCCTGCCGCGCGTCAATCTGCCACAAATCCAGTTGCATGACCCACAAGCCCATTTTAATGAGTTGTTGGCCTTGGGCAAGGGCATGCCCGCCGTGCGCTGCGCCGTGGTGCATCCGTGCGACGAGGGCTCGCTCAGCGGCGCCATGGACTCGGCCCGCTACGGCCTGATCGTGCCGGTGCTGATTGGCCCGGAGCAGCGCATTCGCCGCGTGGCCGAAGAGGCGGGCATTGACCTGGGTGATGCCCAGATCATCGCGGTAGAACACAGCCATGCCGCCGCCGACAAGGCCGCAGAAATGGCCGCCAAGGGCGAAGTCGAGGTGTTGATGAAGGGCGCTCTGCACACCGATGAGCTGATCAAGGCCGTGCTGGCGCGCCCCGAGTTGCGCACCGGGCGACGCATGTCTCATGTGTTTCGCTTCGACATACCGCTCTACAGCAAGCCGCTGCTGATCACCGACGCCGCGCTCAATATCCGCCCCACCCTGGCGGAGAAAATGGACATCATTCAAAACGCGATCGACTTTGCCCGCATCATGGGGGTGGCAGTCCCCAAGGTCGCGATCCTGTCGGCGGTGGAAACAGTCAACGCCAACATCCCGTCCACACTGGACGCCGCGGCGCTGTGCAAGATGGCCGATCGCGGCCAGATCACCGGCGGCGTGCTGGACGGTCCGCTGGCCTTTGACAACGCGATTTCAGCCCACGCCGCGCAGATAAAAAACATTGACTCCCCGGTTGCGGGGCAAGCCGACATCATGGCCGTGCCCGATCTTGAATCGGGCAATATGCTGGCCAAACAGCTGGAGTATCTGGCCGGTGCCTCCGGCTCGGGCCTGGTGCTGGGCGCACGCGTGCCCATTGCCCTGACCAGCCGCGCCGACGGCCCCATGAACCGGGTGGCGTCAGCACTGCTAGCCCAACTGGCTGCCAACAACGCACGGCGCGACCAGCCGCGCCAGGTCTGGTAAGGAGCATCACATGGCCATACTTTCTGTCAATGCGGGCTCCTCCACCCTCAAATTTTCGATCCATCCCTTGTATGACGGCCACGTGCAGCGCAGCGTGCTCACCGGCAGCATTCAGGGCCTGGAGCCCGGTGGCGCGCCGGTGCTGGACTGGGCCTTTCAGGGCCACGCCCAACATCGCCAGCTTGAGCGCGCGGCCGATCCGTTTGATCAAGCCCGGCACAGCCTGGGCGACTTGCTGCAGGGCGACCCTGCCGTCCCCACGATCAAGGCGATTGCCCACCGGGTGGTGCATGGTGGACGAAAATTTTCGGCCAGCGTGCGAATCACGGCCCCCATCTTGAACGAGCTGACCGAGTTGATTTCGCTGGCGCCGCTGCACCAGCCGCAAAATCTGCAAGGTATCCGGGCCTTTCAAAAAGCCTTTCCGAGCCTGCCGCAGGTGGCCTGCTTTGACACCGCCTTTCATGCCACCCTGCCTGAAGTGGATTACACCTATGCCTTGCCACAGGCGCTGACAGAGCAAGGCGTACGCCGTTATGGCTTTCATGGCCTGTCGTACCAGTACGTCATGAGCGTGCTGCTGGAGCGCAGCGAACCGGCCAAGGGTCGCGTGTTGATGGCGCATCTGGGCAACGGTGCCAGTCTGTGTGCGGCGCGCGGCGGGCGCAGTTGCTCGACCAGCATGGGGTTTTCGGCGCTCGATGGTTTGATGATGGGAACCCGCACCGGCTCCATCGACCCCGGCGTTCTGCTCTACCTGATGGAGCAAGGCTGGGACCACGACCGGCTGGAAACCCTGCTCTACAAGCAAAGCGGCTTGCTCGGCGTGTCCGGCATCAGCGCCGACATGCGACTTCTGCGCGCGGACGGCAGTGCGGCAGCGCTTGCGGCGATTGAATTATTCACCTATCGGGCGGTGCGCGAATCGGGCGCGCTGATCGCTTGTCTGGGCGGGCTGGACGTGCTGGCCTTCAGCGGTGGCATTGGCGAACACGACATTGAGCTGCGGGCACAGATGGGCCAGCGCCTGGCCTGGCTGGGTGTCGTGATCGACCCGCTGCTGAACCAGCAGGCCGTCGGCAACGAGATCATGGCCATCCATATGCCACAAAGCCGGGTACAGGTGTGGGTGGTGCCAACCGACGAAGGTCTGGTGGCGGCGCGCGAAGCCGCGCGCCTGATTTGATGATTTCTGTGTGCTTTAAGGCCGCCGTGGGTCCGCGCTGACGACATTTCAACGCTGGCTTTGCGATACTCAGTCCATGCAGTTACAAGACATTCTTTATTCCCAGGGCTTTGGTACCCGGCGCGTGTGCGCCGGCATGATTCAGCAGGGATTGGTCGGCGTCTATGAGTCAAATCAGGCTCCAGCCCCCGTTATATATACGCAAGCAGCTACTGAATTTATAGCAGAAGGTTTGCGCTTGCGGGTTCAGGGTGTGGACTGGCCGTACCATGAAAAGGCCTACATCATGCTGCACAAACCCGGCGCCACCGAGTGCTCCCAGAAGCCCTCCACCTACCCCAGCATTTACACCCTGCTGCCCTCTGCCCTGCGCCTGCGCCCGCAAAA
The DNA here is from genome assembly GCA_963708905.1 of uncultured Gammaproteobacteria bacterium. GTDB lineage: Bacteria > Pseudomonadota > Gammaproteobacteria > Xanthomonadales > SZUA-36 > SHZL01. The sequence goes on along the minus strand of CAVPUV010000064.1, from coordinate 28,256 downwards.
GGGCGCGGTGCAAGGCGTGCAGGCGGTTGGCCGCCTGGATCAGGACACCACCGGGCTGCTGCTGCTCACCGACGACGGCCAGTTCATCCATCGCATGAATTCGCCCCGTCACCATGTGCCCAAGGTTTACGAAGTCACGGTCAAGCACCCGCTCGACGACACCCAGGTGGCCCGGCTGCTGGCCGGTGTGGTGCTCGACGACGACCCCAAACCGGTGCACGCCGCTGCCGCCGAGGCGGTATCCAACCACCACCTTCGCCTGACCCTGACCGAGGGCAAATACCACCAGGTCAAACGCATGGTGGCCGCCGTCAGCAACCGGGTAGAGGCCTTGCACCGCTCGCAAATCGGCGGCTTGCGCCTGCCCGATGACCTGGCACCAGGCCAGTGGCGCTGGTTGAGCGCGGCCGATCTGGCCAGCATCGCGGGCTGAGGCTGCGAGCGCGCGGTTTGCTTGCGTCATGAACCTGTTTCTCGATGCCTTCTGGCGCGCAGTGGCCTATTGCCTGCACCCGCGTGTGATCGTGTTGTCGCTGTTGCCGCTGCTGCTGACGGTGGCGCTCGCTGGGGGCCTGGGCTACTACTTTTGGGACAACACGCTGGAGTGGGTGCGCGGGGCGCTGGAGGCTTCCACCCTCGTCAACACCGTGTGGGACTGGCTGCAAAGCGTGGGCGCGGGCAGCCTCAAGCTGGCGCTGGCGCCTCTGATCGTGATTTTTGCCGTGACGCCCATCCTGGTGATGCTGTCCTTGCTCACCGTCGCGCTGTTGATGACGCCACTGCTGACCCGGCTGGTGGCTGCGCGGCGTTTTCCGCAACTCGAGCGCAAGCACGGTGGCTCCTTTGTGCTCAGCCTGCTGTGGTCTTTGGGCTCGACCGGGCTGGCCTTGATTGCCTTGCTGCTTTCCCTGCCGCTGTGGCTGATTCCGCCCTTGATTCTGGTGCTGCCGCCGCTGATCTGGGGCTGGCTGACTTATCGCGTGATGGCGTTTGATGCGCTGGCCGAACACGCCAGTGTCGAGGAGCGACGCGAGATTTTTCGCCGTCATCGCGGCTGGCTGTTGGGTATCGGCATTTTTTGCGGCTACCTGGGCGCCGCGCCCAGCATGTTGTGGGCCTCAGGTGTCTTGTTTGCCGCGGCGTTTGTCATTTTGATGCCACTGGCGATCTGGCTTTACACGCTGATTTTTGCCTTGTCTTCACTCTGGTTTGCGCATTACAGTCTGGCCGCCCTGCAAGCCTTGCGAGCCGAGGCGGACCCGGGTGCAGCCCCGCCCTCGCCTGGCGCCACAACAATTGACGTGCAGGCGCTAACATTGCCGGATGAACCAACTGCCAATGCCAACACCTCCCTCTGACGCAGCACCCCGTTTCGGCCTGATCATCATTGGGGATGAAATTTTGTCAGGCAAGCGCACTGACAGACACCTGCCCAAAGTGATCGAACTGCTCAAGGCGCGCGGCCTGTCACTTGACTACGCCGAGTACGTGGGCGACTCACCCGAGCGCATCACGGCCACCCTGAAACGTGCCTTTGCATCGGGCGATGTGGTGTTTTCAACCGGCGGCATTGGCGCCACCCCCGACGACCACACCCGCCAGTGCGCCGCAGATGCCCTCGGGGTTGCGTTGGCGCTGCACCCCCAAGCCGCCGAACTGATCCGCCAACGCATGCAAGACATCGCCAATCTTGAAGAACCGCTCAATGGTCCAATCGTATGGCTCGTTGACACCGTTTCTAGTACTGTGTGCCAAGCATCTGGCTCCATTCCAAATTCATACTGATCCGGATATCCCACCTGTTGAATCTGTATGCGTTCCAACCGGACGCTACTGATACCACCATGTCAGCCCAACTCCCCATGTCCTTGGATCGCCGAAACGCGACGTACCGACTGTGCCGCCTGCGGCGGATGCCGACGTGGTGCGGTACAAAGTATCCGTGAGGTTCTTGCCCCACACTGACAGCTCCCAGCTGGCGCCAGTTTTTTGGAATGACACACGCGCGTCGAGTATGCCATAGGTGTCTTCGAGCCCACTCGCCGGATTTTCAACTTCGAAGAAGATCTTTCCAGAGTAGCTGTAGTCCAGGTGCACATTCAGGTCGCCAAAGTTCTGTAGCCCCGTCATGTAGTCAGCGGCGACCGTGAACGCATTCCTGGGTGCATGCGCGAGCCGATTCCCGGAAATATCCGGCACGTTGCTTGGAATGCCAATTACATCCTCGAGGAAATTCTTGACTTCAGTATCGAGATAGCTGTAGCTGGCGGATAGTGTTAGCCCAGTGACGGGTATGACCGCTCCCGAAACCTCCACTCCCTTGATCTCGGCATCCGCTGCGTTGAGAATGATCACCACTGCCGAAGACTCGTCCCCCGGCACCGTCAGTATCCGCTGCCGGAACTGCAGGTCTGTGAAGTCCATATAAAATGCAGTCAAATTGAACTGCACACGCTTGTCCCACCACTGACTCTTGATACCCGTTTCGTAGTTCCATACGAATTCCGGGTCGAAGGAAATCTGCGCGGAGCGCGCGTCCGGGGCGAAACCCTGAAACCCGCCGCTTTTGAAACCACGCGAGGCGCTGGCATAAAGCAGAATATCGTCCACCGGTGAATAATCGATGGCAAACCTTGGCGTTAAGGCATCCCAGTTGTCACTGGCAGTGATGGAGAACAGTTCCGTCGCCGGATTGAAGTTGTTGGCCAGACCACCGGATTCGTCGGTGACGGCTAGTGAGAAATCCTTCTCATCGCGGGTGTAGCGTACTCCCGCTGTCAGATTAAGGCGATCCGTAACCGCGTACGTCGCTTGGCCGAATACCGCGAAGGCATCCGTTATATTGCCCTGGTCGAATTTCGGCTTCGAGGTAAGGCCAAGCAGGGATCGATCCCGGACAGAAACCCTGGCCACGTCGTCCCGCGAGTAGTTCGCGCCGACGATCCAGTGCCACCGGCTGGAATCCGGTAACGACGAGAGCCTCAATTCTTGGACAAAAGCGTCATATTCCTCCGTGGTATCGTCGATCGACATGAACCCACGCGGCCGCCCGAGCGCATCGAACGACGAGTCCAGGGGGACGCCGACCGTGTCCTGAACGACGTGAGATGATACGTCGCGGAAAGAAGTTATCGATGTGATGAGCCCGAATCGGGTTGTCCACTCCGCCCGCCCCGTTGCGCCGGCGATGTCGCGATCGAAAAATCCGTCTACGTTCGTGTTGACTATGCGTGGATCAGGGTTAGGGACGAAACCCAGGGAGGATACGAATGGTCCTGTCGGAGCAATTTTTCGTGAAACCCCAAACGTCCGATCCCGCGAATATTCGCCGGTTAAGAGAAATTCGAAATTATCGCTGTTGTCGAAGCGCAAATGTCCTCTCGCGCTCGCATTATCCACGGTATCGACATCATTACCGGTTCTGGCGTTTGACTGAAAGCCGTCCCGATCACGCGCGCTGTAGCTAATCCGCATCTGAACGGCATCACTCAGCTCCGAATTGAACATTCCGCGAGATTCGAATAAATGCTCATCGCCAAACCCGACCATCAGGTATGCGTCCGTTCCGGGCTCTGGCTTTTTCGTGATGTAACTGATGGCGCCACCCACAACATTCTTGCCGTACAGCGTGCCCTGTGGACCACGGAGAACCTCGATACGCTCCAGGTCGAACAAATCGAACGTGCTCGCACCGGCGCGCCCGACAGCAACTTCATCGATAAATACCACCACTGATCGATCACTACCGACATCGCGATCCGTCGAGCCGATTCCGCGCAAAGTAATATTCGGTGCTTCCGGGCTAAAATTACCGATCGTCAAACCCGGAACTTTGGCGGCTACGTCATCCAGGCCTAATATGCGTTCTTTACGGATGGCTTCCGCCCCGAAGGCAACGATGGATGCCGGAACTTTCTGGAAAGACTCTGCCCGCCGTTGTGCAGTGACCACAATCTCTTCCAGAGCGGTCGGTGTTCGGCTCGACTCTTTGCCTGGCTCCACTCGTTCGCTACTGTCATTCGTTGGTCCGAAGTTCGTTTTGTCGTTGTTTCGTCGCTGGCCCTTGGCAGAACCACCCCCGCTTTGTCCGGAACCCGTCTCCGGGACAGCCTGCGCAGGAGTGTTTCTGACAACGACCGTGTTATCCGTGGCAAATTCGAAATCGAGACCCGTACCTGCGAGCAGGCTCGCCAGGGCGTCCTCCCGCAAGTAATGACCATATACCCCGGCAACACCATGACCGGCGACGATATCCTTTTCGTAGAACATCTGTACATTGGCCTGGTCCGCATATTCCTCCAGGGCCGAGGACAGCGCCTGGGGAGAGATATGAAAATCCAACCCTTCGCCCCCCGCGGCTGCGATACTGACGCCCTCCCAGAAAAAAGCCGACAACGCAACCGCGACCAGACAACAAGAGGCACGCTTGCCGACGCGCACCCTTCCATATATCCGGACAATGTTTTTCTTCTCGCTCATGAATCTTCCCTCCGCGGCACCAAATTTTCCGGGCCTGCCCGTGTGGATAGTCGCAGCTGCGGGCAGTTATGGATATAGAACGATTACAGGGCCCCTTTCCCCCATCGCCGATCTGTGGAAAAGCGGCAACGATATCCAAAGCCGGCGAGCGATTCACACTAGTGTGTTCGGCATGTATGCCGGAATTGTGCAACGTGGTGATGTCGGGTCGTGCTGCCGGGTTGTAGGCCGGGGCCCAGTTCAAAGTGGCTGTACGGATCTGTTTATACGATGCTTGGCAGGTCGTGCTAAAATTTGGCTTGGCCTATTGCTCAATCCCACAATGAGGTTAATGTACGATCCGCCAATTTGATGTGATTGTTGAAAAAGATTCCGAAGGGTATTTTGTGGCCTCCGTTCCTGCGCTAACTGGCTGCCACACACAGGAGGCGAAATCGCTTGATGAGTTAATGGAACGCATCCGTGAAGCTATTGAGCTTTGTCTTGAAGTTCCAGGTGAAGTACCAGACCAGCTTGACTTCGTGGGTATTCAACGAATCTCAGTTGCCGCATGACACCTGTTCCGAGTTCGACAGGCAAAGTAATAGTGTCGGTTTTAAAGAAAGCAGGATTTGAATTACGCCGCATTAAAGGAAGCCACCATTTTTTTCAACATTAAGCCAGCAGTTTTTCCCAGCAAACTCGCGGTGAAAATATGGGCAGGTTTTTCACTTTGCCCAGCGCCAGCAACTCGGCATCACCGGTAACGAAACAATCCGCTTTTCCCGCCAGCGCGCAAGCGATGATCCAGGGGTCTTCGCGGTCTTTTATCGGCAGTTTGTGGGCGACAGGCTGGGCGGGAACAATTTCCAGAAGGCGCAATTCCGCTTCCACTTTCGCCAGCAACTCCTTACCCGCGCGGAATTTGCGGCGCATGATGCCCAGCACTTCGGCGACTACCGGCTCCCCGGTGACCACTTCATGTTCCGTCAGCAGCCGTTCGTATAACTCGGCGCAAAGCCCTCGCGTGGCGAATGCGCTGACCAGCACATTGGTGTCGAGAAACACCCTCACGAGATCGCCTTGAATACATCCTCGTCAGTCAGCAAACCGCTGCGCTCGGCCAGCGGCATTACTTCCTCGCGCACGGCGCGGAAGCGTGCCAGCGCCAATTGGCGGCGCAGAGCCTCACGCACAATTTCGCCCTTGGGGCGATGCGTGGCAGCAGCGACGCGCTTGAGCTCGCGCTCCAGCGCGTCGTCAATGCGTATGGTCAAAGTCGTGCTCATGGATCAAGTCTCCAGATTCATCTGTGTTGCATTGTAACACAACATTTCGTCCAACTCGCATTTCGTTGATGGTCTTACAGCGCACCATGGCCTGGTTCTCAAAGTGCCATGCGCAAAATGCTAAGATCAATATCAGGTCTTACAAACAGATTGCTGTGCATTGAACGTATGTGTCATTCACTCGTTGAATGAGGACATTTGCCAGGAAATTCTGTGCCGCGCAACGGATGAAGAAAAAGCCATGGATACGCGTAAACAACTGATTGCCAGCCTGCCCAAGGCGGAATTGCATATGCATATCGAGGGCAGCCTGGAGCCGCTAATGATGTTCGAACTGGCGCAGCGCAATGGCGTTCGCCTGCCGTATGCGGACGTGGATGCGATCCGGCAGGCCTATCGTTTCGACTGCCTGCAGGATTTCCTCGATCTGTATTACCAGGGTATGTCGGTGCTGCTGACGCAACAGGATTTTCATGACCTGACCTGGGCCTATTTGCTGCGCTGCCAGGCCGATAACGTGGTGCACAGCGAGATTTTCTTCGACCCGCAGGGCCATACTTCGCGCGGTGTCGCCTTTGGTACCGCTTTCGAAGGCATCTGGTCGGCCTTGCAGCGGGGCGAAAAGGAGCTCGGCATCAGCAGCCGCGTGATCATGTGTTTTCTGCGGCACCTGGATGAGAACAGTGCCTTGGCCACGCTGGAACAAGCGACGCCCTGGCTGGATCGCATCGTTGGCGTTGGCCTTGATTCATCCGAGGTCGGGCACCCACCACGCAATTTCCATCGCGTGTTCGAGCGGGCCGCCGCGCTGGGTCTGAAGCGGGTGGCGCATGCCGGGGAGGAGGGTCCGCCGGAATATGTTTATGAAGCCCTGGATGAGCTCAAAGTGGATCGCATCGATCACGGCAATCGCTCGCTGGAAGATCCGGCACTGGTGTCTGAGTTGCGGCGCCGGTGCATGCCGCTGACGGTTTGCCCGCAATCCAATCTGCGTTTGGCCGTGGTCAAGGACATGTCGGCACACCCCATTCGTCAGATGCTCGCCCTGGGTCTCAGGGCGAGCATCAACTCCGATGACCCGGCGTACTTTGGCGGCTATATCAACGACAATTTCAATGCCCTGGTGGATGTGGTCGACCTCAGCCGGGAGGAGATCATCGAGTTGGTCAACAATAGTTTTACCTCGTCCTTCCTCGACCAGGATGCGAAAAACCGGCATCTGGCTGCGGTGCAGCGCGTGGCGGCGGCCTGATGGAAGCCTGGCTGCAGCAATGGTTGAGCCTGCTGCTGCGCTGGGCGCATTTCATCACCGGTGTCGCCTGGATCGGCGCCTCCTTCTACTTCAACTGGCTGGAGAACCATCTGCAGAGAAGGCTGGTTACAGAGGATTCGCAGGATCCCATAGCGGGTGACTTATGGGCCGTGCACGGTGGCGGTTTTTATTACCTGCAGAAATTTCGCGTGGCGCCTGAGCAGCTTCCTGGAACGCTGCACTGGTTCAAGTACGAGGCCTATTTTACCTGGCTGAGCGGGTTTGCCCTGTTGCTGGTCGTGTACTACTGGAATGCCTCGATGTACCTGCTGGATCCGTCCGTGTCCGCCATTTCGCCGGCCCAGGCCATCGCCCTGGGCCTGGCTTCGCTGTTGGCTTCCTGGTTGGTATACGATGGCTTATGCCGCTCGCCCCTGCGGCGGCGGCCGTTGCTGCTCGGCATACTGATATTTGTCTGGTTTGCCCTGCTGGCCTTCATGCTGACCGGTTTTCTCAGTGGCCGGGCGGCCTACATTCACGTTGGCGCGGCGATAGGCAGCGTCATGGTGGCGAATGTGTTTTTCGTCATCATCCCGGCGCAAAAACACCTGGTGGCAGCTCTGCTCGCAGGCCAGCGACCGGATGCGACACAAGGTCTGAATGCGTTGCTGCGCTCGCGGCACAATAATTACCTGACCTTGCCCGTGCTGTTCATGATGATCGCCAATCATTATCCAGCGACCTATGGCAGTCCATACAACTGGCTGGTCCTGGCGGTTTTTTCTCTGGCGGCCGTGGGCATACGTCACTGGTTCAATGTGCGTCATTTGCGCAACTACCAGCGCTGGATCCTGCCGGCATCCGTGCTGGTGCTGTTTTCCCTGATGCTGGCCACCTTGCCGGTAATGCGCACCACAACGGTTGCACGGGCAGGCGCCGTGCCGTCAACAGTCGACATCATGCCGCTGATCCAGCGGCGCTGTGCGGGCTGCCATGCCAGCCAGCCCTTGATCAGTGGTTTTACCGCCCCACCCCTGGGAGTTGCTTTTGACGATATGCAGCAGGTCGAGAACCAGGCGCAGCGGATTTACCAGGTCGCGGTGGCTACACGCAGCATGCCGCCGGGAAACATGACCGGCATGCGCGAAGATGAGCGTGAACTGCTGGCGCAGTGGTATGCTGCGCAACTGAAAAAAATTTCTGAATAGCGCGCATCCGAAAATGGATGCACGCTAACGCGGCACAGGGAAGTGCCGCCATTTTCAATGATGTAAGTCATTGAAAATGAGAGTGAAGCAAAACCACGCTTTTGCTTCGCGATTCCATAACGGGCTGGGATGCCCGTTTATGGACAGACACTAAATAGGTGAACGTGGTGGCGACTGCCAAACAACAGCAATCCTGGTCCATGGCCGATGTGGCGAACAAGCCGGTCACGCGCAGGGTCGCCATAGCCGGTGGGAGGATCGTCATCGGCAAAATTGCCATGGATCTTTTACAGGCCGGGCATTTGCCTAAAGGGGATCCGCTGGCGATGGCTGAAGTTGCCGGCATCCTGGCGGCCAAGCAAACACCGTCATTAATACCATTGTGTCACCCCATCGCCTTGAGCCGGGTCGTTATCCGATCGATCCTGCGTCCCGCTGACAACGCCGTGGACATGTTCTGTATTGCGCAGATCGCGGAGCGTACCGGCGTGGAGATGGAAGCGCTGACCGGTTTGAACATTGCCCTTTTGACTGTCTGGGACCTGGTGAAACCGGTCAATGCGGCACTGCAGATCACCGATGTGCGCCTGCTGTACAAGTCCGGTGGTAAAAGTGGCGTCTGGTTGCATCCCGCAGGATTTGCCGTGGAAGCAGAAGAGCTGATCAAGGAGTTTGCGCCTTGATTTCAGGTAGCGTCTTTGCATGGGAATGCGATGTCGCGCAGTGCCGGCAATTCACCCATTCTGCCGTACCGTCTGCGTAGTATTCTTTCTTCCAGATCGGCAGCCGGTGTTTGACTTCGTCGATGATGTAGCGGCAAGCACTGAATGCCGCGTCGCGGTGCGCGGAGGATACTCCTACCACGACCGCCGGCTCCGCCATGGACAATTCGCCCTGACGGTGGATGGCGCGGGCCTGGCTGATGTCGAAGCGCTGCAGCGCCTCACCCAGTATGGCCTCGCCTTCTTTCAGCGCCAGCGGTGCGTAGACTTCGTACGCCAGGTGCAACACGGCCCGGCCCTCGTTGTGATTTCTCACCCAGCCTTCGAATACCACGCAGGCGCCACAGGACGCATCGGCGAGACTGGCACGAAACGCCGTCAGGTCGATGGCTTGCGATGCAATCGCGAATTCGTTCATCCACCAGCTACCGGTGGGAAAAACAGTACCTGATCGCCATCGGCAAGGGGGGATTTCCAGTCCACCATCTCATCATTGATCGCCACCATGGCGCCGCTGAAAGCAGCCAGCTGGCGATGCCGTGACATCATTTCAGCGAACAGATCCGCAGCCGTCGCAGCGGCTGTTTCCGCCGCTTCGGCGGCCGTACCCGTGGCTTCGCGGTAGGCGGCAAACCATTTCACCGTGACCCGCTTCATCCGCCCATCCGGTACATTTCAACCTTGTCGCGCTGCGGCGTCAGCTCGGAGCGAATTTCGCTGTAGCGGTCGTCGCGTTTCAACCATACGGCACGAATCCGGTCGCGCAGCAGGATCGGATCGGATGACTGACGCAGCAGCGGCATCAGATTGAAACCCTTGGTGCCGAACAGGCAGGTATAGAGCATTCCATCGGCGGTCAGGCGTGCCCTGGTGCAGCCGCCGCAAAATGGCTGGGAAATGGAACTGATCAGACCGATCTCGCCCTGGCCGTCCAGGTAGCGGTAGCGCCGGGCGGTTTCCGATGGGCGGCCATCGCTTACCGGCTCGATCGGCCAGCTCTCGCCAATACGCTGCACCCACTCGGCTGAAGACACCACCTGGTCCAGGTGCCAGTGATTGCTGTTGCCGACATCCATGTACTCGATCAAACGCACGCTATGGCCGCTGCCGCGAAAATAGGCCAGCAGGTCGAGCACGGTATGATCATTGACGCCGCGCTGGACCACCGTATTGATTTTGAGCCGCGTGAATCCGGCTGCGGTAGCAGCGGCGATGCCTGCGAGTATGTCTTCCAGCCGGGCTTTGCCGCCACTCATGTGGGCCAGTACCTGCCGGTCCAGTGAGTCGAGGCTGACGGTGATGCGACTCAGTCCTGCTTCGGCGAGGTCAGTGGCCAGGCGCGGCAGCAGCACGCCATTGGTGGTCAGGGCGATATCGCGCAAACCCTCGATGGCAGCCAGTCTGCGATCAGGCTGGGTAAGCCGGGCCGCACCAGTGGCTCGCCCCCGGTGATGCGGATTTTATGTACACCCAAATCGACAAAAGCGCGCACCAGGTCGGTTATTTCGTGGTCGGTGAGTAATTTGTCCAGGGGCAAAAATACACCGCGCCCCTGCAATGAATCTTCCGGCATGCAGTAGGTGCAACGAAAGTTGCACCGGTCTATCACCGATACGCGCAATTCGCGTAACGGACGCGACAACAGGTCTTCGACCGGCGCTGTCTGCGGCAAAATCTTGATTGGTACTTGCATGTCCATCAGCAGATTTCATCCATCGATAGATCGACCATATGACTCATTCGAATATCAGTCCAGCACCCATAGTGCGCCTCTCAGCTTCAGATTGCGCGTCAAACATGAATGCTCAGGCGCTCTTCACCGGCTTTTTTTCCAATTGGCTGCGCTTCGCTTCTTGATGGTGTTCCAGCGTGCGCCGGTATGTATCTACGACCTTGTCCACGCCCGTTGGGTTCAGTGCGCCCTTGTTGCCCGCGGCGACATAGGTTGCATAAACGCCCGACGCGGTCATCAGGGCTGCGGAAACCATGCTGGCCTCAATTTTCTCCGCTTTCAGTTGATTGGCCAACTCGATGAATTTATTGGTGCAATATTGGTGTTTTTCGGCATCACTCACCATGGCTGCTCCGGCGTTGTAAGGTGGAACCGTCATTATATACGAGTCTTGCTTTCGTGCTCCCGCTTCCGGCTCCATGAATTCGGGCCGGCTTGGAACTTCTGGCGCGGCGAATGACCGGCGTGCTTTACAACGTTTCATCAGTGCTCGATGGTATAACTGATGTCCGCACCGGTTTCGCGCTGGCCGGATGTCGCCTTGATGCCGAAACCATGCTTGAGGTCGTAGCGCGCGCTGATGACGTTCTGTGATTCGAACAGGCCAAGGCCATAACTGACAAATAGCCGCGGGGCGATATACAAGCCGGCTTCTATGCCGCCGACACCCTGGTCGTAATCGAAATCATGACCGGTTACCAACAGTGCCAATGCCCGCTCGCGGGTAGTGACCGGTGTGGTATAGGGTTCCAGCGTGGGTTGCTTCAGCGTTCCGGTAATGTGCACCCCGGCTTGCTTGATCTGCAGATTGCCGTATATTTCCCGTTCGGCATTGATGTTCAGGTGCGGATCGTCGGCCGGGACGTGGGGAAAGTAGACCCGGCCGTCAGCGACTTCCAGCAACTGTCCATAGCTGGATATCTTGCCGCTCAACGTGTAGTTTCCATCCGCCATCGGCAGCACATTATCATCCCACTTGAACACCGCTTTTCCGTGCAGGCGGGCGGTCGCTTTTTCCAGGGTGACGGTGACATCTTTGCCGAGCTCCACTGCAACGCTGCCATTCACGCGCAGTTTGGAGCGGTCAAAGAAACTTTCCTCGGCTATGACGGGTTCACCGCCGACGATGACCAGATCGGGGCTTTCGGTCGCACTGTCGCTGGGCAGGTAGCGTGGCGATATGCGGGCATGAGGAATCAGAATACTGCCGTCCAGGTTCAGCAAGCTGTCGTGCCAGCGCGTGCGTAAATCCAGGTCGACTATTACCATCATGTCAGGAACGTTGACCAGGCTGAGGTTCCGGCCCGAGAGTTCCAGCGTGATATCGGGTTTGAGGACATTGTCGAATTTCACCGCGGCTTTGATACGGCCCTGGCCTTCTCCCGCCTTGAAGCTGCCGTTGAATTCGGTGTAATTGAAATCGTAGACCGCACCTGCCAGCTGAATATCGCTGATCACTGTGCCGGAAGCAGCGTACTCGAATCGTCCCCTGACCAGGGATGCATGCCCGGTGAATCTGGGGTCTGTCAGCGTTCCGGACAGTCGGATATCAGCGTTGACGCTGCCGGCGATGCTATCCGCCAATACCGGAACCCAGTTCAGCAAAGGCTCGATGTGCTGGAGATCGAGCCGAATCCGCCCGTCAATGGCTGAATCCACTCCCCGGGAAATATCGGGCGCAGTAAAATCCGAGTTGATGCTGCCGGTACCGGGAATGACTATATTCATGTTGCCGGACTGCAGTCGACCGTCACTGATGGTAAACGCGAGCAGTCCGGATCCGGTGTTGAGTGTGGCATCTTCATTTTCAAAGGTAATATGGCCCGGCGATAACTCGATCCGCGCCTCGCCCGAAGGTTTCCCTCCAGCCGGCTGTTGCCACCGCAACTCTCCGCTCAGCGTTTGTGAAAAGTCCAGATGCTGGCCCAGGAATAATTGCACCAGGTTAAGGGAGATGCCCTCCAGTCTGGCGCGTGTCATCAGGTTGTCGCCGTCTTTCCATGTCGCATTCAGGCAGATCCGGCCGTTGCGCGAACCGCGCAGGCATGCAGGCCCGACTTCCAGCGCGGTTAAAGCAAGCGCCAGTCCGGCGGCTTGCTCCAGTTGCAGAAAACCGAGCGTTTCATTATCAATGCGCAAGGATTGGATTTTGCCCTCCCATCGGGCCTTGGGCAGGGAAGTCCAGTCGTGCACGGATCCCGCCAGCCTGGCTTGCAGCAGGGTGGCGTTGCGGTGCGCTTCCAGCCGGATGTCATCGAACAGATTCTTCCCACTCAGCGTCAGGCTAAGGGCTTCCACCTGCTGGTCGCCAAACGACAGGCCGGTCAGCTCGATGCGGGTCGCTGCAGGGTCTCCCGCATCCTGCCGTTGGCTGGCAGTGATCGTTGCAACCCGCCAATCCCCCCACCACAGCTCGCTACCCTGCAGTTCAAGTTCGATTTGCGGATGCTCCGGATCGGCTGAAAACCGGCCTTTGCCTGCAATGCTTCCGCTGGCTCCTTCAATCCATTGACCCAACGATTCGATACGGCCGGAAAAGCTCATTCCGGCGGCTGACTGTGCGCTGCCGTCCAGCACCAGGTTTGATTGACCGGACTGCAGCTGCAGATCCCGCGCCAGCAGTTCCCCAGTCTTGAATGAGATGCCGCCGCTGGCCGTGATCGGCTGGCCGCGAACGATACCGTCCAGTCGCTCGATGTCGACGTCGAATTCCACGGGTTCACCATGTCCCCGGGCGCTGGCAATGCCGCTGATCACGCCGGGGAAGGCGCTGCTCAGAGGTGAAATATCCAGGTCTTGTGCGTTTACACTGGTTGACCAGGACGACTTGTCAGCCCAGCGGTAGTTGAATTGGCCAGCGAAGGATCCACCCAGGACTTCGCCTTTTTCGATCAGCACCTGCACGGATTCCAGGTCACCTTTGCCGGCAATGGTCAGAAGACCATCCGGCCATTGGCCTGCCTGCAGCTGCAGCGTGCCAGCCACCGACCAGTCAGCCGGTTTGCCGTGTACCTGCACGCTGCCGTGCTCGCTGGAAAACTCCGCCTGGCTGGCCCCAACAGGCCAGCGCAGAGACTTCCACTCCAGCTCGCCTTCGGCGATGTCCGCCGCCAGGTCCAGTTCGCCCTTGCCACGCACACTGAATCCATTGTCGTGAGCTGCCAGATCGAAGCTGTGCAATGCAAGTCGATCGCGCCGCCAGTCCAGTTCCAGGTTTCCGCGCAGCGGGTGATCCGCCGGCCAGGTGGCCAGCCACAGGCCGGGATCCAGCCGGTCGATGACGCTTGCCAACTCGATGCGTAGCCCGTCAGTCCAGGAAACCGGGCCGTGTGCAGCAAGCTGAATCTGTTCACCAGACAGGTGCAGCTGGTCAATCTGAATACCCCCGGCATCTCCTTCACCACGCAAATCGGCCGGCATGACGGGCAGGCCGCGCAGTCCGAGTGCGCCGGAGGCTTCCAGCTCATAGTGCGGCCAGCTGCCGGAACTATGTGCTGAAAGCTGATGCAGGGTGACTTGCGGCGCATCGCTGTCCAGCGGCCATTGCAGCGCCTCGGCCAGCAAGCGTAAATCCCAGCTGGGCTGTTGTAAAAGGTGCAGGATGTGGCCCTGCACTGAAACGGCGGGTTGCTCGAGCATGGCGCGCACTTCCAGATCGCTCAGATTGCCTTTGAGGATCGTCTCGATATGGATGGTCGGCGGCGACGAAGTCCCGCTGGCAGGCAACTGGATGCGGCTGTCCACGGTGGCATCGACCGGAAAGGGCGATCTGAATCCGATCCTGCCCCGAATGTGCCATTCCGCCGCGGGCGTGCGCAGCTTCGCTTCCTGCATGCGCATGCCCTCGTGCCACTGGCCAGAGAGCGATAATTCACTGCTTTCGATGGCTGTGGCGCCATCGACTCCCTGGTATAGCAACTGACCAATGCGGATGCTGGCGAAATTCAACGGCAGCGGTAGATATAGCGCAGAGAGTTTGTCAGCCAACAATTTGCCTGGTGCCACATCCGCCTGCGGCAAATTCCTGATGACGATCCGGTCCACTACCAGCGATTCAATCGACAGCGCCGGCGGGAACAGGTCGAAACCCAGTCGCAGTTGCACGGTTCCGCCGGCGACCGAGGTACTCTCGTTTTCGAATGTTACTGCCTGCAATGTCAGCCCGGAGCGCAGGTCGCCGCGAATGTCTTCAGCACGCAGCGAGCCAGGTACCAGTACGCTGGCATGCGACCAGATCCAGCGCGCTCCGGCTTCGGTGCGCTGCATCCAGGCCAGTGCGCCCGCCAGGGCCAGCACCAGGGCAGCGGCCAGGAACAGAATGGTCAGGTTCCGGCGCGTCATAGCAAGGGCGTGCCGATGGTGAAATGCAGCTGCCAGGGATGGCCATCGATATCGAGCGCCTGGGCAATGTCCACGCGCACGGGTCCGGCGATGCTGTACCAGCGAACGCCGAGCCCTGCGCCTTTTTTGAGTTGGGGACTACCCCAATCGTTGAAAGCATTACCCACGTCAATAAACGCGGCGGCGGACCAGTCCTGGCGAAAACTCCATTCGACTTCAGCGCTGGCAGTCACAATGTTGTTGGAACCGATGCCGTTATTGCTCAGGTTTTCAAATCCATAACCACGCACACTGCGGCTGCCACCGGCTTTGAAGCGGTATAGGTCGGGCAGATCGGTCACCGACAGATGCAGGCTTTGTTCATCACTCAAATCGAGGTCCAGCTTGGAGACATCCGCATCTGAATATCCGACTTCGCCCCGCAGTAGTATTTTCCAGCTTTTACCCAGCAGCTTGTGCCAGCTGGAAGACACATAAGCCTGGCTGAACTCTTTGGTCGAACCCCAGGCTTTGTTGGCAGTGAAGACCCAGGCGCGTTCATGATGTCCCTCGGTATGAAACGCACTGCCTCGGACCACGGGCCAGTCCCAGTTGACGCCGAGTGAAAACGAACTGTCCACATCCCTGAACTGATCAAGATTTTCATCCAGCACCGTGTCATTGTGATTATTCATGGCCAGATCGCGCAAGCTGAACGTGCTTTTTTCCAGCACGTATTGTCCATACCAGGTTTCAAACAGTTGCTGATAGCCGCGCTTCAGGTCGCGTACGATCAGATTACCCAGCTTCAGCGAATAATCGATGACGTCGCCGTTGGTGAGCTGGATAAAGTCGGAATCACTGTCATTGGCCTTGACCTCGAGGTCCTGGTTTTTCCTGTTGACGAGATAGTCCGCGGTCCAGAACTCGCGTGCCTGCACCCGCCGTGGCAGGCGGTAACTGGTCTTGAAGGAATACTCGTTGTTTTGTTGTTGCCAGCCGATACCCATGCTGAGGCTGTCACCGCGTCTGGAGAGCAGGTGCCGGTTCCACAGCAGCTGGGCCCTGATCTGGGTATCGGTGCCATATCCCAGGGTCCCCTGGTAGGTATTACGGTTCCTTGCCGTGGCAGTGACCACCAGGTCAACACGCGGAGGCCTCTCATCCAGATGCCGTTCCTCGACGATGTCCACTTCTGCGAAATACCCTGTGCGCCAGATATCGAGGCGAAATTTCTCCAGCAGCCAGGAATCATAAGCCTGGCCCTCTTTAAATCGCGGCAGCAGCGCCAGGATGCCGGGTTCAAGCACTTCCTGCTCGTACTTGACTTGTCCTATTACCGCTTGCGCTCCGGTTTCCAGAACAAGACTGGTCGTGGCCTCGTTGCGATCGAGATCAGCCGTGATGGTGTGCCGGGTAAATTCAGCACTGAAATAGCCGGCCTTTTGCGCCAGCTCCAGGGCGACCTGCTTGTTGGCGTCCCAGACCGTTTGGTCGAGACGTTTGCCGACAGTCAGTGGCCAGGTTTTTTTCCACTGAATCAACTCGGGCAGTTTGGCCCCCTCACCGCTGATCTCGATCGTGGAGGCAATAACCACCAACGGTGGTCCGCGATCGATCGCGAGATCGAGCCGCCAGGAATTTTCCGCTGCGGCTGACAAGGTGCTGCTGACCTGGGCCTGGTAATAGCCATAGGGACGCAAGGCGTTTGCGGCCTCCCGCTCGGCCTTTTCTGAAATTTTCTGCAGGCGGCGCGGCGACAGGCGGGAAGTGCCGGTGACGGCAAAAGTAGTTACACGGGTTCTGACCTCGCTGAGCTCGGGATCCTTCAGACCGCTGACATGAATGCTCAGGTCGTCCGCCAGGCACGCTGGGGAACACAGCGCCAGCAGCAGAAACCAGCGCAACGGCCGGCCGCTGTGACAATCCCTTGAATGCTGGTCTGTTGCTTCTGTCGTTCTGCTCATGCGCGGCTTAATTTTATTCAATGGGGTATATTTCAGAACTCAGTATCGGCCATTATAGGTTGTGCCTCCAGGCAAACACGACACGGACGAAAACAAGCTATGACCAACAACATCACAGCGCGTGAATATGATGGCGGTATTGTCGCCGTGGATAGTGGCATGTTGCGGCGGGAAATGGCCGCTTGCTACCTGCTCGAAACAAAGGCTCAAGTGGCGCTGATTGAAGTTGGCAGTAATGCCAGCACCCCCAGGATTCTCAGCGTTCTCGAGCGCCGTGGGTGGCGTCCGGAACAGGTCAGTCACGTTATCGTCACCCATGTGCACCTCGACCACGCCGGCGGAGCGGGCAACCTGATGCAGGCCTTGCCGAACGCCACTCTGGTCGTTCATCCTTTTGGCGTGCGTCACCTGGTGGACCCTGCGCGGCTGGAGGCCGGTGCGCGTGCGGTGTATGGCGATGCGGAGTTCGACAAAACATATGGCAAGCTCGTTCCGGTGCCGCAACAGCGGGTGCGCACGATGGCGGACGGTGAAACCCTGGCGGTCGGGCAACGGGAGTTGCTGTTCATGGACAGCCCCGGCCATGCAAGGCATCACTTTTGTATCTGGGACCAGCAGACCCGCGGCTGGTTCACCGGCGATACCTTCGGCATCTCTTACCGGGAGCTCGATACGGCGAATGGCGCCTTCATTTTTCCGACCACGACACCGATTCAATTTGATCCCGAAGCATTGATTGCGTCGGTTGGGCGGCTGATGGCCAAGTCGCCCGAATGCATGTACCTGACGCATTTTGGCCGTGTCGGCGAGCCGCATCGGCTGGCCGGGAAAATGATTGCCGGCGTGCATGAATTCGTCGCAATGGGTGAAAGGCACGCTACATCAGAATCCCGCCGGCTCGACCTGGAGCGCGACATGCGGAAATGGCTGATGACAGAATCCCGCGCGCACGGTGTCAACCTGCCTGAAACCGACCTGGTGGATTTATTGACTCCGGATGTAAGCCTCAACACCCAGGGTATCGAGTACTGGCTGGATCATCGTGCAGGCCAGCAAGCCGGATGAGAAAACGGCCCGGTGGCTGACGGAGTTTTGCCACCGGGCCGTCAGGCTGGGACGGAATTATGAGACAGATGTAACCAGGGAGAATTTCACAATCTCATCCCAGTGTTCTAGCTATCGATCACGGCAACGGCCTGGCCGGCTTGCAGCCGCTCGGCGCCACGCACGATGACGCGGTCGCCGTCGGATACGTCGCCGATGACTTCCACCATGGCGCCGAGGCCAATGCCGGTGTCCACCTTGACCTTTTCCACCGTATTGTCCGGCTTGACGCGCAGGACATAGACCTCGGCTCCTCTGAGCACCAGTGCATCGCGCGGAATCGCCACCAGTTCGCGCGGGTCACTGCTGGGCAGGGCAACGCGTACCGGACTGCCCACCACCCAGGCCGGATCACTGGCGGCAATGCGGATTTCGAACATACGCGAGCGTTCGTCTCCAACCGGAATGACGCGTGCTATCGGGCTCAAGGCTTCCTGCTCCTGGTGCTGGACTGAAACCTCCAGCCCCGCGCGCACGAATCCGGCGACTGACAGCGGCGCCTGGGCCCGGATTTCGCGGTTTTCAGTGTCAACCAGGCGCTCCACGACCACCGCGGGAAACGGTGTGAGCACCCGTGTCTGGTCGATACGCCGTTGTGTTTGCGCCACCGCGACTTCGGCGCGGCGGATATCCTGTGCGGTCATGTCAAGCCGGGAGCGCGCCTCGTCGAGCTGATTGACCGCGGCATTATTTCTTTCCGCCAGTTGCTGCAGGCGCCCGGTGTTGTTTTCCTGGTAGCGCTGCTGCGCGCGCAAGCTTTCCAGTCGTGCCTGGTTGTCGCTCAGCATCAGTTGCGCGGGTGGCCGCCACCCAGGGCGCGGCCATCGGCGTGAGCACCGCATTCCCGGTCAGGCCAAAGATGAAGTCACAGTGGGACGTGTCGAGGGCCAGTTGCATCAGCTCGGGATTGGCGAAATGGCTATCGCCGCGCAACACGATGTGCGTTTCGGGCCAAGTCTGGCGCAGGCGTTTGACTACGCGCCGCAGGATCATCGCGTTCTCGGCCCCGGTGGGGCGTTTGCCAGTACGCAGCGCGGCGGTGATGAACTTGCCGGACAGACCCTCGAACAGGAACAGCGGCAGATAGCAGTGATGGCGGTAATGGTGGTTGTAAAAGCTCAGCTCCTGCTGCCCGTGGGTGGGGTCTTCCGAATGATCCATATCCAGCACGATGACTGGCGGCGGTTTCGCGTAGCTGGCGATGAACTGATCGACAAAGGCCTGGCCCAGGCGGTAGATGTCCTTGGTGGTGGCGGCATTCTCCAACCGCGAAAAGGTTGCGGCGCTGGCCAGGTCATTGTCGGCGTCCAGCGGTCGACGCTCCAGCGCCAGCTTGAACATCGGATCGGCGCGCAGGGCATTGGCATCATTGCCATCGGCGTAGGCGCAGGCCATCTGATAGATGCGTTGTGCCAGCAAATCACGCAACTCGTGATCGATGTATGAGGCGTGGCGGGTATCATGGAAGGCATCTGCCAAAGCAGCGGTCAGGCCAATGTGCTGGTCAATGCCGCGCAACAGGATGGGGCCAAAATCGGCGGACAGGGCACCGCCGTCAAAATCGGCACGTACGGTCATGCCGTCAACGGGGGGAAATTTCAGCTGCTCTGGGGTAGACTTGGCCATGGGCGATTCTCGTTGGGCTTTTACGGAGCCGGAATTGAACTTCACTCATTATATCAATGGGATAAACGAGAGTCGCCCTCTTTTATGCATAATTGGGGCTAGATAATTAATAGGGATTTTGATGGATGTCTTGACTTTCCGTCCTGGCTTTCCGTCAGTACCAAGGAGTCTCGTCCCGGCCAGGACGCCGCACGTCGCCGTCATTCACCCTGCATGGCGTCCCGGGCCCGGTGCCTGAAGTTGGGGGCGAAGCCATCGCGCGTGATGGAGGCGGCGAAGATATGCAGCCTCGGAAGCATGAGCCATGCGCTTTACAATGTTGGGGGGAGTGCCGGAGAATATGTATCCGTCTGACCATTCGATGAGCACCCGTCTATGACTTCCAAAGCACAGCTTCACTCCTGGAATAACGTACCCCTGGAAAACCTCAACCCCCTGCTCGGCCGCCGCCTGATCACCGCCGAGCGGATGATGATCTCGCAGATACTGCTGAAGAAGGACTGTGTGGTACCGAAACACGAGCACGAAAATGAGCAGATATCCTATGTCATCAGTGGCGCCCTCAAGTTTCTGCTGGGCGAGAAACAGGATGAAGAAGTCACTGTACGCAGCGGCCAGGTGCTCGTGATTCCTTCCCGTCTGCCGCATTCTGCGATCGCGCTCGAAGACAGCGTTGACGTGGATATTTTCTGTCCGCCACGGCAGGATTGGCTGGAAGGCAGCGATGCGTATCTGAGGAGATGACGCTGGCCGACGTCGGAGGTCAGACCGTGTTTCGTGCATTTGAGCCACACCGAGCGATGCGAAAGCACAGTCCCATACATAGAGAGATGCGACAATTCACGACCCCATCCTTCGTAGGGATTCTGATGGATGTCTTTATCTACACAATCTCGTGAAGCCGGTGCGGCGCCGTTGCAATGAGCGCATAGGCGCGTGCGGCGTCGCTTCCGAGCCGAACGGGGCTTGTTTTTCAGTGCCGTATCCAATAAACTAAGTCGAGTAAACTAAGTTTATTGGAATTGTTATGAAAAATGTCAACATTCATGAGGCCAAGACCCATCTGTCCAAGCTGGTTGACCAGGCGGCGAAGGGCGAGCCGTTTGTCATCGCCAAGGCGGGCAAGCCGCTGGTCAAGGTGGTGGGACTGGAGGCGTCCGAACAACCCTCCGCCAAGCGGCTGGGATTTCTGCAGGGTCAAATCTCTGTTCCATCCGACTTTGATCGTATGGGTCGCGAGGAAATCGAGCGTTTGTTCGGGAGCGGTGCGTGAATCTGCTGCTGGATACGCATCTGTTGTTGTGGGCTGCCGGGGAACCGGACAAGCTTTCCAGGAAAGCCCGTTCCCTGCTGGGCAATCCCGATAACGAGCTGTTGTTCAGTGCCGCTAGCCTGTGGGAAATCACCATCAAGTGCAGTCTGGCGCGCGAGGATTTCCGGGTCGAGCCACGTGTCTTGCGGCGGGGGTTGCTGGATAGAGGATATCGAGAATTACCCATCAACAGCGAACATGCAGTCGCGACCGATCGCCTGCCCTTGCTGCACAAGGATCCCTTCGACCGTATTCTCCTGGCCCAAGCGGACGTAGAAGGCGTCACACTGGTAACGACAGATAACCTGGTAGCGCAATATCCCGGCCCGGTCCGCAAGGTGTAGTGCCAGGAAAGTGAAAAACCGGGGAACCGGGGGTCCAAGTCGTGGTCATCTCCCGCGGCCATCATCCAGTTGATTGCCGATCATCGCGATCACCTGCAGCAATAAAAGAACTTCAGCTTATCCTTGTACGTGCGCGACAGCTTGAGGGTATGACCGCTCTTGAGGGTGAGGAAATATTCGCCGTTGATGTGGGACTGCATTAACAGCAAATCACTGCGTTAATGCTCCTTTCATGCCTTGGATGTCTGCGACGTATTTTTTAGGTGGGAGATTCTGCGTGATACGTGCACTAAAGGTAAAACAAGGCAGGTGGTTAGCCACCAGATTTATAACCAACCATTAAGGCTACGGATGGCTGGTATCAGGAGTGCATCATGGCTTTCCCTCGCGTCCCGCTGGTCCGGCTTGCTTACCTGTCATGCATTGCCGGTATCTCCAATCCTGTAATAAGCGCGGAGTTGTTAACCCGCTACCAATACGTTGGAGCGACTTATCCATCATTGCATGCAGCGGAAAACGCATTGTGGAATTATCCCGGCTTTTTCGGTGCCTCCTACTACACCTACCAATCAACTTCCACGAATGGCAACAACAGAACCTACTACCTGCCACCAACAATCGACTATTTTATAGATCCGATGTTGGTGTTTAGCAGCAGTCCAGGCATTGCCTGCGATGACAGCCCGCTGCTGGATCAATTCGGCAACAATTGATGCAGCAACGTGCATTGCGGGCAATGTTGCGCCAGTGAAGAGAATTGGTGGGCGGCAGTGCAGAATAATACCTGGCCCGGCATTGATTGTCCGCCAATACAGACCGGGCAGGGTCCGTGGGTACAAACGTCAGTCAATGATATTACCTACCCTATCGTATACCCTGAAGAAATCATCATACTCAGTGCGAATTTCAGCAAGTTTATTGACGCTGAATTCCCGCCCGGCAATTCGTCCGTGTGCGGACAAAACGCCGATTTCACCTTAAGAGCCATTTCGCCGGGACATTGCCCGGGCGGGTATCGATTCTTTACCGAGACCAGCCCCACGACCGGCACGTGTGATCCGATTACCTTCGCACAAACCATTACCCGCGTGGGGGCCGTCACGCCCGAAGCCAACTCCAAGCAGTGCTCCTATGGTAACCCGTGCTATCCAACGACTGGCGATAAAACCGTTTCGGAGACTGATTTCTCATCGGGGTCGTTTGAACTGACCCGGCATTATCATGCCATGCAACACTACCCGGATTACGCCACCATCGGCAGAGGCTGGTCGCACACCTACACAGGCCGCATCATTGTCGAGGGGAGCATCATCAAGACGATCGACGGCAAGGGCGATGCCGAACGCTTCACCTGCGTCGATTCCCCGGCTTGCACCGTCTATCGTTCGCAAAGTGAGTCCGGTCATATTCTGCGTCCAGTCACCGGCGGCTGGAACGTCTACCTCAATTCCGGTGAACTGCGTCAATACAACAGTTCCGGCAAACTGATCCTGATCACCGACCGGTCTTCGGACTTTCGTCAGTTTGCCATTACCTACACTGCAGAGGGTCGCGTATTCGAAGTTATTGATCAGACCGGGCGGGCGCTGCAGTTTTCCTACAATGCCAACAGTTTGGTCGATGCCATCACTTTGCCGGACGGGCGGCAGATTCAGTACCAATATGGGGTGCCCCCGGGAGATACCACCAGCAACCCCAAATACAACCTGGTAAAAGTCATACGTCAGGACCTGACAGAACGTATTTACCACTATGAAGACCGTGATGCTCAGGGCGCCCCCAGGTATGGCAATTTGTTAACCGGCATCAGCGACGAAAACGGCGTTCGCTTCGCCACCTGCAGCTATGACGATGCCGCGCGGGTGGTCAGCAGCGAACACGCTGGCGGCGCCGGTCACATCGACCTGAATTACACCAAACGCCCGGCGGAAAACGTCAACTGGTCGATCACCGAAGTTACGACTCCGTTGGGAGAGGTAGTCACTTACGATGTGGAACCGGGCGTGTATCGCAAGCCGACCGGCATTACCGATACGCGCGGCAGCGTGACCATGAGCTATAACCCCACCACGTCCTGGCGCAGTTTCAAAACCGATCGGGAAAATCATCAAACCACCTACCAATATGACAATCTCCACGAAATCAGCCGCACGGAAGCCGCAGGCACACTGGACGCACGGGTGATTGAAACCGTCTGGAACAACAGCCTTAATCGCGTCACGGAGAGACGCGAACCCGGCAAAACCACCAACTACACGTACAACACCCGCGGCCAGACTTTGACCCGCACGGAAACAGACACTGCGACACTCGCCACCCGCAGCTGGACCAACACCTACTTTGAAATTCCGTCGCTTGGGCCGCTGATTGGTCAAATCAAAACCATCAACGGCCCGCGTACGGATGTCAGCGATATCACCACTTACGAGTACTACACCACTGACCACCCCAGCGGCGACTACCTCATAGGCGATCTCAAAGCCGTGGTCAATGCGCTGGGACACCGCACTGACTACCTGAAGTATGATTTCAACGGCCGTTCGCTGCAGGTCCGGGATGCCAACGGTGTTCTGACCACCATGACCTATCATGCACGCGGCTGGATCAGTTCGCGCACCACGGATGGCAAAACCACGTCTTTCACCTATGACCCCGCCGGCAACCTCACCCGGGTTACCCAGCCGGATGGCAGCTTGATCGACTACGAATACGATGCTGCGCATCGCCTCACCGCCATGGCAGACAACTTCAACAACCGCATCGCAATACACGCTGGACGCTGACGGCAACCGCACCGCCGAGAAAACCTATAACAACCTCGATGTATTGCAGCGTCAATTGAGCCGGGTCTATGATCAGCTGGGCCGATTGACCACGCTGCTGGACGGTAACAACGACCCGACCGCTTACGGCTACGACAACAACGGTAACCGCACCGGCAGCACCGATGCCAATACCAACGTGACGGCATTTGCATACGATGGGCTCGATCGCCTCATCAAGACCATCGACAGCCTGTTGGGCCAAACGCTGATGGACTACGACGACCGGGACAATCTCACCAGCGTCAGCGACCCGCTGGGCAACCTCACCCGGTACAGCTATGACGGACTGGACAACCAGATCGAACTCGACAGTCCGGATAGCGGCGTTGCCAGCTACGGATACGATGCCGCCGGCAATCGCACTGCCGCCACCGATGCACGCGGGATTCGTACCGATTATGTTTATGATGCCATCAATCGGCTGACCGCTATCCACTATCCGGACATCAGTCTGGACGTGAGCTTCACCTACGATGTCGGCACTAACGGCAAAGGCCGCCTGACGCGCATGACCGACACCGCCGGCACGGTCGATTACACTTACGATGCCCGTGGCAACCGCAAAAGTGAAACCCGCTTAATCGACGCTGTGAGCTATGTGACGCAGTACGCCTACAACAACGCCGACCGGCTGACCCGGATGACCTATCCCAGCGGCATGGCGGTGGATTACACATTGGATGCAGCCGGGCGTATTATCGCGATGGACAAGACCGTCAATGCGGTGACCGAATCCATGGTCAGCAATGTGCAATATGAGCCCTTCGGCCCGATGACTTCCTTCAGTTACGGCAACGGCCTGACCTATTCCGCCACTTTCGATCAGGACTATGAACTCGATCAACTGCAATCCGGCAGCGGCCTCAACTGGCTGTTGGGCCACGATCCGGTGGGTAATATTCTCACCCTCGATGATCCGTTCGGCACGCAATACGACCAGACCTTTACCTATGACGACCTGTACCGCCGGGACACGGCGCTGGGAAATTACGGCCTGGAGGACTTTGACTACGATGCCAATGGCAATCGCACCCGCTATCAAAGCGGCCTGCTCGATGAGCAGTACAGCTACCAGCCGCTGTCCAACCGCCTCGCCTCCCAGAACGGCTGGACGTTTGCCCGTGATGCGGCCGGTAATCGCACGCAGAAGCTTGATACCGGTGGCCTCGGTCAGTTATACGGCTACGGCGATCATGCACGGCTGGTGCAAGTCACGCAGCGTGACGGCAGCGGCGATACGGTGGCCGGTGACTACCGCTACGACGGCCGCGGTCAGCGGCTGAGCAAGACGGTGGCCGGGGTGACGACGCATTTCATCTACGGCCCGGCCGGTGAACTGCTGGGCGAGTATGCACCCGCCAGTGCTGCCGACTTTACCGAGTACGTGTATCTCAACGGCCAGCCGGTGGCCATGATCAGCCATCGTCAAGAGACCAGCCAACCACCCGGCGCTGAACTCATGGTCGACAATGGTGACCCCGGCACCAGCAACACGGGCACCTGGCAGAGCAAGACGGATGCGCAAGACTACGATGTGGATTACTTGTTCGCCAACAAGTCAGCCGGGACGAGCTACCGCTGGGCCGCGACCCCGCCGGGGACCACCTACGACGTCTATGCCTGGTGGGTGGAGCACGTGAGTTACGCCGACAACGTCAGCTACACGATCCGGTACGGCACGGGCGAGACCGCTACGGTGGTGAAGAGCCACAAGAGCGGTGGTGGCCAGTGGCAATACCTCGGCTCGTATTACGGCACCGACGGCAACGATTATGTTGAAGTGTCATCGGCCGGCAACAAGTTCGTGGCCGATGCGATCCGCTGGGTGCACGTGCCGGACCCGGTGATCACCGAGACCGTGAGAACGGATTTCATTCACTTCGATCACCTGGGCACGCCGCGGCATGTGAGCGACGAGGCGCAGACCGTGGTGTGGCGCTGGGACAGCCGGCCGTTTGGGGATTCCGTGCCGGATGAAGACCCGGATGGAAATGGCTCAAATCTCACCCTGAACCTGCGGTTTCCGGGGCAGTATTATGACCAGGAATCGGGGCTGCATTACAACTACTTCCGGGATTACGACCCCAGCACAGGAAGATATATTGAGAGTGATCCATTGCTGAAGCCGATCTACCCATTGAGCGAAGATTTATATATTCAGGCACAATTTTTCAGAGCACCGGGTTTCGATGCGCATCCATACAGTTATGTTGCCAGTACACCCCTCAGAGCAATTGATGTTGATGGGCTTGGTTACTTGGCTTGTCTTCAGTGCTTGAAGCGACTTGATGATTTTGGGAAAGCCTCCAAAAAATGTAACGAGGAATTTAAGCAATGCGGAGACGATATAGAATTGCAGTTTGAATTTTATGGCAAGTATGAACCCAGATTAGGCTTTGGGCATGGCGGCTCGATGCTAGAGTGTGTTTTACAAAATCTAGGTAAAGATAAAGTTGCTGAAATTGGTGCAAAATGCACAGCCTGTTCAATAACAGCCCCGGGTAGGTGAGGAGAATGCGAAAACACGCAAGAAACGTAAGTTCATTCTGGTTTAGGCTCTGTAAATAAATAAAGGTTTCATTTTTGAGCCGACGTGCTATGCTGCATAGTCATGAGCACCCTTGCCGAGTTGACGGAAAAGTTTCGATCGGTGTGGCCGCTTTTGGATGAGCGCACGCGGCGACTGATGGCGGCTAACGAAGCCATGGCGTTGGGCCATGGTGGGGTATCTCTGGCGCATCGCGCGAGCGGACTTTCGCGTCAAGCCATCCAAAAAGGTGTGCAGGAAATTCGCACGGGTTCGACAGCCGGGGCGGGACGCGTGCGCCGATCCGGCGCCGGTCGAAAGCCGATTACAGTGTCCAACCCACAGCTGGTGGATGCCTTGGAAGAGTTGATCGACGAACAGACCCGAGGCGATCCGCAATCGCCGCTGCGATGGACCTGCATGAGTACGCGAGTCATTGCCAGGGAACTCAATCAGCAGAGCCACTTGGTCAGCCACACCAAGGTGGCGCAGATTCTTCACGATCTCGACTACAGCCTGCAGAGCAATCGCAAGACCGAGGAAGGGCAAGATCACCCGGACCGCGACGCGCAGTTCCGGCACATCAGCGCTGCGGTAAAAAGATACCTGAGGCAAGGCCTGCCGGTGATTTCGGTGGACACCAAGAAGAAGGAACTCATCGGAAACTACCACAATGCAGGGCGGCAATGGCGCCCGGCGAAAGATCCAAAGAAGGTACAAGGGCATGACTTTCCCGGCGCCGCTGTGCCGCGTGCCTACCCTTACGGCATCTACGATCTGGGGCTCAATGTCGGATTCGTCAATATTGGTACCGATCATGATACCGGCGCCTTTGCCGTGGCATCCATCCGCGGCTGGTGGCGTCATGAAGGTCGACGGCTCTATCCGCACGCGGACAAGCTCTTGATCACGGCCGACGGCGGAGGCAGCAATGGCTGGCGATTGCGACTCTGGAAGCTCGAGTTGCAAAAGCTGGCCGATCAGACCGGGCTTTACCTCTGCGTTTGCCACTTCCCGCCCGGCACCAGCAAATGGAACAAGATCGAACACCGTCTGTTCTCGTTTATCTCTTCGAACTGGCGTGGAGAACCGTTGCGCGATTACGAAACAATCGTCAACCTTATCGCTCGGACAACGACGGCGAAAGGACTGAAAGTGACCTGCTGTCTGGATCGTAGAAAATATCCAACTGGCCGCAAGATCACCGACCAAGAAATGAAACAGATCAATATCGAACGCAACAAGTTTCATGGCGAATGGAACTATGTCATCAAGCCAAGAACCAAAACATAAATGGTACCTTTATTTATTTACAGATCCTTAGATGAAGAAATCTCTGGTAGCCGGTCAGCACTCGAGGGCATGATCGGCGTGCCGGTCGAATTTTTTGCCTTTCCTTTCGGCGGGGCCGATGACATTGGGCCCAACTCGGTTGACTGCGTGCAAGGATCAGGATATCGGGCGGCGTTCTTAAATACTGAAACCGCAAATAAAAGCGTTTACGAAATCGGTAGAGCCTCTCTTCCGCACTCGGCGGTGCCTTTTGAGTTATTTGCCTACACATCGGGTT
>CAVPUV010000063.1:0-32876 GCA_963708905.1 uncultured Gammaproteobacteria bacterium | reverse complement strand
TTAACGCCGGAGTAAAAGCGCGGTTATTTGCCGCTGCCTGATTTTGCACCCGCTACGGAGTTGGATGACCTGATGACCCGCACTGTTTTTTTCGCGGCTCCTCAGAAGTCGATGTCGTCGTCGAACGGCAGTTCTGTCTGATCGCTATTGGATGCAACGCTCGCTCTGGCGTTGCGGCGCAGTTCGATGATCTGATCGCCGTAGGTGTCCCACAGCTTGTCGCTGAGTTCATCCAGCAAGGTGATAACCGAGTCGGCCTCATCGGCGCTCCAGTAGGTGGTGAGCCGGGTGATTTTCATGGTCATGGATAGTGCCCTCACAGGGGACTTTTTGGTGTCGGAGTTGCGCGTCGTAGTTTGGCGCCAGTTCGTTTTCTAGCGGCCCGCTCTTTCGCTTCCTTCATGCGATAGGACTCGCCCTCAAGCACCATGATTTCAGCGTGATGCACCAGTCGGTCGACGATGGAAACGACACAGGCAGCGTTGGGAAACACTTCGCCCCATTCCGCAAACGGGCGATTGGTGGTGACGATGATCGACTTGAGTTCATAGCGGCGGTTGACGATGTCAAACAGCAGATCAGCGTGCCGATTGCCATAAGAGAGGTATCCGACTTCGTCAATGACCAGTACGTCCGGGTGCGCATAGTGTTTCAAGCGGCGTCGCAGGGCGTTGTCACCGTCCTGCGCGGCCAGATCCCCCAGCATCTGGGCGGCGTTGACGAACAATGCACTGTGCCCCTGCATCACGGCATGATGGGCGATGTTCTGTGCCAGCATTGACTTGCCGATACCGTTAGGTCCGACCAGAATAAGGTTGGCCGCCTGCTGGATAAAGCCCAGCGTCATGAGCTCTGATACCACTGCCCGGTCACACTGCGCCGGCCAGCCCCAGTCGAAGTCTGCGAGCGGTTTGAAGCGGCCGATGTGGGCGGCACTGAGGCGCCGCTCCAGCCCGCGCCGTTTGCGCTCGACTTCTTCCCAGTCAAGCAGTTGCTGCACCCACACCAGGTCGGACGCTGCCAGGCTCTGCCAGTGGGTCAGCAGGCCGTATAGTTTGAGTGCGACAACCCGTTGCTTGAGGGCATCGCGCAGGATCGGCTCAGGCTGAGCTGTTGTCATCGGGGGTGTCGTGCAGTTGGTCGTAACGCGCCAGCGAGGCTGGCCGCACCACAATGTTGCGTGCCCGGTCGTTGGCGGGCAGTGTCAGCGTCAGGGGCGGTGGCAGATCGCGCTGTTCGCGGCGGCGCTCAATGACCTGGCGCACAGCATTCGGATGTGGCACGCCGCTCGCCAGTGCCTCCTGGATGGCGCACTCCAGCTCAGCGGCACCGTAGTCATCCAGCAGTTGCACTAGCTGTGCGGTGACCCGCGACAACGGGTTGCCACGAACGGCGGCCTGTTGCAGCAGATCGTGGCTGGACGGGGCGGCGTGCGCCAGTCGGTCCTGTCCCCGGTGATGTCGTGCTGCACGCTTGGCATCCACCAGCGCGGCGAGGTGTGCCGGATGCTCGATTTGTTCACCCTTGCCGTAGCTTCTGGGGTGCTCGGCAATGACCTCGCTGCCATTGAGCACCCGCACCCCGGTCAGTGAGGCCAACACCGTTACCGTGCGGCGCACCTGGGTATGGGGGACAGAGTAATCGTTCAGGTCGAAGCGCGCATACGGGGTTTTACCGATACTGACCGCAACCCGCTCATCGGTCTCAAACGGGTTGTCCGGCAAGGCCAGCAGTTGTGGTTGCTCCTGCGCAAAAGCCGCACGCACGGTCATGCCCGGGTCTTCCGGACAGGGCCGGTTGGCACTGTGACCGCTACACCAGGCATCGGCCTGGGTATTGAGGTCGGCCATATCGGCCCACTGGCGACCGGCAAAGAAGCTGTCGCGGATATAGCGAATCGCCCGTTCGACCCGGCCTTTCTCGTTGCCCCGGGCCACCGCAACCGGGCGGGGCTCAAAGCGGTAGTGCGCCGCCAGGGCCAGCAGGGTGGGATGGAAGCGGATGGCATCCCCACGCCGTTCCAGCACCGCCGATTTCAGGTTGTCATAGAGCAACACGCGAGGCAATGCACCCCAGGCGTCGAAGGCGGCCCTATGGCCGCGCAGGAAGTTTTCCATGCGCTGATTGAGGTAGAAGCGCAGGAAGATCTGACGACTCCAGCTCAGCACCATCACGAAGGCCATCAGCGGTCGCTTGGCGCGGCCGATCTGAATGGAGCCAAAGTGACCCCAGTCGACCTGGGCCTGCTCTCCCGGCAAGGTTCTCAGCCGCAGATAGGCCTCGCTTGCTTTGCGCGGTCGTAGTTGGGCTACCTGCGCCCGGAAGTGGCTGGGTCCGCCGCTGAAGCCACGTTCCACGGCCATCGCATACAGGCGAGCAGCAGTGAGCCGGGGGTATTGCGCCAGGGTCTCCAGTATGAAGGGGATATAGGGATCAATCATTGAGGCCCGTCGTGCACGCTCCGCTTTGGGCATGCCGGCTTGGGACAGCACCCGATCAACGGTGGAGTGATGGATACCCAACTGCGCAGCGACGGTATGCACGCCCCAGTGTTCCACCAAGTGGTAACGAAGAATCTTCGCGTCGCGTTCGGGATCAATACTCAATCGTTTTCTCCTTCAGACCGTGGCGGTCATCACCCCCATCGGCCGGGCTTGCCCCGTTGCGCTGGCCGCAGGAAGTCACCTCGCAAGAAGGGGTCGCATTCACGCTGGCAGACATGGCAATGCAGGGCTGTTGCGCTGCGCTGGCGGGTGCGTTCCCGGCGCAGGGGCTGTCTGTTCAGCGTGCGACACAGTAGAGCAAAGTCGGCCAGCGAGGGGGAACCCTGATGCGTTACTTTTTGTCGTTGGCGCGCCCGGAAGCGACGCTGGCGCTCGGCGTTGCTGAACCGACCACGGCGGGTTGAACGGTAGCGGCAGGCGGCTCGGCGCTGCGATAGGGTTCGTGCGTGTGCGGCGCAGCCACCGGCACAGTAGAGGTTACCTCGGTCGCAGTGACGACAGAGAATCACCTGGGCGTGGCAACGGGCGCAGTGGTACATTCGGGCACTGGGGTTCATCGGCACAACGGGCCGATGGGGGCTGGTATTTAACCAGTCCGGGTGCGATCATGAACTGGCTGTGCGAAAGCACGGTTGGGGCATGGCGTCAGTTTTGACGGTCACATCTGGGCTGGCGCTGTGCCTGTCTCCTCGGCACGACCATCCATACCCTTTTCCCGGCTCAAAGTCACGCGATCCCGCGTGGCGCCATCGCAGTAGACCAACAGATGCAACGGAGTTTTATGTCGATATCACAATTAAGTGGCTGCGGTCCAAACACGTCAGCGGCAAATGACCGCGCTTTACCAGCGGCACATACAAACGTGTCCCGCTGGAACAGCGGCAAGGCGTCGCCACAGCGATCGAAAGAGCTGTTGCTCGTTGAGCTCGAATACATCGTTGATCGCTTGCGGGAGTTCTACACGCCCGAGGAAGCAAGACTCTGGCTGTTTGCGCGCCACCGGTTGCTGAAAAACCGCAAACCGGCGGATCTCATTCAAGAAGGGGATATCGAGCCAGTGCTAGCGGTTATCGAGCAATTGGGTGATCTCGTTTACGTCTAGCCGTTGGAGAAAAGGCCAATGGCAAGTTCGTTAGTCCACGACCCGAGGATTCTCGATACCCTAAGTGCCATAAACCCGGTGGCCCTTGAGACTCAGGTGCATCGCGTTAGACGGCGCGAGCAAGGCGCTCGGTCTTGACGGGCAAGCGCTGACGTCCCTGGACTATGCTCCGTGCCAAGATATTGGGCACGCCGCTGAGTTTCTTGGTTTCGATTCGCTGAGAGTTCGAAGTGCGCGTTGCGGCTCAGACAATATCGTGATCATCGTCGGTCATTTGACCACAGCAATTAAGTCAATTTCCTGCGAGATAGTGGACTGGTCCAAGTACCGCTGAAATGCTCTCTTGATGCAGAGAGCGAATGCAGAGAGCAACGACACCCATCACTCGACGCTTGTCCGATAGCTTCACAATGGGTCATGACTGTCTTTTTTTTGTCAATGGGTCGTGGGTGTCTTTTCTTTTTCTTTGGGTGTCTTTTCTTTGCTGCCTCGATTACTGAAAACCTACAAGGACGACGAATACGATTCCGACTACAATGAGCGCCACTGTAATGACAGATCCTAACGT
Source organism: uncultured Gammaproteobacteria bacterium (assembly GCA_963708905.1). Taxonomy (GTDB): domain Bacteria; phylum Pseudomonadota; class Gammaproteobacteria; order Xanthomonadales; family SZUA-36; genus SHZL01. Next base: position 28,702 of record CAVPUV010000063.1, on the reverse strand, counting down.
TTTCAGAAAGTCATGCAGCAGCGCAAGAATCAAAAATTTAGTGGTCTCCATACCATAGAATATTACAGAAAACAGAAGTGACCACGGAAAGAACACCACCGCTAACGTTGCTATTATCGCAAACTCCCAGAAACCTAAAACCAAGAATGGATTCTCGACGCTTGGAGCGACGCCGTGATCTCCTGGCGGCAAAGGCTCTACTTTTTTCCCCTGATTTCTACCCGATTTAGCCATATCGTGTGCCATAAAATGTATAGAGTTTCACCAATGCCTTCTCTAATTCTCTTTGATGGGCCTCAACACTTGAGTCTAGCCGCGTAATGTTTGCCTTGACCAGCTCCAGCCAAGAAGCTCTTTATGCAGCGTCCTGCGCTTACCGGTGTCCGGCCGAAGGTATATGTTATGCACTGTTGATTAGTTGTCTTCTCACTGTAAAGGTGTAGTGACGAACGTCACCCCACAACTTATCTTTCGCAGCCAGTAAATCCTCTTTTCCCTTTGTAAGATTGATAGTGAGAATTACCTGCTCCGAACGTTTTCGACTGAGAATAGGGATCAGTAAATCTCGAGCATCTTTGGGTACATAAAGGAGGTTAAATGTAAAGAAGTTCGAGGAACTCTCTTCAAGTGGCTGCTTTGGCCAGTATTCGAAGTCTCCATATAAACTTTTTTTTGGCAACTCTTCGAGTAGGGTTGGTTTAAACTCACGAAACTCGATCGTAACATGTGCACCGTCGTAAGGTTTGCCATTGCTGTTTATAACATGCCCTTCGCAAGAGATTGCATGAATGAGGGCGCGCTCGGTGTATATTTCGTAGTGTGCCTCAGTAAGCAGAACCGAAATGTAGGCCCCGTAGCCTTCGTCTCGATTAGGCTCAATTTGCAGAACCCGGCCTCTCAAATGATCCAAGTAGCGCGTGTTAAATATTTCGAAGTCTCTGACGGCATAATCCTGGGCTTTTGATACATCCAGATCCTTTAGGAATGTGAAGCGACTATCCGCTTTCGGGATTGCGTTTCCCGAAAGGGTAATCTTGGCCCGCATTATGCGCTGATGATCGTCAGCATCCACAACCTGTCGCTGAATGGCCTCAAATGCATCGGGTCTCATGTCCAAGCGTGCCGTGACAGAATCGGCTTCGACCATCTCGCCATCAATATCAAAGCGATCCGGTTCGACCCCCTTCCTAACCGAAACGCAACCACAAGCATCGCTATCTCCTAGAGAAACACGCACCTCATCAAGCCATTCGGAATCAGCCGGTGAGCAAATCTCCATGCGCACCGGTTTGCCATGAAAGCTGGAATCCGGGAGGTGCGGATCAATATTCCCTAATGGTGCAAGATAGGAATCGTCAATCCGTCCAATCAGCGTAGTACTCCGCTTCAGGCCGGTTCTGGCGTTATACCAAGTGTGGAGGCCTCCATACCAATTCAGCATCACGTTGAGATCGCAAGTTCTCTCCACGAATTCCCCTTCAACCATAAGTCACCCCGTTTGTCTCCTCTGCATAATGATTTTCCCCATGATACCGGACACCGAGTTAAGGATCATATAATGATTCAAAACGAGGTGTTAAATGAACAGACAACGCAGGAAACACAGTTTGGAATTCAAGCGCGAAGCAGTGGCATTGGTGACGGAGCATGGCTACAGCTACGCCGATGCGGGACGTAGCCTGGACGTGAATGCCAATCTGATTGCGCGCTGGAAGCAAGAGTTTGAAAACAACGCAGCGGGTGCATTTCCCGGCAAAGGTAACCGCACAGCGGAGCAGCGATCATTGCAGACAGTTCGGTCATTCTTTTCCCCTAAGGCTTCTGATGTGCGGGGCTTTCCGAGCGCGCTTTCTGAACCTGCGCCAATTTTCGGCTCAGTGAGCGCGCCTGGAAAGCGTCCGCCTCAATCCGGTTGTTATGTGTCACTTTCCTTAATCGACGAGATTACTTTCCGGTAGACACTCTGCTCAGCGTGGCATGTGATCTGACGCTTCTGCTGGTCTATATCCGACTGATAGAAGGCCACACCTCGAAGAGTGCTGTTGCCAATTTTCGTAGTTCCGTCGGGATTTCTTGCGACTGCAAATCTCCATAACCCTCCGCCGCTTAAGCCGCTGTAGTCGATTGGGCCTTCGTAGCCCTCGCCGTATTCGATCTCAAACTCGACGAAATCATAGTCGTCAACGTCGTATCGACGACCCAACACCCCGACGCCACACATACCGCCAAAGATTTTTGTGGGTCTTCCATCTTCGGAGTTCTTATCGGCGGACGTCCATTCGTCGATGACGCCTGAGATACCCCAAAAGCACTCCAATGGCGGCGCCGGGTACGGGAGAATATTCTTTTCGCCCCATTCGAGATTCACAAACGACTTCGTGGACTTTAGCGTAGAAATGTCGACTGCGTTGAGGCGGATAAAGCCGAGATCTGGTTCCTTCCGCTCCGCATTGTGCGCAGCGATCCGGATTGTTTCGTATGCATTCTTTTCCAGAATAAAGCGATGAAGCTTCATTCCGTGCAGAGTTATTAGCCCTAATCGTCCGGTGCGCGAAAAATTCGTAATGCAATGATCAGCTGTCAGAATCCCGTAAACCCGACCGTATGACACTAATGTTCCAGAGCCAGACAGAATGGCTCGCGTATTAGGGCCCTCTCCTAGCTCCTGAACGAAGCCAATCGTGTAGTTAACGGTATGCGCTGCAGCAGCATCGACCAGATGCTTAAGATCTTCGGGCCGGGCAGCGTGGTCACCCATTTCGTGACACATAACGCAAAGCTTTGCGGCAATTTTGGAGCCGCGCAGCGGTAGAAAAATTGCCCGGCAACAGCGCCTTGTTATGCATTTCTCTGTTCTCGCGGACCACCTTCGGAGCGCTCTATAGCCGATAAACCAGACGACGAGACCAGATATCCAGCCGACTTCCACATAGATGAATAATTGCGTGATTTTTAGAGTTCACTAACGAGCTGTTGAGTACAGTGTAGTATTTTTCCTTTGAGAACTTGTTCGCATCGAGGTCGAGGTCTGCGAGAGTTCCCGCTAGGTAGTCAGGAATTCTAATGAGTTCATCGTACTCATTGGCTCCGCTTTTTGCCGGCAACGCAAAGATGAATTTAGGCTTATCAATTGAAACCTTTTCTGCATTCTCTTTCACAGATGCATCTTGCGAGCATTCCGCCAAAAACAGAAAGTACGCAAGGTCGTACACAAAACCATCGTACTTATCAACCAGGGCATCCCGATCAGACACCCACGCTATGTGTGAAGGCTTTTTCACCTTATTGAGATAGTGAAATATTAAACTGGCGAATGTGGCCACAAGGTATATCTGTCTAGATAGTCGGGCATTGAAGCTCTTAACTTTGAAGCTTTCGTGAAACTGTGTTGCTCTATTAAGAACAGATTCAACAAAGCCACTTTCAAATGATGATGACGACTCAATCAACCTTACAAAATCATGAAAGTGTGGCAGAAAGCTCTGCATATTGTCCTTTCCCGCATAGTCTCGGAGAAGCTTGGAGCTTCTATCAAGTACAAACGTAAAGTTAAATATGACTGGAGAGTTTATGTACTGAAGGAATGCAGGAGAGACACTTCTGGTTGATTTAATGTCTTTTGGAGCAAATGCGTTGATGTACTCATTAATGCTCTTAAGCTTGTCGTGGTTTAGAAGCACAGAGAATGAGACGACGTCATTTTTCTTTGTTTTGTCCTCAAAGCAATAGTCAGAAATTACATACCATGCAGCGTTGTCAGGAAGTCCTGAAAACCACGTGACAAGCTCAGCAAGCGTCGACTTTTCAAAGGTTTCTTTAATTGGTATGGCAAGTTCTAACATCTGGCTCTCTCTACGAGATATGCATAACGGCCCACTTCACGGGCTGCGGCGCGTTAGCGACGCCGTCCAGCGGAAGCGGTCGTTATGCGCCGTACGCATAGGCATTAATCGGCTACGAATGGAACCCACCCCCAAAGAGCTTTTATTGCTGCTGGCACAAAGACAAATAGAAAGAAGCCGATGACAGCTGCGAAAAAGGTTAAATGGATCGCTTCTACTTGGGGATTGGCATGTTCTGACTCTCTCGCTTCCACTCTGGCTCGAATGAGGTTTGAATAGACGGGCCATACCACAGCCCCGAATGCAAACGGCCACACGATGAAACCAACGACATCATCACGCGCCGCTGCCGCCATCGTCCAGCTTACAATGAAAGCCACGAAAGCGAGATACACATAGGACTGCCCGAGCGCAGAGAATATCGATCCTGTTCTGAATCGACTCACGCTCCTTTCGCCCGGACGTCCAGCAAGCAGCGCCCCGGGAATCCCCGCGAGGTTCAGGGCGAAAGTTGCAACGAAACCAGCGACTCCCGCAAAAACCAGTAGTAGGATGATTGTAAAGAGCGTCTTCATTTGCCTGTGGTGATAATCCCGTTGGCATTTTGCTTACGAACAATGTAGAGGCCAGCGACGGCACCAACTAAAGCCATAACGGGGCCAAGACCTCCGCGTTCTATGGTGAATTGTAAGCCGCTAAGGTCAACATCGCTCAACACCAGTACAACAATAACGCCCAAAAGGAGAAGCCAAAGCGCGAATAGCACCGTGGCCATTTTGACTTTGTGATTCGGTGCTACTCCCGCCCCTGCCCAGATGAATGCCATTGCACCTACAAGAGGCATTAATACGCGCTCCGGCGTTTCCGGGTACGGCTCGACAATACCTGATCCAGTAAGGGTTTGGTATAGAACGAAGTGGAGCGGGAAGGCCGACAGGATCATAGCCAGCAGCGCCACCGGAAGTACCAATATCCATCGTAACCAATTTGACATGTCAGTCTCCTCCTACCAAGAGGCGCACAACGTCTTGCGTTAACCCGCGCCGCCCCGTACCTTACCCGGCTTTGCCGGTCCGGAGGTTAGCCGGCTTCGGGTTGAAGGCTTTGTTATGTAAATAGCTAATCAATTACACCTGCACAATCCTCTCTCGCCTGGATCGTTACATCAACGGCTTTCCTCTCATCTTCTGAGATCGAATCATAACCGAGATCTTCGCGCGAAACCGTTGTAGCAACCGTGTACTGGATCACATTGATAGCCATCGGCATTTTATTGGCCAAACATTCACAGAATGCCTCATGTGGAAAAGCCCGCATACACTGTAGCTTTTTCCGTTGTGCAGCGCGTTCGATTCGCTCCCACATGCTGCCCTCTATAAGGAATTCTTGAGTCTGAAGCTCCAAAAGCGTTTTCGGCTCACTTTCCTCGGCTGCTGCAGAGGCTATTAATAGGGAAAGGATAACGATCAACAATGAGAATCTCATGGTGCGCTCCGAGGCTTTCGACTCAACGACCAAGCTCAGCCGACGCGAGAACGCGCAGCGGTTGAGCGGTCGGCTGGAGCGTGAGTTAGGCAGCGGAGCCAATGCCTGCGTGTTCATTGATTTTTTCGAACCAAATCTGGGCGGCCTGTTTCCCAATATCGAGTCCACGAGGGAGCGGCTCCTTTGCTTCGATGTGCTGGTATAGCGCATTCGAGATATCACAGTACTGCTCAAAGAGCTCAGGTTCGCGCGGGACACGAAGAATCAGATCCATGATGCGAAGCCAGTTGTGGAACTGGTGGCGCCCATCCCGACTCTCTGTTTCTAAGAGAAGGTAGACCGACTGGTTGATGAGTGCTGGAAGCAGGACACGGTAAAACGGGTGGCCTTTCTCCCAGAGTCCCTCTATTAGCGCTACTCCGACGCTTCGCTTTTGCGACCCTCCGGTGAGGTATTCCAGCGCCTGGAGCAGCACCTCATGTTTTTGCGCGTCGCGGCGCTCGAGATAGGCGGTGATCGCAAGAATTCCTGCGAGAACCCAACCACCGAGCGCGGCAAAGAATGTTTCAGTCACGAGGTGAATCTCCGCTGCCTAAAGTTAGCTTCGGCCGCCGCCCGTAGCGTAGCCGGGGGCGGTTGACTGGAAGCTGTGGATAGGCATGATGTGCCAATAAAAAGGGTAGCGTCCTCTTTTTTTAAATCAACGACATTCAATGGTGCCGTCCCGTTGTGCAGTGCAGTAGTCTTCGATGTATTCCCCTATCCATTCATGAACTGCGTCACTCAATTCACCGTTCTCTTTATAACTCATGTACTTGTCCATATCGTAATCGCTATCACCGCAACTGGTTACTGTGCATAGAGTGAACATGAGTGCAAGCACAGACATCACTTTTTGAAATTTCATGTGATTTTCCTCAAGCGTGAAGGGACCTGTCTCATTAAATAATGAATGCCATGCAAATACCCACGATTCAAGACGTGCCCCTTCCTGGTCTCCTCTGATCACCGTTAATTCTGGAATACACTGTGTGGCGCCCGCAAAGTTGCCGCCCACAATTAGGCATGTTTACTCAGAGGATCACTCACAACCGACACCATCGCCATCTCTATCTAAGGACTCGCGTGAAAATAACTTGACCAATATTAATTGGCCGTGTTATATGGACTCATGCACGATGCGGCCCGAGTTCGGCAGATTAACACCCGCTATCGCACGCTGGCGCCGTTGATGGATGAACGGATGCGGCGGCAGTGGGCGGCGACCGAAGCGCAGACCTACGGCTGGGGAGGAATGAGCGCGGTGAGCGAGGCGACGGGGATGTTGCGCAACACGATTGGCAAAGGGATGGCGGAGACGGCCGCACGCAAGCGCAAGCCGAAAGCGGCCGTGAGCGCTCGGCTGCGCAAGCCTGGCGGTGGCCGCAAGCGCTTGACCGAGTCTGATCCGGAGTTGCTGAACGCCCTGGAAGGATTGGTGGAGCCGATGAGTCGAGGTGATCCGATGTCGCCGCTGCGCTGGACGTGCAAGAGCACGATGCATCTGGCAGCAGAATTGACCCGTCAAGGCCACCCGGTCAGTCCCTGGACGGTGGGGAGTTTGCTGAAGGCGGACGGCTACAGCCTGCAGGGCAATCGCAAGACGAAGGAAGGGAGCTCACACCCGGATCGCGATAAGCAGTTTGAGCATATCAACGTGCGGGTGCAGCAGTTTCAGCAGCGCGGCCAGCCGGTGATCTCGGTGGACACGAAGAAGAAGGAGCTGATTGGGCCGTTCAAGAACGCCGGGCGTGAATGGCGCCCGAAGGGCGAGCCCGAAGAGGTCAGGGTGCATGACTTCATGGACAAGCAGTTGGGTAAAGTCATCCCTTACGGGGTCTACGACCTGAGCCAGAACGAGGGCTGGGTGAGCGTCGGGATCGATCACGACACGGCCCGGTTTGCGGTGCAAGCGATTGGCCGGTGGTGGCAGAAGATGGGCGCCAAACGGTATCCGCGGGCCAGGGAGCTGCTGATCACGGCCGACGGGGGCGGCAGTAATAGCAGCCGGTGTCGGTTGTGGAAAGTGGCCTTGCAGGAGTTGGCCATCCGCCTGGGGATACCGATTCACGTCAGCCATTTCCCGCCTGGGACCAGCAAGTGGAACAAAATCGAGCATCGGATGTTCTGCCACATCACGCAGAATTGGCGCGGCCGGCCGTTGGTGAGTCACGAAGTGGTGGTCAATTTGATCGCCAAGACCACGACCCGCGCGGGCTTGAAAGTCCGCGCCGAACTTGACCGGGGCACCTACCCGACCGGTGTGACGGTGAGCGATACCGAGCTCGGCGCCGTGCACATCAAGTCCGACGAATTTCATGGCGAATGGAACTACGCGATTCTCCCAACCGCCAAGAACAAATGATCAAGTTATTTTCACGCGGGTCCTAAGTGTGGCCCGTAACCAGGTTGCCCACGCCGAACAGGAGCTGCCCCAGCGGCTCGCGCTTCTGTGCAATTGCTAAAGGCTCTTCCCGGTGGGGTCGTTTCAGGGCCAGACTTGGGTTGTATTGCAGTTTGCGGGGCAACAGCCTTTTGCGGCCGGTGACAGTGATAATCGCCCGTTTTGCGGTTGTTGTGGCACCCTTGCGCGTTCAGTCCGCCACCATGACCAATTGCAAGATCAGATAAGGCCAGAAAGCCACTCAATACGGCTGTCGAAAGCAGATAGGTGCACAGTTTCATCGCGACGACCTCCAACTCTAAATTCTGGAGAATTGCGGTTACCTTCCCTAAGTGCCGAATTATAGCTAAATCTCCCACTCCGCTCTGTCCATGATGACGGCGGACTGCCGTGCTTGTCGTAACACTTTCTGGCTATTCAGGTCTCCTCAACGATATCCATACCTGTGAAGTCACGGCGACCGCACGGCAGAGCAGGTGAGAGATTTCCCCTGAATGCGACACCTTAATGAGCGCAAAGTGCTTTATGCTCGGAGTTGCCATATGAACGAAGGGGTTACGCATGGAAAGCTCCCCATTTATCGCAGTGTGACTGACCTCAGTCTTGTAAAAGACGAAGGTAGCTTGGCCCGGTACCTGCCGCCAGAGAGGCACAGTGCAATTCCTTTAAATTGGGATTTGTGTACTGACCCCGTGTCCAAGGCCTGCACCGGAGAAAAAAATTGCGCGTGTTGGAGTACTCATGTCTCTCCCGCAATTTGGTGAATTCTCGTTCCTATTTCCGGCAAAGTCTGTCAGCAGTCCTCGAAAGGATACACGCCCGGCTCGGGCAGGAAATTGTCCTGCAGGCCATCGATGGCGGTGATCCCCATTTGCCAGCGCGCCTCTTCGGTGCTGGCGCCGATATGCGGCGTGGAAATGAAATTGGACAGGTTCAGCAATTCATCGTCATCGGGTGGTTCCAGCGCAAAGACATCGAAGCAGGCGGCGCCGATCTTGCGGCTCTTCAGCCGTTCCCGCAGCGCTGCCTCATCCACGATCCAGCCGCGGGCGGTATTGATCAGAATGGCGCCCTCCCGCAACTTTGCCAGGACCTGATCGCTGTACAAACCCAGGGTCTTTTTCGTCACCGGCAGGTGTATGGAAACGATCTCCGAGCGTTGCAGCATTGCGTCCATGCCGACCGGTTCAACCCCATGGGCCTGGTAAAACCCGGCATAATCCTTGATATCACAGGCCAGGATTTTGCAGTTGAAGGGCTGCAGCAGTTTCACCACTTCTTTGCCGATATGGCCGCAGCCGTGAATGCCGACAACCCTGCCGCTCAGTTGCCGGCCGAGCCGTTGCAAGGGGCGCTGGCCCGCACACATGGCCTGATTGAGTGGAATGACATGACGCAGCGCCGCCAGCAGGGTTGTCAGGGTCAATTCCGCCACGGCCCGGCTGTTGACGCCCGCCGTCCATCCCAGGCGCACCCCGTGCTTGCGCATCGCAGCCGGATCGATCTTGTCCAGGCCGACGCCAAGCTTTGATACCACTTTCAATTGGGGCAAGGCAGACAACACCCGATCGTTGATGCGCTCGAATGACACGATGGCGGCATCGCAATCGCGCAGGTATTCGATCGTGTCTTCTTCACTGTGGTAACGCGGAATGCATTCGACATTGACCCTGGAGTCCGGGTACAGCTTGAGCAAGCGCGAAACCAAGTTGTACTGCTGGCAAAATGAGATGGCCGGAACGGCTACACGCATGAACCTGTCCGGGTGCATGGCTCAGGTCGCATTTTCCACTACCAGCACGCCGGCTCCGGTGTTTGAAATGGGCACGATGAAACCGTGGTCCACCAGCATTTCCTGGCAAATGGCCAGATCAAACTCATCCCCGATCAGGGACTCGATCATGTGCCAGGAAAACTGCGCGTCACCCTCGAAGCTTGACAGGGTCTTGAGTCCCCAGCCCTCGTCGGCGTTTTCATACCGGTCCGCCGCGCCCATCGCAAAGGTGGGTATCTGGTCCAGAAAGAAATTCAGTCCATGGTCGTTGTAAACGACAATGGCAACGTCGGGATCGACCTTGTCCAGCCATTCCTTTACCGGCCCATAGCCGGCAAAAAAACGTTTCCAGTACGGGTCCTGCTGCAGACCGTTGGCGATGGCATTGCCAATGGCGGGAATATGGGAAGTGGTCACACCGTCAACGATTCTAGCCATCGAAATATCCTCCCGTCTTTGCCAGCTTCTCTTGCAGGCCAGCTGCGTGATTCGTCAGCTTTGCCTTGAACTCTTCCGTCGTCACGCTGCTCATGGGACAAGCCGCACTTACGGCAATGGGCATCTGGATCCCGTTTGAACGCTTCCCTGTTTTCAGCCTGGTTAAATGAAAAAGCCATTTTATTCAGGGGGTAGCCCTGGTGGGAACTTTTCCCATCGAAGACGTAGGTTCCGGGGATATCTTCATAGCTATGTTTTTTCCAGATCATGGGCTGTTTCTTTTCCTGTAGATGCGGGTGGCCGGATATAAGGATCTCTGTTTCACGCAGATATCAACCAGCTGTATCATCCTTCCTCTCCCGCGCGAATTGCACGAAAAAATCCAGCGATTCCGGATTGGCCATGGCGCTTCGATTTGCCGCCTGGTCAGGCGGGGAACCCAGCAGGATCTTGCGCACAGGGATTTCCATTTTCTTTCCGGTCAGGGTATAGGGAATTTCCTTTACCTGGTAAATCCTGTCCGGGACATGACGCGGTGAATAGTCAGACCGGAGCCTGCTGCAGATTCTTGCTTCGATCTCTTCATTCAGCTGGAGGCCATCGGCCAGCTTGACGAACAGCGGCATGAAAAACCGGCCACCCGGCAAATCAAGATTGACGATCATGGCATCATCCACCTCCTCGAGTGCCTCCACCGAGCGGTAAATCTCGGCGGTTCCGATACGCACGCCATAGCGGTTCAGCGTGGCATCGGACCGCCCCAGCACGAAACAGCCGTCGCGTTCATTGATCCTGAAATAGTCCCCCTGGCGCCAGACACCGGGAAAATCCGCGAAATAGGTTTCGCGATAACGCGCGTTGCCTTCATCGTTCCAGAAATACAGCGGCATCGACGGCATGGGCTGGGCAATGACCATTTCTCCCACTTGGTTCACGACCGCGTTTTGCTGATCATCAAAGGCGCGTACATCGACTCCCAGATGGGGCGCCTGTATCTCGCCCGCATAAACCGGCAAACCGGGTGCGCCGCCGACAAATCCTGAACAAATATCGGTGCCGCCGCTGCCGGGACAGACCCACAGGTCCTGCTTGACGTTGTCATAGAACCAGGCCATGCATTCCGCTGAAACAGGAGATCCCGCCACCATCACCGAATCCAGTGACGAAAGATCAAATTTTTCGCGCGGGATAACGCCGAATCGCTGCTGCATCTGCACGAACGTGGGACTGGCGCCAAAGAATTTTGCGCCCGAAGTTTCGACCAGTTGCCACAGGGTATCTTTGCGCGGATAGGTCGGATTGCCGTCGTACAATACAGGCCTGACACCGATCAGCATGGAACTGACCAAGAAATTCCACATCATCCAGCCCGTGGTGGTGAAAAAGAACAGGCGATCATCACGCTTCAGATTCATATGAAACGAGGAGAGTTTCATTTGCTCGATCATGATGCCGCCGTGACCATGAACGATGGCCTTGGGCAGGCCGGTAGTGCCCGATGAATAGAGAATCCACAGCGGGTGATCGAAGGCAAGCTGCGCAAATTCGAACTGGTCCGCGGACACCGGCGGCGAGTCGAGTATTTCCCGCCACAGCACCGCAGCCGGGACCGGCGGTGTCTCGTTTTGCCGGTCAAGATAAGGCAGAAAAATGACGTGCTCGACGGTCGGCAGCTGCGCCACGATTTGCCGCACTTCCGCGCGGCGGTCAAACGGCTTGCCGCCATAGGAATAGCCATCGACGCAGATCAGCACCCTGGGTCCGATTTGCGCAAACCGGTCCAGCACGCTGCGGCTTCCAAAATCGGGCGAACACCCCGACCAGACGGCGCCGATGCTGGCGCTTGCGAGCACAGCGATCACCGCTTCGGGTATGTTGGGCATATAGCCCGCAATGCGCTCACCGGGCTGAATTCCGGATTGTCGAAACCGGCTGGCGAGCACCCGCACGTCGTTGGCCAGCTGCGACCATGCAAGCGGGGCGAACGGCGTGTTTTCACCGGCATGGAAAAGTGCCGCGGTATCCGCTGTTTCCTGCCTCAGGACATGCTGGGCATAATTCAGTTTCGCGCCGGGAAACCACTCGGCGCCGGGCATTTCGCGGCTTGCCAGCACCCGGGTGTAGGGGCTGGAAGCTTCGATGTCGAAATACTCCCAAACCGCCCCCCAGAAATCTTCAAGGTGCTCCACCGACCAGCGCCAAAGGCCATGATAATCCGCAAAAGCCAGGCCGCGCTGGCGCAGCAGCCACTCCCTGAACGCAGACAGATTGGTATCCGCCACCCAATCGGCGCCTGGTCGCCACAGCAGTTCACCTTCATGCACCATGCGAATTATCTATTTTGCATTCAGGCCGCATATCCCATCACCGATTTGACTTCGACAAACTCTTCGATGCCGAAGCTGCCCCATTCGCGTCCATTGCCGGACTGCTTGTAGCCGCCGAACGGTGCATTGATGTCGAGTTGCGCGCCATTGAGGTGAACCATTCCGGTGCGAAGCCACGCGTGCGGCCCCAAACCCCTCAGGTCTTGAAATACGCCTTGAGGAAGTCATCGACAATGGGGCCGGCAAGCTCGGTGATCTCCTTCTGTGACGGATTCGCACGGACACCGCACATTCGTTCGAGCATAATCTCATGCAACACCAGAGCTACAAAGTTGCGACTGAGGACTTTTGCTGAAAAATCGCTTTTCGCATGCACCGATGCAAAGAATTTCTCCAGATTCTCGTATGCCAGGCAAGGACCTATCTTGAAATAGTGGCTGCCAATTTCCGGCGACCGCCGGATTTCATTGAATATCAGTCTGCGCACAGCTTGCTGGCGGTCAGGCATCAATACCGACAACAAGGTTTCCGCGACACTGAGCAATGACTCGCGCAGATTGGCCCGGTCCGACGCCGCCATCAGGTGCGTTATTTTCTGCTTGTATTGCGCCAGCTCCTGATCGATCACCGCCATGAAGAGGTGATCCTTGTTCTTGAAGTAGCGGTAAATGGTTTCCTTGGAGATACGGGATTCCCGCGCCATGATATTGACGCTCGAGCCGTCGTAGCCGTAGGTCAGAAAGTGTTTTGATGCCACTTTCAGAATTTGCTGTTTCTTGCCGTTTACGAATTCGCCTTTCTGGCTGACCTTCTTCCTGACTGCAGTCATCGTCTTGTTCCGTGAATGTCCTTATGCATATCTCAATCCGCTCTGACGATCAAATCTTACAGCCCGGTTGGACCTGCGCTGTACGGGTCAACTTCAGACCCAGCAATTTGTTCGCGTTCTCGAACAGGATCCTGGACCGGACTTCATCCTTGAATGGTGCTTTCTCGAATGCGCTTAGCCACCGTGCCGGCGTGATCAGAGGATAGTCCGTCCCAAACAGCACTTTGTCCGGAATCATTGAATTCGCATACTGAATCAGCGTGGGCGAAAAATACTTTGGCGACCAGCCGGAAAGATCGATGTACACATTCGGCTTATGCACCGCCATGGCCAGCGATTCATCCGGCCACGGCCAGGATGGATGCGCCAAGATCATCGGCGTGTCAGGAAAATCCGCCGCTACATCATCCATGTAGGGGATAGGCCGGCATCCCCCCAGTTTGATCCCACCACCGCCGGGTAGGCCTGCGCCAATTCCGGTTGTACCGGTATGAAACAACAGCGGCAATCCATAACGGGCAATAGCTTCGTAAATCGGGTAGAACTGCTTGTCATTGGGGTAAAAAGCCTGCGTCGCCGGGTGGAATTTGAACCCTCTGAGACCCAGTTCTTCCACTGCCCGCTTTACTTCATCGATCGCTTTTTTGCCCGCCCACGGATCGACACTGGCAAAGCCGATATAGACATCAGGATCATCTTTCATCGCCTTGGCGACAAAATCATTGGTGACAGGCGGCGTGCCCAGGCCGGACGATGAATCCACCGCCAACAGCACTGCCATCATATCCAGGCTGCGATACATTGCAGCCGTTTCCCTGATCGTTTCTTCCTTGACTTTGGTGCCAAAATACTTGAAGGCCGCATCGCGGAAATGAGCGGCGGAGCCATGACAGGCGCAGGAATCCGCATCAGCATGAATGTGCATGTCAATCGCAAAGGTCATTGTGTTTTCCTGCCCATATTGTTCATACCCTGCAAGCGCGCCGCCTTGAACATCAGCGGATGGGGATTCGTATCGCCATCCCTGCCCGACACTACGCCAATCAAGGCAACCTGACCTCCATAGCCGATAGCCCGGAAGGAGCGCACCAGGACCTGGCGGGCAGCGGGTTCGGGTCGCTCTCTGTGTGTCAGTCTCAAGCCATCCAGGCCGCTGCTGCCTTGCAGTATTTCATACGCTTTCATCACAATTCTCCCGATCCTTCAGACGAGGTACGCAGCAAAATCGCCTGTTGTCCATTTCTTGATGCTACGCCTCAAGGGCAGCGAATTGAACCGGGCCAACCAGGCAACCAGTTTGAGGCCGACGTCATTGTAAGCCGGATTGAAATCAAAAATCGCTCTCAGGTCATGGAAAAACGAACTAGTCGGTACGCCTATATCATATGCTAGACTACAATATCTGCAGTTTAAGCAAACTTTTTTGCGCGTCCTGAGAAGTTACGTAAAGAGATGAGTCACCATAGCCTGGAAGAGTTGTTACAAACTGTTGCAAGCCCCGTGGAACTGTTACGTAATTCGCAGATAGGCGCCTATGTCTACCCGGTCGTCCCTGCCGAGTTTACCAACTGGCGCGACGAGCAGTGTGCGTGGCGGGAGACTTGCGTTCTTTTCGACCAGTCTCACCATATGGTGGATATTTATATCGAAGGTCCCGATGCGATTAAGTTGCTCTCGCATACAGCCATCAACAGTTTTGCAAATTTTCCGCTCAACAAGGCTAAACAGTATGTGCCATGCAGTTACGACGGCTATGTCATAGGTGACGGGATTCTTTTCCATTTGCAGGAAAATAAATTCGTTTTCGTCGGACGTGCGCCAACGGCCAACTGGATTGAATTCCATGCCGCAACGGGTGGATACGATGTTTCGGTCCTGAAAGACGACCGATCGCCCTCGCGGCCCGGACGGCAAGCCGGTCATCCGCAAATCTTACCGTTTCCAGATCCAGGGACCCAATGCCGAACAGGTCATCGAAAAACTGAACGGCGGACCGTTTCCGGACATCAAGTTTTTCAGTATGGATTACATCAACATCGCAGGCCGGCCAGTGCGCGCACTGCGGCATGGCATGGCCGGCGCTCCCGGTCTGGAGGTATGGGGCCCCTATGAGGAAGGCGAGGAAATCCGCGCCGCCATCATTGCCGCCGGCAAGGATTTTGGCCTGCGTCAGGTAGGCTCCAGAGCTTACGCCACCAATACCCTCGAATCAGGCTGGATCCCATCACCGCTGCCGGCGGTGTATACCGGCAAGAAAATGCAGGCATACCGTGAGTGGTTGCCCGCCACCGCCTACGAGGGCTCAGGCGCGCTGGGCGGCAGCTTCATGTCGGATAACATTGAAGACTATTATTTGAACCCTTATGAGCTCGGCTACGGTCCTTTCATCAAATTCGATCATGACTTCATCGGTAGAGAAGCCCTTGAGAAAATGGCCGGCAAGCCGCAGCGCCGGAAAGTGACACTGGCGTGGAACGGCGATGATGTAGCAAAAGTCTTCAGATCCATGTTCGAGCCAGGCGAAGAAAACTACAAATACATCGACCTGCCCTTATCGAATTATGCTTCGTCCTCCTACGACCAGGTGCTGAGCGACGGAAAAATGGCCGGCGTGTCGATGTTCAGCGGCTACAGCTACAACGAACGGTCAATGCTTTCCCTCAGCACCCTGGACCCGGAAGTGGATATCGGCACCGAAGTCACGCTGGTCTGGGGCGAAGCAGGCGGCGGTTCGCGGAAAACGACGGTTGAGCGCCACAAGCAAATCGATATCCGGGCGGTGGTCAGTCCTGTTCCCTACTCCAAAGTCGCCCGCGAAACCTATGCTGCGGGTTGGCGTACGGCTCAGAAGTGAACAGGACGCCAGCCTGGCTGAGATGGTATGCGTGACGAGGGGAATGAAAAAGAACTCATCGCGCGTTTCCTGCGCCATTGCAGTCTCGAGGTCACTCCCGTAGGGGCAAAAAAGATTGGTAATTTTGCCAATGTGCTGCATGCAGGAACGAAAGTTTACATAACATTCCTCGCCGATTCTGACTTTGGCGACACGGTCAGAACCGCAATCAGGTTACGCCGGGAAGGCATGAATCCGGTTCCCCATATTGCGGCTCGATCCATACCATCCAGGTCATATCTGGAGCAAATCCTGAAAGCGTTGCAGGCGGAAGCTTCCGTTGAGGAAGTTTTGGTCATCGCCGGCAGCATCAATAAACCTGTGGGCGAGTTTGACAGTTCAATGCCATTGCTTGAGACCGGCCTCCTGCAAAAATACGGCATCAGCAGAATCGGGGTAGCCGGCCATCCTGAAGGTTGCCCGGATATTTCACCTGAAGAATTAAAAAAAGTGCTGCTGCAAAAGAATGCCTATGCCAGGCGCCATGCCATCGAAATGCATATCACCACGCAATTCTGTTTTGCCGCAACGCCTGTTATCGAATGGGACAGGAAAATTCGACAGGAAGGTAACGAACTTCCCATTCACATTGGCATTCCTGGTTTGGCCACGATCAAGACGTTGCTGGGTCACGCAAAAGCCTGTGGTGTTGGTCCATCCATGCGGGTACTGACCCGGCAGAGTGGAAATATGGCCAGACTGATGACAACCAGAATGCCTGACAGACTGGTAAGAGAACTCGCTGTCTACACGGCCAACAACACGGACAGCGGCATTAAACAATGTCACCTGTATCCTTTTGGCGGTTTGGAAAAATCTGTGGCCTGGCTGCAGGCCATCCAGGATGGCGATTTTGAACTGGATCAAAAAAATGGCTTTAAACTACTCAGGGATTTAGCCAGACTCTGATTAATGCAGAGGTGCCTGACACCATCACATGAATCTGCAATCGTGATTGAAAGCGTGATTGAAAGCGGGGCCTGTTATGTACGAACTATCCAAACTGCTGCTCGACCGGAAAATTGGCCGCAGGACTTTCGTCTGGCGATTGGCCCAGGCAGGAATCTCCATGGCGGGAGCAAGTTCCATCGCCGACGGCCTGTCTGCGGCTGAGCCAGAGACACCGATGCCCGGCAATGCCCCGCCCGAGAAAGCCCGTGTGGTCAGGAACATGACCGGTGGTGAAGTCATGGCGGAATTTCTCCTGGACTGGGAAATCCCCTACATATTTGGTTTGGCCGGTTCGGAGGAAGTGGGCTTTCTGGATGCGCTGGCAGATCGTCCGCAACTGCAATATACCACCTGCCTTCACGAGAACGCGGCGATGGCCATGGCGGATGGCTACTCCCGATCCACTGGCCGCACATCCATCGTCCAGTTGCACTCTGTCGCGGGTGTGGCCTATGCTCTGGGCCAACTTGCCGGCAGCTATCGCGACCGGATTCCCGTGGTGGTGACGGCGGGACGCCAGTCCACGGATTTTCGCGGACAGGACGGATTTCTGGAATCGCCCAACCTGACCGAACTGCCGCGGGATTACGCGCAGTGGATTTGGGATGTGATGAGTGCGGAAATTATCCCCGAAGTCCTCAGAAGAGTCTTCCTGCTCGCCGAGGCGCCCCCCGGGAGGACCGACGTTCGTAACCGTTTCCAGGGACTTGTGGGAGAAGAAAATCGATGCGGCAGAAATCATCCCGCGCAGCCATTCCCGTGTGGAAAAGGGTGTATTACCACCCGCCGGGCACGTGGAGCGTATCGTTGATTCCTTGCTGCAGAGCCAGAGACCGACCATTTTCCCATTTTCCTGGGCAATGAATGCATCAGGTATGAAATCAGCGAGGACGTGGCAGCGATCGCCGAAACCATAGGCGCCATAGTGATGTCCTCGGTGCTTTGAACACCCGTTTGAGCCGTTGTGGCCATTGGTCAGGATGTCCCGGTGCCGCTTAGCACAGGGATGTGTGAGAGCGGCCAGGACATGGAGAAGGTGAAACCGGGAACCGGTCGAGAGGCTGGCCTGGGCCATGCCCGGCGCTCAGCGGGCCCTACCCGGTCTGTGCCGTTAACGGAAAGCGCTGGGGGTGCTCAATGATCTCCTCGGTCAGGTCAACGTCGATGTCAGGCCAGTAGAAGTGCCCGGGGGCCGACTCTTCCACCCGCACAATCGCTTTCACCGGCTGATCCCGAAACCACGGAAAATCGTCGTAGGACAGGAACAACTCCCGGTCGCGTACGAGCAGCCAGACGCCGTGGGCCGAAATGTTCGTGACCTCAACTTCCGAAGTGTTCTTGCCAGGCCCTGATGAGCTCAACTTTGTGCTCCTCGATTAGCGCCGCAATGTCGCGCAGCTGTTTGCTCGAATAATGATAGCTCTTTACCAACCTGATTTCAGGCTGCAGCCAGAACTTGGTTTCGCCATTGACTGATACTATATGAACGTGAGGACGTGCTTCCTCCCGGGAAAAGAAAAACCGGAAGCCACCCGCCCTGAATACCGTCGGACTCATCGGCCCGTTGTAACGGGATGTTCTTTGCCACAGTCCGGGAAACCGTTTCAGAACGGCAAAAATCACGAAACTTGCCGCCAGCGCGTCCAGCGAAGGAATCTGACTGAGCGTGATATGGCCCTTTACTGCCAGCAGGCCGACCGCGGCGCCGAGGATCCAGGCGACCAAAGCAGTGATTGACAAGGCAGGCGGGGGTACCGGCCCCGTTGCAGGATCAGTTCGCCCCGGACGGAAACAGAAATCACCGATGTAGACACCGGCAACCGGCGGTATCAGCACCCCCAGCGTTACCAGGAAATCCAGAAAGCGCAGCGACAGACCCGACAGTGCAATCGCCGTACCCAAAACGCCTGCGGCCACGGTCAGAATCCAGCGTTTTTTCGGTACGATGGCCGCCAGTGCCAGTGAAGATGAGTACAGGTTACTGGCATTGGTCGTCCAGGTTGCGACCACCAGCATCAGCAGCCCCGGAACCCCCAAACCGAGCACCATCACAATGCGGAGAAATTCGTTTTCCTGTAAAGCAATGCCGGGAATCGCCGCAAGGGTCAGCACCATGGGGAATCCCAGCAACAAACCAATGCCGGATGCGATCCACGCCGAGTGAATGTTTTTGGCGAACCCGCAAATATCCGGGAACAGGGTTGCGCCCACGATGAACCCCCCCACGGCAGCGGAACAGGCAATACCGAAACTGATTCCCTGGCTTTGAACCGCCAGCAACTGGCCCATCGGGTGTTGCTTCAATGCCAGGAACACCAGGCTGAACAGGAACAGCAGCATCAGTGGCACTGTGGTGATGGAAAGGCGATCCAAGCCCCTGAAGCCAAACAAGGTCGTGGCGATCATCAGTGCGGATCCCATCACCAAATATATCCAGCGGGGCGATTCGATTCCGCTCAACTGACTGACCGCCGATTGCATTGCTCCGGCAAATAACTCCGCCGTGATGCCGAACCACCCCAGTAATGCGCAGCCAATGACCGCGTTGACGACCAGTGCGCCCCGCACCCCGAAGGAGCGATTCAGTATCATGTAGGTCGAAAGCCGTGTACGCACGCCAATCATGCCGGTTACAGCGGCAAGTATGGAAAGGATCAGACCGGCGCAGACAAAAACCAGGATTCCTCCCGTCAAGCCCATGTCGCGACCCAGTTCGGCGCCGACCAGGAAGGCGGGCAGTGTTATTTGTATACCGATCAGGATGATGCCGATGCGCCAGCCACTGACCGTGGCCTGCTGGGGTACGGCTGAACACGAATAATCTTCCGCGCCCGGGTCAGGAGATGGTTCGTTCAAGTACCGACGACCCGCAGTTGCTCTCGGGGCAACCGGCTCAGGTCTTCCAGTCCGGTTTCGGTGACGATGATGGGCTCGGCGAGAAACAGGAAAGACTGGTTGTCGTCAGAGGTCCCAAACCCGAACAGGCTCAGGGCCGTGCCGGCTTCCAGCACGTGTTCTTCGGCAGCCCTGATGATGGGGCGTTCATGCCACAGGTAGCGGTAGCCGATACCGATGCCGTAGCCGCCATGAAATCCTTCCCCGGCTTTCTGCTCACCAACCATCATCGCGGCGTGCTGCGCCGGATCCGCCGGCGTTGCCAGACGGTACTTTGCTTCACCGGCGGCGTCCTTGATGGCGCCGGTGAGATACTGAATCCGCGCTTCTATGGCCTCCAGACCGATCTTGTGCAAAATGGCCAGACCCGCCTCGGCCATGTAGGTGTTGGGGACCGGCGGCGTGCCTGCCTCGAAGCGGCGGGCCGAATGGGCAGGCGCATAGCGGCTGATGTCCATCGCCCAGATATCCTCCTGGGCAAACCATCCGGTCAGGCTTGGCACCAGTGAAGAGATCAGGTCCTCGCGCACGTACATAAAGCCAATACCGGCCGCTCCCAGCAGGTATTACAGCATGCCGCCGACGAGAATATCGACACCCGTTTCCCTGGCATCGAAGCGGATCGTGCCCAGTGACTGGTATCCATCGACCAGCATCAGGGCGCCCCTGCTCTTGGCAATCCGTGTAATGGCGGCGACGTCCTGTCTTGCACCGTTTCTGAAACAGACATGTGCGGTCGCCACGATCAGTGTTTTTTCGTCGATCGCGTGCGCAAATTTGTCCAGCGGGATGCGGCCGTTTTCAGCAGCGATCCGGACCACCTGCGCACCGCGCGCTTGCTGCGCGTACCAGATCTGTGCATTGGTGGGGAATTCAAAATCGGTGATAACGACCTTGTTGCGCTTGCCGCTGAAGTCCAATGCGCTGGCGAGAAAATCGATGCCGGCCGATACCGAGGCGGTGACCGCCACCTCGCCGGCGGCGACACCGAGCAGACGTGCGACCGATGACCTCACGGCCTCGTCGCGTTCCACCCAGTAGCCCCATTCGGCACCGTTTTCATTGCGGGCTTGCAGGTATTTCTGCAGCGAGGCTCCCACTTCGCGGGCCAAGGCGCCGTAAGCGCAGCTGTTCAGGTAGGTCTTATGCTCAAAGACCGGGAACCGTGTACGTATCTGTTCCCAGTCCTGGCCGTTTGCAGGGCTTGTCATTCGGGTTTTCCTGGAGGCATTCGGTGGTCGTTCAATCCAAGTCTTGACTGTCAACCCAAAGTTAAAATGTCCCCTTTTCTCCCAAGTTAAAATGTCCCCTTTGGTGAAGTAAGCGCATTGGGTTGAGGTGAACCAGCGTGCTGTGGATTGATGAGCATGGTTCGCCAGGGATGATTGGCCTTCGGTTTGTATGGGACCAATCGCTTGATGGCTGTGTCCACCACATGATTCACTTGCTTGGCATCGATGGGTTGACGAGACTTCTGTTGTTTGTCCAACACGCGGTAACCCAACTGTCGTCCTTTGTAGAGCAATACCACCTCGCCATCGAGTTTCTCGCACACCGTCAGCTTGGCGCGTCGCATGGTATAACCTGGGGTGGCGCATTGGATCTGATAAATGCGGTTGTGGTATTGGACCTCCAGATCCTTGCTGATCTGGCGGGTGGTGTGTCGCGCCAGCACCAGGTCCAGTTCCTCGGTGTTATGCAACACCTTGCGGTGTGCATCCTCGGGGTCGCGTGGCTCAATGGCAAAGCGGCGGTTAAAGTCGGTTTTGAAAGCCTTGAGAAAAACATTGCCGGCATCCCAGTTATCGATTCCCTGTAGCCGCAACTCCTTGACCAGGCGATCCTGCAAGGTCAAATTGGCGCGCTCAACGCGGCCTTTCGCCTGTGGCGTGTTGGCGTGAATCGCTGCGATCTCCAGGGTCTGCAGGGCGCGGCCAAATTGTGTCAATCCCGGTTCTTCACGGTTCACCCGAAAGATACCGTGGCGGTCGCTGTACAAGGCCACCGGACGGCCGTGCATCTGCAGGTAGGAACGCAGTGCCAGCATATATGCCGCGGTGGTCTCGGCGGCGACAAAGCGCAGGTACATCAGCTGGCCGGTGGCGTCATCGATAAATACCAGCAGTGTGCAGTAAGGCGCACGGCCCTCAAACCAGTCGTGCGGCGAGCCATCAATCTGGATCAACTCACCCAGCTTGGCACGACGCTCACGGCGGGGATGGCAAGGCGCTGCTTTGCGCGTCTTGGAGCGCCATAGGCTGGCAGCCATCATCAGCTGGCGCGTACTCTCTACCGACAGCATCAGGTCATGCCGTTCGCGCAGCTTCTCACAGGCCAGTGTCGGTCCGAAATCATGATAGTGGGAGCGAATCAGCATCACCGCCTGATCACACAGGGCATCACTGAGCCGGTTGTTGCTGGGTCGGCCGATATGGCGGGAAATCAATCCAGCCGCGCCATCCTGCCGATAGCGGGCCAATAGCCGTTTGATCTGACGGGTACTCAGACCCACCTGGCTGGCAGCTTCAGCTTGACGCATAAGACCATTATCAACATTGCGTATCACATGCAGCCTGTTCAAACTCTTCTTCGACAATGTAATGCTTCCTTGTGTCACAGCGCTCCCCACAAAAAGGGGACACTTTAACTTTGCACACAGGGGACATTACAACTTTGCGCCTACAGGTATTCGGGCCGGGAAAATTGTATGCTCAAGTTACATGAAAACGTATATAGTTTCAAATGGTTTCAAGAAAAAAAATGGACAGGTACAAACAGGGAGTTCACTGGCTCGGGAAATTCGTCCCCTACCTGATCTATCGCATCTCCAACCAGCTCAACCAGCGTCTCCGGAAAAGTCTGCGCAAGTCGGGTATCAACCTGGCGCGCTGGCGGGTCATGTCCGTGCTGAAGGACAAGAGTCCGTTGAACATGGGCGAGATCGTGGCCGCGACCATCATCGAGCAGCCCACGGTCAGCCGCATCGTCGATCAGTTGGAACGCGAAGGACTGGCGCTGCGCAAAGCGGGTGACGAGGATTCACGCTACGTCGAAGTCATGCTCACCGAGGAGGGCGAAAAGGCCTTTGCCCGGGTATATCCGCTGGCGATCCGTCACCAGGAAAGGGCCCTGCAAGGCTTTACACCGGAGGACATCGAGGTGTTGACCGGGCTCCTGAAGAGAATCCTCAAGAATATCGAGGCGGAAGTCTAGGCCGGGTGGGCAATTTATCCCGTTGCGACAGAATATGATTTGGTATATAGTCGCACGGGTTTAGTATCGTTATACGCCAAATAAATAATCTCATTCAATATATGGGAAGAGCGAGTTTCATGAACCATTTGATGAGCTTAATGTTAGCAGTTATGTTGGGTTCGTTTACCGTCGCGCCTGTGCTGGCAGAGGAAGGCAGCGGAGCTTTGGAGGAAGTTATCGTATCGGCACAGCGGCGAGAGCAGAACCTGCAGGCAGTGCCAATCAGTATCACCGCATTCAGCGGTGAGGAACTGGCCAAATCGAATATCCGCTCCGCCAGCGAATACCTGATGCTAACCCCCAACGTCAGCTACACCGAGGATGGCCAGACCGGCTCACGCGGTATAGGTCTGAGCATACGTGGCATTGGTAGTATGGAGCCCGGCGAAAGTGCATTCATCAACACCATCGGTATTTACGTGGATGAGTTCAGCGTTGTTTCGGTGCCAAACCAAGTCGCCAACCCGCAATTGCCGGACATGGAGCGGGTGGAAGTCCTGCGGGGCCCCCAGGGCACCTATTTTGGCCGCAATGCGGTGGGCGGCGCACTCAATCTGAGCACCAAACGTCCCACAGACGAATTCGGTGGTGAGGTGCGCGGCGGTTATGAATCCTACGAAGGCGGCAATGACGCATGGAATGTCACCGGCATATTGAACGTCCCCGTTTCCGACGCCTTCCGCATGCGCGGCGTGGTCATGTACGAGAATAGTGACGGCATGGTAAACAATATCTGTGCACGTGGCGCCACCACGGCAAGTTGTCCCATTGCGGCAGAAAATGACTTTACCCCAAACGGTGCCAGAAACTCAGGTCACGAGACCACCTTCCTGCGTCTCAGCGCGGATTTCGACGTAACCGACCGGACACTCGTTAAAACCACTTTCTTCTACTCCAAGGAAGACCAGGGACATGATGAAAATGTGCCCTCCGGCGTACTCGATTTGGAT
This sequence comes from uncultured Gammaproteobacteria bacterium, assembly GCA_963708905.1. Lineage (GTDB taxonomy): Bacteria > Pseudomonadota > Gammaproteobacteria > Xanthomonadales > SZUA-36 > SHZL01. The sequence goes on along the minus strand of CAVPUV010000063.1, from coordinate 4,620 downwards.
ACCACCGACTCTTTTGGCGTGGGCGTTGCTCAGGACCCCGGCACCGGGTTCTGGCCCTACAACCGGGCCAAGCTGTCTCATGACCTAAGCGAATACAACAAAAACAAATCCACCGTGGGTATACTCAACATCAGTCACGCCTTGAACGACACCATGGCTATTAAGTGGGTGACCGGCTTTATCGACGCCAGCTTTGACCGCTTTTTCGACCAGGACCTGATTGGCGGCATGGACGCCATGAAGCGTACCAACAACTACGATGGAACATCCTGGAGCAGTGAGCTGCGTTTCGAGGTCACCAACGATCGCTTTGATTTCATTACCGGCGTGTTGTACGCGAAAGATCACCAGAAGCAAGATAACAACGTGGCAATTTCCACCGATGCAACCGCGACCGCCAACGGTGTCAACGTGTTGCCGCCTTTTCCGGAGGACCTGAGTCTGAGATTGCTGCACAGGGACTTCAAGGTCGAAAGCAAGGCGCTGTTTGCAGACTACACCCTACATGTGAACCCGCAACTGGACTTGACGATCGGTGCGCGCTATACCAAGGATAATGTCAAAAACTCTGCAGCGGATCACGGCATTCAGCCGACCTGCTGCTTTCCGGGTTCACCGGGCTATCCCGGCGGTCCCGGTTTCGATTTCTTCCAGAGTTTCGTGAACGTACCCCGCCCGATTGCAAGGGGTAACGCGAATTCCGACGATCTGACACCGCGCTTCGTGGCGACCTACCATGTCAACGACGATATCAGCGTCTACGCCACGGTTTCCAAAGGCTACAAGGCGGGCGGCACCAGCCTCGGCAACAACACCAATCAGCCGGGCAGCCCGGCATTTACGGTGCCGTTCAAAGAGGAAACCCTGTGGAACTACGAACTCGGCTTCAAGTCGGAGCTGATGGATCACCGGGTGCGGTTCAATGGCGCGGTATTCCATGACATATGGAAAAACATGCAGATGGAATCCTTCCGCTTTCTGACACCCGGCGATATCACCTCGAACTTCAATCAGACCATCAATATCGGTCGCGCCGAAGTCACGGGCGCCGAATTCGAGCTGATGGCGGCACTCACCGACAACTTCACGCTGAGCGGCTCGTTGGGTGTGATCCATTCCGAGATAACCAGCGACACGGTGGCCGAACTCACCGGCGGGTTCGATGTCCACCTCAAAGGGCTGGATTTGACCAAGGCGCCCGAAGTCACGGGCAGCCTGGCCGGAGAATACCGACGGGCAGTGGCGGACAACGAGGCCTGGGTGCGCCTGGAATATGTACACCATGACAGCCAGTACTCTGACATCGAAGGCCTGACCAACAAGCAAACCCGCGGCCCGTCGCCCAACTCGGGACTGGTGCGGGTGATTCCGTACGGCGAATTCCCGTATAAGGCACCTGCTTTTGACGTATTCAATCTGCGCGCGGGTTACGACATAGGGGATTGGGCGCTCAATGTTTACGTGCAGAACCTGTTCGATGAGAAGTATTACACCGGCACGCAGGAGAACTTCGGTTTGAGCGGTATCCGGCTGCGGCCGCACCCGCGAATTATTGGCGGTAACGTTACTTACAAGTTCTAAACCAGCCGTCTGAACCTATGGAGGCCGCTGGATCTGACGATCCGAGCGGCCGCTCCATTGCAAGTTCCAGATACGAGACAAATGCTCTTTTCGAATTATTTCGGGCATGTTTGCTAGGTTTTTTCTCTCAGCGGTGCCGGGCATGGTCTTGCAACTGGAGGGAATACTCATGAACGACTCTGTCACCCAGCCGGTTTCTGCCGCCGCTGATTATGCGCACCCTCTCGCTCGCTGGATTCTGCCGATCGGCGCCCTTGTCTGCGTGACCCGATTGCTGACCCCGCCCCTGGCGCTGGCGCTTGGAATGATCCTGGCACTGACCCTGCGTAATCCCTATGCAAGCACCAGCCGGCGTGTTGCAAAATATCTATTGCAGGGCTCCGTTGTAGCGCTGGGGTTTGGCATGAACCTCGACATGGTCGCGCGCGCCGGTCTTCTCGGCTTCGGGCTGGCCGCGGCCACAATAATTGGGACGTGGTGCCTCGGGCTGGTGCTGGGGCGCCTCTTTGGTGTTCACGCCAAGACCGCCAACCTGGTTTGCGTCGGTACTGCCATTTGTGGCGGTTCCGCCATCGCCGCTGTGGGTTCGGTGACCGAGTCAGGCGAAGCAGAAATGTCGGTTGCCCTCGGTACCGTATTCCTGCTGAACGCTGTTGCGCTGTTCATATTTCCAATCTTGGGGCACATGCTGGGGCTTACGCAGAACCAGTTCGGTACCTGGGCCGGCATCGCCATCCATGACATTTCTTCCGTCATCGGAGCCAGCGCTCACTACGGCGATCGCGCGCTTCAGGTCGCAACGGCGGTGAAGCTTTCCCGCGCACTCTGGATCATTCCTGTCAGCCTGGTCGCTGCTTTGCTATACCATCGAAACCATGCCGAACGAAAAGTCGCGGAGGCCGCAGGGTCTATCCGCCGCCGAATCTATATCCCGTGGTTTATCGGTCTGTTCCTCTTCGCCTCCCTGGCAAGCACGCTTTCACCTGCGGTCGCAAATGCCGCGCCCCAGATTACCGAGGGTGCGGAAAGGGCCTTAACGCTAACCCTGTTTCTAATCGGTGCCGGTATGGCACGACACACATTGTCGGAGGTGGGACCCAGGCCGATGCTGATGGGCGCCGTGCTTTGGGCAAGCATCAGCATCGGCTCGTTGCTCGCGGTTAAACAGTTGTTGCCCTGAAGCTTGCGTCAGCGCCCTTCAGACCCCACCCGGGGAAATACTGCTTAAATCCATGCGCCGGGACCACGTTCAGGCCGTTCCGGACTACATTTTTTGACCAGCGTCGAACCCCGGCTTGCCCTGCCAGCGGTCAGTCAGGCCAGTTTCAAAACCGAGCAGGTCGAACGCACGCCCCACGGTGTAGGCGACCAGGTCTTCAATGGATTTCGGGCGTATGTAAAATGCCGGCACGGGCGGGAATATGATTCCCCCTATCTCGGTCACTTGGGCCATGGAACGAATATGCCCCAGGTGCAATGGCGTTTCCCGGAGCATCAGCACCACCGGCCGCCGCTCTTTAAGAGCGACATCCGCTGCCCGAGAAATCAGGTTGCTGGTGACCCCCGTGGCTATCTCGCTCATGGTTTTGATAGTACACGGCGCAATAATCATGCCGAGTGTCTGAAACGAGCCGCTGGCAATGCTCGCTCCCACGTCGTTGACTGGATGTACCTCGGTTGCCAGGTCTTTCAATTGCTGCAGCGACAGGTCCGTTTCATAGCGCAGCGCGAGCTGTCCGGCCTTGCTGATTATCAGATGAGTATGTACGCCCGCCTACCGTAAAACCTCAAGCGTTTTGATTCCAAACACGGCTCCAGATGCACCGGTAATGGCTACGACGATGCGGGGCTCCCCGACATGGCCCGGTTGCTTCATGAGTTCCTTGCCTGCGCCAGGTAGCGGTCCAGATCGAGGTCGCTCGCACCCGGTATCGACTTGCGCTGAAATTCATCGCGGCGGTCTAAAGGCATCGTCGCGTCGATCGCCAGCCGGCCCCAGTGATCCTTGTGGGGGTCACGGTAAAACCCGGGGATGTTGTTGAGGATAAAGGCCCGCTTGTCGGCCCGGCCTCGCGTCAGATAGGCCCACCATACATCCTGCAAATTATGAATATCGACGTCTTCATCGATAACCATGCAGGTTTTGCTGTAATCGGGATGAACCGCCATCGCCATCATCAGCACATGGCGTGCGTGGCCTTCGTATTGTTGATTTATTTGCACGATCGTGTTCAGCAAATAGGGGTAGCAGGCGACATTGACGATGCCGGGAAGCTTGGCTGACAGCTCCCGGTAAATCCGTGTTGCATAGGCATAGTCAAGGGGGTACATGTCCTCGGGGGTGCCGCACACAATATTATGAAAGACCGCGTCCTTGCGCCAGTGCACGGAGGTAACTTCGAAAACGTGCTGTTCCTGCCTGGGTACGTAATAGCCCATGAACTCGCCGTAGGGGCCTTCCGGTTTCTTGACGTTCGGCAGGATTCTGCCTTCAATCACAATCTCAGTCTGGCTGGGGAAATCAAGGTTTACGGTCTGGCAGGGCTGCATTTCGACAGGCTCGCCTGTGATGGCGCTCGCGGCCAGCATTTCGTCCTCATCGCGCCGCAGGGCAGCACAGGCGGCGATAAAGATTTCCGGCGGCGTGCCGATCAATATGGCGACTTCCAGCGCCTTCCCCACGGATTCCGCTTTTTTCTGATACTGCGCCAAGTCATGGCTTTCCCCAAGCCGAGCGCGCATTTCCTTATCGTTCACGTACATCGTGCGGTGAAAGGAGAGATTGTGAACGCCGGTTTCCGGATCCTTGGCGATGTAGATGGCGGAGTTAAAGTAGGGGCCACCATCTTTCGCGAACGTCGTAATCAAAGGTAGATCACTGACCTTGCCGTGGGTTCGTTCTCCTGGTTCGCGCGCACTGACCAACCCGGCTGGTGGATGTGCCGCGTCGTTCATCAACCCGGTCCATCGCCGGCAGAAATTGTTGTCTTCGGCGCCGATCAGCCTGCAGATCCTGTCACGGCTGCCATAAATATTCCT
>CAVPUV010000062.1:0-19452 GCA_963708905.1 uncultured Gammaproteobacteria bacterium | reverse complement strand
TTCGAATACATAAGTATCTCGTACACCATGTACGCGTTTTAGAACTAAATAAAGTTCTATAACTATTTGTTCTGATATATTATTTCTGACTTATACGTTCTAACGCGTATTGCAAAATGTCATGTGTATTGAAAATATAATTGTCCGTTGATATAATTCACTTCGAGCGAAACCAGCTCTTTCAGAAAACAGCAATGGAGGACGACATGGCGACCACAACAAACCTTCCAGATGTCGTTGGACAGATCTACAAGTTCCTCGAACCTCTCGAGGCAGCCGATCGGCAGAAGGTGGTGAAATCCGCATTGACGCTACTCGGAGATGACACAGCCGCAGCCCAAGGGGCAGATTTAACCTGGCGAGTACACAGCGGAGATGATCAAAGCTCGTTTGGCACGAAAGCAGCTAGGTGGATGAATCAGAATCAGATAAGCGAATTGGCAATCAGCGAGCTTTTTCACCGTGACGGCGGCAGTGTTGAAGTAATTGTTACCGATGTTCTCGGTGACGGGAAAAGAGGAAAAACTAAGAACTGCTATTTGCTGTCTGGGGTGCGTGCGCTGCTGGAGTCGGACGAGCCCAAGTTTTCCGAGGATGACGCGGTGGCTTTGTGCAAACTCATGGGATGCCATGATGCCCCCAACCACGCAAAAACACGCGCAGGCCTCGGAAATGTCGTAGCGGGCACAAAAACGAGTGGATTTACGCTTCCCGCGCCTGGCCTTCGCGCAGCAGCCGAATTGGTAAAGACGATGGCCGCCGGAGCGTAGATGATTTCAGAGGAGCACGTGAAACATGTTGCACAAAGATGCTCTGAAGGACCTGCTCGCCAGTGACCTGAGTGATAGAGAAAAGGCGCTGGTCTGCCTCGCAGTTGACCCCATTTCCCAGCGTACAGTTAAATCAATCGTGGAGATGGCATTCAGTTCAGGCTGGCGTCAAGTCAAGAAAAAAAATGTTTCCTCACTATTCTCCCGCTCGAAAGGGCTTGCAGTTCGGGCCGCAGAAGGGTGGGAACTTACCAGCGATGGGATCGATGCTGTCGCTCTTATAGCCGGGCCGGCCGCAGGCAGCCCCATCCGAAAGACGGCTTTCGCCTTGAGACGGCACCTCCCGCAGATTTCTCACCCTGAAACGAGGGTTTTCGCGGAGGAAGCCATCAGCTGTTGTGAAGGGCATCAGTACCGCGCCGCCGTCATCCTATCCTGGATTGGAGCCGTTTCTGTCCTCCAAGCATATGTGGCTTCGAACAAATTGACAGATTTCAACGCTGAAGCATTAAAGCGCAATCCGAAATGGAAGAATGCGAAATCCCCTGATGATCTTGGCTTGATGAGGGAAGATGAATTCCTCGACATTCTTCAGTCGATCTCTGTTCTCGGCAAAAATGTCAAGCAGGAGTTGAAGAAGTCATTGACGTTAAGGAATGGCTGTGGACATCCAAACTCTCTAAAAGTGGCAGAACATAAAGTGGCATCTCATATCGAAGACCTTATTCTCAACGTATTTGCCAAATTCACGTAGGTCGCTGCGGCACAACGTCTCATCCATGACGCATAACGTCCGCGTTGAAGGGCGCGCGGCTTCATGTGCGTCCCTTCGAACGCATGGATAGAGGTGGCTTTGCCACTCTGGCGACCTTCCGCAGGACGCGAAACTCCAGCGCATCGGCTGATCGAACAATGACCCATCCTTGATCACGCTTGGCAAACTCGGAAGCCTCGTGAAAGGTTTTAAACACCTCCCCTTCGATTTCATTTGCGGTTTTTTCGGGGGCCCTTTTCGCTGCATCAATACCCTCTACCGCTGCGTTTCCCGCCAAGATAGCTTGGTGCCCGACCAGCGGCAGCGAAACAGGAAGGTCCTTGTACGTGCCGTAACCGTCGATAGTTGCATCAACCCCTAAGTGGTATGCAATTCCAGCGCTGAGGCCTGTGCTGAGAGCTGCAAAGACGTCGCCGCTGACGTTGTTAAGGTCTTCCCAAATAGGGTCGTGATCTTCGGGCAAGTTTTTGTACACGGTTCGGGAAAGGTCAAGGATGCCAAGCACCAGGGTTTCAACGATCACTCCCGCGACTACTGAATGCGAAAGTATTGAGCGGTGCGCTCCTATACCACCGAGAAAATCCAGATCAGGAATTCCACCATCACCCTGTACACCCCCGGAACCAACGAGAAAGCCCAATACGCCAGCAACCAATTTCGGCGCAGTCTCCTTTGGGCGGTTCTGAAGGTTTGACGACAGCGTGTCGTAAAGCGCCGCGAAGTCGCACCCGAGCAACAGAGCCTGATCGTGTGCTGCGGTTGCCCGATCTTTTAGATGAGGAAGGGTTTTACCTTGGCGTATTGCATTGAGAATTCCTTCGGTCTCTTTTGTTAGAAAATCCCAGATCCACCCCACCAACGAACCGAAGTTCTTGCCGCGGCGAATCGTAACCTCGCCAAGCATGTTCACGGTTCGGCCACCCCATGACTTGAGATCGGCGGCGGACGTTACGCCAATCGCAGTCTGAAACTCTCGGCGCAACCTTCCTTCGCGGGTAGTCGATAGCTGGAGGGCAATATTCATAAGCAGCCACCTCTAACGCCTGAATTAAGCCGCGCCGCGAAGCGGTGTCGGCTTGAATGAATTGTTAGGCGCGTCCGCCATAGCCCCGAAACTTGGTCACTGCCGGTTACCAGATCTCACGGAACGCCCGCACGAAATTCGCCCCCAACACCTTTTCCGCCACGCGCGCCGGATACCCGCGGCGCAACAGTGCGTCGGCGATCACCAGCGTTCGATCGGGCCGGTTGAGACCTTCGGTATAGGGCATTCGGTCTTCTTCCGGCGCGGCCGCGCCAGCCGCTCGTCGGGCGGCCAGCGTCTTGTCCCAGTCCGCGCGCGACTCCGGCGAGAGGTCGAGGGAGTCAAACGACGCGTCGCTGCCGATGCCGACATGGTCCTCCCCGCAGACTTTGAGCGCGTGCGCCATATGCGTCATGTAGTCGTCTAGATTGGGCTGACGCGGGCTGGGTGCGAGATAGAACAGATCGTAGATGCCGAACACGCCACCCTTCTTCGCCAGCGCTCGCAGTTCGGCGTCGGTCCTGTTGCGCGGATGTGGATGAACTGCGGAGCAGCCGCCGTGCGTCATCAGGACTGGCTTGGCCGACGCCTCCATCGCTGCGGTGGCAGTCGCTGAATTGGCGTGACTGAGATCGATGGCAACGCCGACTTCGTTCATGCGCGCAATCGCTGTCCGGCCAAGTTCGGTGAGACCGACATCGGGAGGCGAAAGCACGCCGGCGCCGAAGGGAGAAGACGTGTTGTAGGCCAGTTGCATCACCCGCACGCCGAGAGCGCGGAACAGATTGATGCGATCCAAGTTGTTTTCCAGCGCCACCGCGCTTTCAAAAGAAAAGATGATGCCGAGCTTGCGGGCGCGCTTGGCGGTTTCGATTTCGTCGGCGTGACGGATTTGTGTGAATACGTCGCCACGAGCTTCGATCAACCTCTGAACGGCCGAGATCTCCGCGACAGTGACCTCGAAGGAGGAATTGAAGCCACCGAGCGTCAGCTTCATCGCCGTCAAGCCCGATCTCCGCACCGTTTCGATGATGTCCGGCGTCACCTGTGCATCGTCCCAGCCGGGCGGGGCGAAGTTGTACCACGTAGGCGGGGCGAGATTGGCGTCGAGCACGATGGCGCGGCGATGCAACGAGCGTGCTGCATCACTGAAGATCGGTACGGATTTGGCCGCCTTCGCATTGCCGCCGCCAAACGCGGTGACCGCGACCAGCGATGCTGTGCCCAGTGTGAAGTTCCGTCGGTTCATATCGGTCACCGAAAGTGGCGCCTAACTTGAATTCGTTCCCGTTTCCCTGGTGTTGCGCGGTAGAATCCGTCAGATGTTTCTGCGAGTCAAGGAATTTTCCTGCTCTGCAACATGCACTTGGCTGATGGTATCGCATTCCCGGGATCGGCATACTCCCGTGCAATATTGTGATTACGGGGGTGTAATGGATTATGGCTGCGGAAACGAGGGTGTCAGCATGCAAACAAAATTCTCAGAGGAAGTCATTCCTCTATCCGACCTCAAGGTTAACCCGGGCAAAGTCGTAAACCGGGTGAACGATACGCACAGACCGGTCCTGCTGACCAGCAGAGGCAGAGGGGTTGCTGTCGTGCAAGGTCTCGACGATTACGAGAAAACTACCGAAGAGCTGCGATTCATTAAGGCTGTGGCCCAAGGACTGGCTGACATCCGAGAAGGCAATACCGTTACGCTGGCTGAGGCAAAGAAAATACTGGGCGCAGCGTAAGTGAAGATAATTGTCACCCGCTCTGCCCTGAGTGATCTCCAGGAGATTTAAACTTATTACCTGGAGCAGGGTGTGCCGGACGTTGGCCAGAAGTTGGTAAATGCCATATTGAAAAATGTGCAAAGGCTGTGCGTTCACCCGGACTCAGGTAGAAAGGTCCCCGAGTTTAACCAAGACCGCATCCGGGGTTAAGCAGCGTATCACTCCGCTGAGGCCGCGTTATGGAGCCAGCACCTTCCCCCTGGTCTCCGGCAACAGAAACGCCGCGATCGCCATGGTCCCGTAGGCGAGCCCCGCGAACAAGCCGATGGCCGATCCCAGCTCCATCCATGCCGACAGCACGCCCACCAGCGTTGGGAACAGAGCGCCGGTCGCGCGGCCCACGTTGTATGCAAACCCCTGGCCCACCCCGCGCACGCGCGTCGGGAAATGTTCGGTGAAGAATGGTCCCATGGCGCTGAACACGCCCGAGGCGAAGAAACCCAGCGGGAATCCGAGCACCAACATCGTGCCATTGCCGAACGGGATGGTGGTGTAGATCACCGCGATCACGCCCGCGCCGACAGCGAACGCCAGGAACGTGAGCCGCCGTCCGATGCGGTCCGCCAGAACGCCGCCAGCCAGATATCCGCAGAACGCGCCAACGATCGATACCGCCAGGTAGCCCGCCGAATCGAGCACCGACAAGCCGCGCTCCGTGCGCAGGAACGTCGGTAGCCAGGTGGTCACCGCGTAGTAGCCGCCCTGTGCGCCGGTCCCCATCAGCCCCCCCAGCAAGGTGATCCGCAGTAGCGGCGGTTGAAAGATTTCCAGAAACGACGGCGCGTCTCCCGACGACGCAATCTGAGCGCGCGACCGCAGGTAGACCTCGGGCTCCTCCACATAGCGGCGCACGAAGAACACCAGCAAGGCCGGCGCCACGCCGATCAGAAACAGCGCCCGCCACGCGATCTCCGCGGCCATCACCGAGAAGAATAGCGCGTAAAGCAGTGCCGCCACGCCCCATCCGATGGCCCAGCCTGCCTGCATGAAGCCCAGCGCCTTGCCGCGATGTTCGGCGCGCATCACTTCACCCAACAGCACGGCGCCCGCGGCCCACTCGCCGCCGAATCCAAGCCCCAGCAGCGCCCGCGCCGCAAACAGCTGCTCGAAATTCTGCGCCAGCCCCGACAGAAAACTGAAGCCCGCGAACCACAGGATCGCTATCTGCAGCATCCGCACGCGCCCGATGCGATCGGCCAGAAAACCCGCCATCCAGCCGCCCACGGCCGAGGCCAGCAGTGCAGCGGTTCCCAGCGCGCCCGCCTCGCCACGGGTGATGCCCCAAACGGCGATCAGCGTGGGAATGACGAAGCTGTAGATCTGGACGTCCATCGCATCCAGCGCCCACCCGCCGAAGCAGGCCTGGAATGTGCGGCGCTCTTTCGGATTCAGGTGCGAGATCCAACCGAACAGGCTCGTAGCGTGGCTGGCCGCGGTTGCCACGCGCTACCTCCCGAGCGAACGCCGCAGTGTATCGGCGATGCGGTCGACGCTCGGCGGCGCCAGGTCCTCCAGCGAAGCGGCGGCGGGCAGGTAGGCGCAGTGCCTGGCATGGCCGGACAGCCGCTGGAACCAATAGCTCAACCCATTCATCGCTCAGTCAGGGACAGCAGTTTCCCGGGATTCATGATGCCGGCCGGATCGAGGACCTGCTTGATGCCGCGCATTACCGCGATCTCGGCGGGTGAGCGCACTTTATCCAGCCACGGCTGTTTGAGCACGCCGATGCCGTGTTCGGCGGAAATACTGCCGCCCAGGGCCTGGGTCAGGGCATAGGTCTGCGCGCTGATTTCATGGCAGCGGGACTCGAATGCCGCCACGCTCAGATCCTGGGAGCCAATGATGTTCATGTGCAGGTTGCCGTCGCCGATATGCCCGTACCAGACCACTTCGAAATCCGGACAGATATCGTTCATCAAGGTTTCCATGCGCTGGAGAAATTCAGGCACTTTGGAAATGCGCACGGAAAGATCATTCTTGTAAGGACGATAGCGGGTGATGGCCTCTGAAATGCCTTCCCGGTAACGCCACAATTCCGCATTCTGCCGCTCGCTTTGACTGATCACGCCATCCAGCAGCCAGCCCTGCTCCAGGCAAGCTGCAAAACACTCCACTGCCTGGTTTTCCTGCGCTTCATCCGCGCAGTCAAATTCCGTGACGACGTACAAGGGACATTCTGTATCCAGTGGTGATGCAAGCTCCTGGCCCTGGCAAACATGATGCATGGCCTGTGCGGTGAGGAATTCGAAGGCGGACAGACGCAGGCGGGAACGCATTGCATGGAATACTTGCATCAAGGCATCGAGACTGCTCAGCCCCAACAGCATGACCTTGCCGGGCGCAGGCGCATCGGTAAGCTGCAGGGTCGCCTCGACGATCATTCCCAGGGTTCCCTCGCTGCCAATGAACAGGTGACGCAGATCGAAGCCGCTGGCGTTTTTGACCAGGCCGCGGTTGCAGTCCAGCAGTTCGCCGGTACCCGTAACCACTTTCAGTCCGCTGACCCGGTCACGCGTCAGGCCATGACGAAGCACGCGGATACCCCCGGCGTTGGTGGCAATATTGCCGCCTATCTGGCTGGAGCCCTCCGAGGCGAACGACACCGGGTAATACAATCCTTGTTCGCGGGCAAAAGCCTGCACGGCCGCCGTCACGACCCCGGCCTCTATGGTGACCGAGCGATCGATGGGGTCGAAATCGAGGATCTTGCGCATGCGGTCAAATGAGACCACCAGTTCGCCCCGCGCCGCCAAAGCGCCGCCACTCAGGCCCGTGCGGCCGCCTGAGGGCACCAGGCCCAGGCCGTTTTTGCAGGCGAAACGAACCAGGTCCTGCACCTGGCTGACCTGGCTGGGAAAGGCGACCGCCAGCGGGGCCGGTTGGCGGAACCGTGTCCAGTCCTGACCGTGCGACTGCAGCACCGCCGGCTCGGCAGTGATGTGCAAGGCGGGCAATGAATGGCGCAGATTCTGTAATTGATTTGATGGTGAATTCATATTTTCGTTATCTGTTGCACCCGGCCGGCCGATTCCGGACAATGCGTGACCAGTGTGCCATGGCGGTGTAAACAACAATGAAAGAAGCAGCGAGAAACTACTCCCTCAACAAGGGCAAAATCAAGTTCCTTTTGCTCGAGGGCATCCACCCCAAAGCACAGGAAATCATCAGCGACTCACGGCTATGTCCAGGTTGAGTCGCTCAAACACGCTCTCAGCGGTAATGAATTACGCCGTGCGATGAAAGGCGTGCATTTCCTCGGCATTCGCTCGCGCAGCCAGGTGAGTGAAATGGTCTTCCAGGGCGCTGACCGGCTGGTGGCGGTAGGATGTTTTTGCATCGGCACCAACCAGGTCGACCTCATGGCCGCGCAACGAATTGGCGTGCCGGTTTTCAATGCACCGTTTTCCAACACCCGCAGTGTGGCCGAACTGGCCCTGGCGGAAATCATCATGCTGATGCGCGGAATTCCGCAACGCAATGCGGCCGCGCACCGGGGAGAATGGCTGAAATCCGCCACTCATGCCCACGAGATTCGTGGCAAAACCCTGGGGATCATCGGTTACGGGCATATCGGTACCCAGCTTGGAATCCTGGCGGAAAGTCTGGGCATGCGCGTGATTTACCACGACATTGAAAACAAATTACCGCTCGGCAATGCGAGCAAGCGGCAGAAATTGCCGGACTTGTTGAAAGAATCGCATGTCGTCAGTTTGCACGTCCCGCAAACGAAACAAACTGCCGGGCTGGCTGATGCCCGGTTTCTCAAGGCCATGCGCAAGGGCGCTTTTCTGATCAATGCCAGCCGCGGTACGGTAGTGGACATCGACGCCCTGGCGCATGCGCTGGAGACAAAGCACCTGGCCGGGGCAGCCATCGATGTGTTTCCCGTCGAGCCAGGCGCCAATTCGGAAGTGTTCGAGTCGCCCCTGCGCGGCGCGGATAACGTCATCCTGACACCGCACATCGGCGGCAGCACCATGGAAGCGCAGGAAAACATTGCGCTGGAAGTGGCGGGCAAACTGGTCAAGTACAGCGACAATGGATCGACCGTTTCCGCCGTCAATTTTCCCCAGGTGGCACTGCCGGACCATGAAAACGTCAGCCGCATACTGCACATCCATCGCAACGAACCCGGTGTGCTGCAGCAAATCAACCAGGTGTTTGCCGACAGCCAGGTCAATATCGCCGCCCAGTACCTGGATACCAACGGCGCGATCGGTTACGTGGTCATGGATCTGGAAACCGTCAATCCCGTCGACCTGTTGAAACAACTGCGGGCCGTTCCCGGTACAATCCGGGCCAGGATTTTACATTCGGAGTCAGCCAGTCAAAAAACATAGGGAGAACTCAACATGATCAACCGCTATCCAGCACCAGCAGTCATCGGCCGGCTCATGGCATGCACACTGTTGGCCGTGTTTGTTTCTGCGTTCTGGACCGTCCCGCTACTGGCGCAGGATGCAGCCGAAACCAGCGGGAAACCCAAGCCGGAAAAGCTGTTTGCCTCCGCACAAACGCTGGCGATCACGCTGCATGCGCCCTGGCGTGACATCGTGCAGCGCGAAAAAAACATGAACCCCTATCCCGCCACCCTTGAACTCTCCGATAGCCAGGGGCAGGCACACTCCATTCCGCTGACGGTCGGACGACGTGGCCTGACACGCCAAACCGTCTGCAAATTTCCCCCGATCCGGCTGCGGTTTGACAAGGAAGCGGTAAAAGGGACGGTTTTTGCTGGCCAGAAGTCACTGAAAATGGTGACCCATTGCGACCGAGGCGATCGCTGGGAACAGTACTACCTCAAGGAAATGCTGGCCTACTACATGTACAACCTGATGACCGAGCGAAGCTTCCGCGTCCGTCCCCTTGCGGTCACCTACATCGACAGTGAGAACAACGCGATCGATAAACCCCGCTTTGCCTTCCTGGTTGAAGATGACAGCGATGTCGCCAAGCGCAACGGGCTGAAAAAACTGGACATCAAGCGCATCAGCCCGGACCGGCTGGACAGCCTGGAAACCAGCCGCATGGTTTTGTTCCAGTACATGATCGGCAACGTCGACTGGTCCATCCTCAAAGGACCAGGGGTGGAACTCTGCTGTCATAATGCCAAGCTGATTGGCCCCGATCCTGGCAGTAAAATCTATGCCATTCCCTATGATTTCGACGCCTCGGGCCTGGTCGATGCACACTATGCGGCACCCAACGACGGCCTGCCGATCAGCGACGTGACGCAACGTCTCTACCGTGGCTTTTGCGCGCACCAGCCGACGCTGGAAACGGCGCGTCAGGAGTACCTGGCAAAAGAGCAGGCGATATACGATGTGCTGAAAAGCGAAAGCCGCTTGAACGCACGCACCGTCAAGGTCGCTTTGCGCTACCTCGGTGAATTTTTTGACATCCTGCGGGATGAAAACAAATTCAATAAAAACATCATTCAGAAATGCCGCAGATAGGCACCGTCAAAGGCTCGGGAACGGTAGTTTCTCCAGCCTCAGCGGCGGGTTCCGTGGCCGCTTCAGTTTGCTGTTCAGTCGACTGCTCGGGCTGCCCCTGCTGTCGCGTTTTCTTCCACCGCGACGGGTGGCGCCGTCAAAGCCGCCAGCCGCTGTTGCAAATGCGTATTTCCCGGTTCGAGTGCGATCACCTGTTCCAGGTAGGACACCAGGCCATTTTCGTCTGCCGGTAATTTGATTTTTCCCTTGGGGTAACCGGCAAACAGGCCTGAGGGGTTGATCTCCAGGTAAGCGACGTAGCCCCCGTATGCCTTGGATATGCCCGTATCAATCTGAATGACCTTGCCGTCATAACGCGGCCAGATCACGCCGCTGGTGGGAGTATGCCCGACCACGATATGCCGGGCATTGTGCTGCTCCAGCACAGCCTGCACCGTCTCCGGCGCGGCTACCGGTTCCACCCCGGACAGGCCCCGGTACCACAGCGGGCCGAACTCATCCTGCAGGATCCCGGGGTTGGCCGGATCGAACGCGCGCAGCCCGCTGGCCACCTTGGCCGTGAGCGATTGCAGGCTGTTCTTGCAATAAAATCCGCTGATGCCGCCATGCAGAAAAACCAGGTCATTGATCTGGATCGCCACTTGCTGTTGCAACACCCAGGCGGCATATTTGGCCTCCGGATTCCAGGCCGTATTCCAGGCTTGCTGGTGTTCCACCCAGCCCAGGGGATGGGTCTGGTCCCACTCCGGCCGGTAATTCTCTGGCAGCGCGGCAAACGCCGCAGGGTCACTCTGTTGCAGGTTCTGCATCACCAGAGTGAAATAACGATCACGCAGGCTGGCTGAATTGCGGTCGACGAACTCTTCGTACTCGCCCGTCGACACATAACGCAAATCGCCATAAACATTCATCGCTTCGTGATTGCCGGTCAGGTTATGCACCCGGCCGCCTTTCTTGCGCGCCTCCTTCGCCAGCTTGCCCAGGTGCTCGATGATTTTGACGGTATCAGGTCCGCGGTCGGGAACGTCCCCGGTCTGCACCAGATGGGTTGTGCCCCCGCTCCATTTGCCCCTGGCATTGACCAGTCCGGCCGCCTGCAGTGCGGCCAGGTAATGTTCATAGTCACCGTGCAGGTCGCCGATGGCAATGATGCGTTCCACTCCAGCCCAGTGATGATCATCAATTTCCCGCGGCGCCGCGCAAGCCAATTGGCCGATCATCAGCAGGAAAAGCACCAGATACTTCATGTTCTGCTCCTTGGCTGTGCGCCAATGGGCCCCAGGCGGCAAGGCCATTTTCACTATCTTCTCTTTACGGTGTGACGATCCGGCCGGCCAGATCGCGAATCCGACGACTCAGCGGTCAAAGCATAGCTGGTTTACCGTTGTTTTTCGATGTGCAATGCCTGCCATCAGCGGCGGATAGAGACCAAGACAGAGAACCCGATTGCTGGCGAAATTTGGCCAAGAACCAGCTATCTTTGACTGAACGGTCTGCTTCGGCGGACCAGCGGTATCTGCCGCGTGTCACCGCAGCAGGCATCTTTGGCTATAATGGCGCGTCAGTCGGGTTCACGCTCAAGTCCGTTACAATGGTTATGGCGGCCGGTGAGAATAACCCGCTGGATTGGATAAAGGGGGTTGCCAAAACCAGGGAGTCCGGTCGGCTCTGTGGTTCGGCGACAGCAAATGGACCTGTGCTCAGACTCTTGGGTGAATGCGAGTTGGCTCGCCTGATTTATCACCACCCATAGCCGCTGTACCCCAGCAAAGGACTGCCTATCCTCAGGCGGTCGCCCCTCAATCAGGTGGCGGACTGGATTCTGGATTCTGGATTCTTAATCAGGCAGGCAGGCAGGGGAAATCAAGCATCATGTTGCATCCGACAAAAACCCAATCCCGGGGTATCGGCGTACTTGACATACTGATCGGGCTGGGCGTTCTGCTCGTCGTCCTCGCGTTCGCGTCACCTTCACTGTCGCAGGCGACGGCCAAGGCGGAGCTGCGGGCCGCGGTGGAAAACATGGAGTTATCCGTCCGTATGGCCAGAAGCACCGCCCGTCAGTTGGAAACCGATGTTGTCATGCACCTCAGAACCGACCCGCTCGATAAGCACTGTTCCGTTACGTTCTCGTTTCCGCAGGAAAACGCCCAGTCTGGCTCCGCTTCCGTGCTGCAGGACTATCAGTTCCCACCGGGCGTTCGCCTGGAATCAAATGTGCCTGCTGTCCATTTCGACAAAAGGGGAATGGTGGAGTCGACGGCGCTGTTGATGCTCGTATCAAACCAGAATGAAGATCTCAACGAGCGCCTGGTGATCGAGTAAAAGTACTTCGGCCGTACGACCTACTCTTCTGGCGCCAGTTTGACCGCCAGACCGTCATGCTTCTGCTGCAATTCCATCTGGCAACTCAGACGCGAATTGGGCTGGAAATGATCGAGGAATTCAAGCAGCTCCAGTTCGTCCATTTCCCGTTGCGGAAAAGCGTCCAGCCAGGCCTCGTCGACAAAAACATGGCAGGTGGCGCAGGAACACATGCCCCCACAGATGGCGGCCACACCCCAGTCGAACTCGCGCAACACTTCCATCAAGCGGTCGTTGGGATGCGCCTCAACGGCGTGTGTGTGACCTTCCCGGTCTGTAACCTGAATCGTAATCAAAGCAAATCCTTCAAGTTGTACTGCTGATCTGCCAGCATTTCCGCGCTGACCGCTACCCGGCGGGTAATCAATTGCCGGCCCACCATGTAGTCATGTGGCGAGTTGACGCTCTGCACCGCATGCAATTGTGTACCCGACAGGCTGAACACGCTCAAGCCACCGGTTTCCACATAGCTGCGTCGCACCTGCTGGTCACCGGGCCGGGGTATGCCCGCCATCTGCAAGCGGCAATCGTACTGTTCGGACCAGAACCAGGGGGCCTCGGAATAGGTGTCCTTTTTGCCGAGGATATTGGCCGCGACCATCTTGCCCTGACTCACCGCGTTCTGCACCGATTCGAGCACTTGCCAGCCGTCGAGCAAAGGATGCCGTAACTCCGCTGCATCGCCGGCCGCGTACACATTCTCCACGTTGGTTCGACAGGACTCATCCACGCGTATGCCGCGTTTCATCTCAAGGCCTGAACCTTCAAGCCAGCGCAGTTCCGGGCGCACCCCCACTCCGACCATCACGGTATCGGCCGGGATCACGCTGCCGTCTTCCAGTTCCACGCCTTCCGCCCGGACATCTCCTGCCACAGCGGCCACTTTGGAGCCCATGCGGAATGTGACGCCTTCGGCCTCGTGACGGTGGTGCAGTAAACTTGCAATCTCGGGCAAGGCGGAGCGTTTCATCACCTGGTCCAGCGCCTCGATGACAGTGACATCACAACCGAGGCTACGCGCCGCGGCAGCCACTTCCAGCCCGATATAACCCGCTCCGATGACGGCCAGGCGCACGCCGGGTTGCAGCCGGGAGGCGAGATCCAGAGCATCGTCGATGGTGCGCAGATAACAGACACCCGGTAAATCAGCGCCACGGACATTCAGCCGGTTCAGACGGCTGCCCGTGCAGACCGCCAGCGCGTCATATTCCCATTCGCCATCATTGTCCATGCTGACCCGGTTGGCATCCGGTTCCAATTTCACTGCGCCAACACCGGGCAGCAAGTCAATATCATGCTGCCCGTAGAAATCCAGATGCCGCAATTGACAGCGTTCCGCTGCCCACTCTTTCTTCAACACCTGTTTGGACAAAGGAGGACGCTGATAGGGAACATGGACTTCCTTCCCGGCCAGCAGGATCTCGCCCGCATAGCCTCCCTGGCGCAAGCTCACGGCTACCTGCACGCCGGCCTGGCCAGAGCCTATGATGATTGTTCTGCCGCTCAAACGGGGTTCTTCCTTGCCAGCGAGGCGCTACAGGCCGGGATTCAGACAGCCTGGGCGGTCAGTTCAGGCGTGAATCGGTCAATTACACTTGCGCCGCCGGGGCCGTAAAGGGTGTTGCGCTGCCGGGGACTGCGGCCACAGGAGCGGATGGTCCTTTGCAGGATATCCGGGGTCATTTCCTGGCCATGAATGGCGCCCGCCGCACGGGTGATGCTCTCATTCATCAATGTGCCGCCGATGTCGTTGGCTCCGGCCTGCAGACAAACCCGTGCGCCGTCCAGGCCCATTTTCACCCAGGAAGTCTGGATATTCAGGATCAGCGGCGACAACACCAGCCGGGAAACCGCATGCATCAGCACCGCTTCCCGGAACGTTGGCCCGCGGCGCGACTGGCCGCGGCGGTAGATGGGCGCCTCGCTGGCGACGAAAGGCAGGGGCACGAACTCGGTGATGCCCCCGGTGCGGCGCTGCAGTTCCAGCACATGCAGCAGGTGCATGGCCCAATGACGGTAGGTATCAACATGACCGAACATGATGGTGGCCGTTGTCGGCAGGCCAAGTTCATGCGCAGCACCCACCACCTCCAGCCACTGCCGTGTCGTGAGCTTGTCCGGGCAGATAATGGCACGGATGTCATCTGACAGGATTTCCGCCGCCGTGCCCGGAAGGGTATTCAGCCCAGCCTCTTTGAGCTGCTGCAAAAACTGCGGTACGGTGAGACCCAGCGTTTCCGCCCCGTTCATGATCTCCAGCGGAGAAAACGCATGAATGTGCATTTCCGGCAGCGCCTGGTGCACCGCTGCGCAGATATCCAGGTAAGACTGGCCGGTAAAATCCGGGTGTATGCCGCCCTGCAGGCAAACTTCGCTGGCACCGCGCTGCCAGGCTTCCAGCGACAGCCGGGCAACTTCCTGCGGGCTTTTGAGATAGGGGGCATCGCTGGCCGGTGTCCGTTTCTTGCCTTTGGCAAAGGCGCAGAATTTGCAGCGATAGCTGCAGATGTTCGTATAGTTGATATTGCGGTTGATGACGTAACTGACCGTGTCACCGCACAGGGATTGGCGCAAGCGGTCCGCTGCCTGGCACACCGCGTCGAAGTCGTCACCCCTGGCATCGAACAGGCGGCTGATCTCCTCGACGTTGAGCGTATCGCCGTCCTGGGCTTTCTGCAGTACCGGGTTTACCGCGGCGGACGCGGACTTGCGCTCCAGGCGGATGGGCGAATTCGCCGCAGGAAAATGCAAGCCCGGGGGCAAATCGACCGAAGTTCCGCTGAGCCAGGCATCTTGCCGCCCCAGACCCGCGCCATCGGACAGCTTTAAAACATGGGACCTGAGCTCGGGGGCTAACCAGCGTTCGGGCAGCATTGCATACGGCGGATATATGGTCAGCCTCTGTTGCAGGAACTTGCCCGCGGCGCGGGTCTGGTCCGCCAGAGCGTCGATCTGCGGCCAGGGCGACTCCGGGTTGACATGGTCCGGGGTGAGTGGAGAAACCCCGCCCCAGTCATTGATCCCGGCGTGCACCAGGCTGGTCAATTTTCCCGTATTCAGGTTGGGTGGCGCCTGGATGCTCATCGCCGGGCCGAAAATGAGCCGCGCCATGGCTACCGTCCACAGCAGTTCATCGTGGCCAGGCGGCGCGGCATGCGCCATCTTGGTATCGGCCTTGGGGACAAAATTCTGGATGATCACTTCCTGGATATGGCCGTACCGGCGGTGCAGTTCGCGGATCGCCAGCAGCGAATCCAGCCGTTCGTTGCGTGTTTCGCCAATGCCGATCAGCAGGCCGGTGGTAAAAGGCACACAGGCCTTGCCGGCGTCTTCCAGCGTCTGCAAGCGAACCGCCGGGTGTTTGTCGGGTGAGCCGTAATGCACCTGGCCCTTGTCACACAAGCGCGGCGAAACATTTTCCAGCATGATGCCCATGGAAGCCGAAACGTTTCGCAGCATCGTGATCTCATCCGGCGTCATGCAGCCGGCATTGATGTGCGGCAACAGTCCGGTTTCCTTTAATACGCGGCCGGCAACGTGGGCAAGGTATGCAAGGGTGGTGGTAAAACCCAGCGCATCGAGCGCCTCCCTCGCCGCGGGATGACGCAGTTCCGGTTTTTCGCCCAGGGTAAACAAGGCTTCCTTGCAGCCCATTTCCGCGCCTTGTCGTGCAATCGCAATCGCCTCATCCGCCGACAGGTACGCGGCGGTGAGATGCCTGGGGGCCGCGGCAAAGGTGCAATAGTGACAAAAATCCCGGCACAGGCGGGTCAGCGGGATGAACACTTTGCGTGAGTAAGTGACGATGTTTCCATGACCCTGATCACGCACTTCGGCCGCGCGGCGGCAGAGCTGCTCCAGCGGCAGCATACCGGCCCATTGCAAGACTTCCGTTGGACCGGGTGAGTCATGGCGGTACTGCTGGCTAACATCGTCATTCATGCCTTAAATCTCCAAGTTCAACACTGTGGGTCCCAAGCGATCACAGCTGTGCAGGAATTTCCAGGTTTGTGTTTCCCTGAACTGTGGGTGACGCGCGCAGAAAGCAAGAAATTCGCTGATATCGCGTGGTTCATCGATATCCAATGATACAGCAGGCGAAACAAGATCAATAACCTTGCGATGATGTGCTTCAGCGCTGTTGCGGTGCAAATTAAAGCTGCCGGTTCCATAGTGGAATGTGAATGGCCTGCCTGCATCCAGAAAGAAGCAGTTGGTGCCACCGCGATCGGTGGAAGGATTGATGCCGATTGCCGCCCTGTCGGTGCCGCCTACCTGCTGCGCAAAGGCCTCGGCCAGGCGGTCGAGTTCAGCCCCGGTCAATAGCGGAAGATCAGCGGGGAGAATCACCACGCGCTGCCCGCCCATGCCGCGTATTGCCGCTACGCCCAGGCCAATGGCCGCATTCATTCCCACGGCTCCACCGTCTTCCACCAGCGTGATGCCGCGCTGCTTTGTTAGGTGGGCAATGCGGGCGTCGGGAGTCACCACCAC
Organism: uncultured Gammaproteobacteria bacterium; assembly: GCA_963708905.1. GTDB lineage: Bacteria > Pseudomonadota > Gammaproteobacteria > Xanthomonadales > SZUA-36 > SHZL01. The sequence continues at coordinate 2,791 of CAVPUV010000062.1, read as the reverse complement.
GACCCGGGTGACAGCCCGGCTGGCCGCCACGGCAGCAAGGACATCCTCGAACATCGCCAGCGTGAAGCCTTCCCGTAGCGGGCCCAGGTATTCCTTCAGCCTTTGTTTTGCCAACGGCAGGGCCTTGACCGGAATGAGCGCCCACAGTTCTGCAGGCGTAATGCCTGCAGCTTGCGACTGCGAGGACGTAGTTTCAGATTCCATGTTACAAGCCTGGATAAACATGACCCCATGATAGCAAAAGTTTTCCAACAAACAGGGCGAGTAAGTCAGAGAATCCGGTTATCATTAGCCGCCTTGACTGCCTGAAGCACGATACTCAAAACCGGTATGACAGAATGCTGGAAAATCTGACCATCCATCCCCTGAAGGATATTCCGCTGATCAAAGCCGGCGACAACCTGGCGGCAGTGATTGTCGAAGCCATGAGCAAAGCCGGCCTTGAAGCGGTTCAAGGAGATGTCCTGGTGCTGGCCCAGAAAATCGTTTCCAAGGCGGAAAACAGGCAAGTAAAATTAAGCGATGTCGTTCCCTCTGCGCCGGCGATCAGGCTCGCCCGGGAGATCGGCAAGGATGCGCGCCTGGTGGAATTGATTCTGCGCGAATCACAAGGCATTGTGCGCCAGGCGCCCGGCGTGATCATCGTCCGTCATCGCCTGGGTTTTGTCAGCGCTAACGCCGGGATAGACCAGTCCAATATCGAACACCAGGATGGTGAATCCGCCCTGTTGCTGCCACTGGACCCGGACTTGTCCGCACAGCGCTTGCGCAGCGCCATTGAAGAGTCAAGCGGCAGGCGGATGGGGGTCATCATCAGTGACAGCATGAACCGGCCATGGCGTCTCGGCACCATCGGCAGCGCTATTGGCAGTGCGGGTATCACGGTGCTCGATGACCGGCGCGGTCAACACGACCTGTTCGGCCGCAAACTCAAGGTCACCGTGATCAACCGCGCGGACTCGATCGCCACTGCCGCCATGCTGGTCATGGGCGAGACCACCGAATGTATTCCCGCTGCCATCGTGCGGGGCTTGCCGCCCGAGGACAGTGAACAGCGTGCAGCCGATTGCATTCGTCCCGTGCCGGAGGATCTGTTCCTTTGAACCCGGAAAGTCCATTAGGAGGCACGATGATCGCGAAGAGATTTGGATTCACAAGGAATTTTCTGAGGGAGTGCAATACCGGGCTGTATTGCCGACTGAAGAAAATTCCTTGTGGATGCAAAGATCGAGCGAGGGCGGGCCTCTTAATGGACTTTTCGGGTTGAAATACCTGGCGATAACGGGTGGCGTCGGCGGCGCCAAGCTGGCACTGGGCTTGGCGCAACTGCTGCGGCCGCAACAACTGGCATTTGTGGTCAATACCGGCGACGATTTCCAGCACCTCGGGCTGCACATCTCCCCGGATATCGACACCCTGGTTTATACACTCAGTGGACTGAGTAATGCGGCAACCGGCTGGGGCCGGCGCGATGAAAGCTGGCAGTTCATGGATGCCCTGGCGCAACTCGGCGGTGAAACCTGGTTTCGGCTGGGGGACCGGGATCTGGCCATGCATATTGAGCGCAGCCGCAGGCTGGCGGCCGGCGAAACGCTCACTCAGGTAACAACGGTGCTGGCTGCAGCATTGGGCATCGAGCACCGGGTGCTGCCGATGTCGGATGACGCGGTGCGCACACAGGTGCTGACCACCAGCGGAGCGATGGATTTCCAGCATTATTTCGTGCGCGAAAAATGCGCACCGACCGTCACCGGGTTCGAGTTCAACGGCGCTGATACAGCGGTTATCAATGCGGAAATTCTGCACTGGCTGGATGATCCGCAACTGGCGGGCGTGATCCTGTGCCCCTCCAACCCCTTCGTCAGCATCGACCCGATCCTGGCCTTGCCCGGCATGCGGGAAAGACTGGCGCAATGCGCAGCACCGGTCATCGCGGTCGCGCCGGTCGTCGGCGGGCAGGCGATCAAGGGACCAACCGTCAAAATGATGCGTGAGTTATCGGTGGAAAATTCCGCCGCCTGGGTGGCCGGCCATTACCGCGAAATTCTCGACGGCTTCGTGCTGGACCGCCAGGACGCCGGGCTGCGGGCCGGGGTTGAAGCCATGGACCTGGCAGTGATGGTGGCGCAAACGCTGATGGTGACACTGGAAGACCGGGTATCTCTGGCGCGCAGCTGCTTGCAGTTTCTCCAGCAACTCACTGACGACAAGGCCAGATTGTGAACCCCCGCCCACGCTTTTTGCCAAAGGATGACCAACGATGACTGAGCCAGTGTTTACCACTGTCGCGGCGGCTCGGGATATTGCGGAAAAAAGCTTTTCGACTTTTGCGGTGGCGGGCATGGACATCGTCATATGCCGCCTGCGGGACGAGTATTACGCCATCGAAAACCGCTGTTCCCACGCTCTCGCATTTTTTGACAACGGCTATTTGCACGGCCACAGAATCATATGCCCGTTGCATGGCGCATCTTTTGATGTGCGCAATGGTTCATGCACCGGCGCACCGGCATCCCGGCCGATCCGCAGTTTCCCGCTGCGCATTGTCGATGGCATGATCGAAGTGGATTTGTCTTCGCAGGACTGAATCGTCTCCCTTGCCCGCACCTCGCCAGCTGTAATTGCGGCAGAATCACCTGGCTGTCATGTGACAGGCATCCGCAGTAGATCAGTTTTAAGTCCGACAGGCTCCTGGCAGAAGAAACCCCGGTTGGTCTTGCAGATATCAAAACAGCAGCGCGTAGGGCAGGAAATCGACCGCCTCGCCGGCACGAATGTTTTCATTGACACT
>CAVPUV010000061.1:0-3039 GCA_963708905.1 uncultured Gammaproteobacteria bacterium | reverse complement strand
ATCGTTGGAACCGCTCGCGATGGTCGCGAATTAATCAAGGTCGTCAAAGAGCAAAAGCCGGATGTGGTGGTGACCGACCTTTCGATGCCGATACTCAATGGTCTTGATGCAGGCATCAAACTCCTCAAGATCATGCCGGATCTGAAAATCATCTTTCTGACGGTCAGCGATGATCCGGACATGGTGGCTGACGTCATTCGCGCCGGCGCCAAAGGGTATTTGCTCAAAAGCTCGGCCACGGCGGAACTGATGCAGGCGATCAGGGCGGTGATCAGTGGTGCAACCTACATTACCCCACTCGTTACCGGCGATATGCTCAGTTCCCTGCTTAAAGGCGGGAAAAGGGACTTGTTCGAAAAACTGACCGTGCGTCAACGTGAAATTCTGCAATTGCTGGCGGAAGGAAAGACGATGAAGGAAACGGGCCAGATTCTCAGCATCACCCCTCGCACCGTTGCATTCCACAAATACCGCATCATGGAAACCCTGGGCTTCGAAAACAGCTCTCAGTTGATACGATTCGCGATGAAAAGCGGTCTTTTCGAAACCTGATCGAACCGGTCTTTTACACATCCCTGACTGTCAGATTTTACAGTACTGCCTGGACCGGTTCCGGCGGATGATACACATGCGCCGAAAGGAACTTTGTGATCTGCAAAGTATTGGGCATGGACGCACCGGCAAGGATGCAATTCCGATTTCGGAGGCGCGCAGGGAAGCACCAGGCCTCCTGGGCTCCAACCAGGATAAAGGCAGGTACCGCAGTGCGATAGAGGGGACAACACGGATGTTGTTCCCGGCACTGGGGTTGACATAAAAATCGAACGGAGGCGATGAGTTTCATGGAAGAACTGTCACAACTGTCACGGCGCTGGGAAATTCTGCTGGTCGAGGACAATCCCGCGGATATCCGGCTGACCCAGGAGGCGCTAAAGGGAATAGAGCTTGAGCATCGTTTGCAGGTAGCGGAGGATGGAGTAGCCGCCCTGGCCTATCTCTCCGGGGCTTTTTACGGCCAATCAGGAACCCGGCCCGACATTATCCTGCTGGATTTGAATCTGCCGCGGCTGGGCGGTCTCGAAGTGCTGGCCGCCATCAAGTCCAGCGACGACATGAAGTCTATTCCCGTCATCATCATGAGTTCATCCGCATCAGCGGCCGATGTATCGGCAGCCTACCGTCTGAACGCGAATTGCTACACCAAAAAACCCATGGAGATAGACCGCTTTTTCGACGTGATGCGAAGCATCCGCAGTTTCTGGCTGGAAACTGCACTTTTGCCTGATATCCCGGCGGGCACTGTTACTATTAATTAGCCCGGGACACTTTTCAAGGATGGATCCGAAATGGCAAAGGGAAAAGGGGCCATGAAATCAAACCAGGCACGTGACCGTGTATCACCCACCCACGTGCGGAAATTCTTTCTTACACTCTCCTGCCTGCCGGTATTGCTTGCCGGCTGTGTCCACTGGCCGGATATTGCCACTGACTGCGAATCGTACGGCGTCAGCGAGAATTATTCACCCATGGGAACACTGGCTCATATCGAGCCGCTCTATCGAGACGAACTGGATGTCCGCTGCGCCGGTGTAGCTGAAGAGAACGCAGCGCAGGGCACCGAGATCAGCGGCTGTGTGATTCCGCACGAAAATGGAGTGGTTGAGGCTTACTACTGGGTGGGTGACCGCTGCGCCATGAATCATGAAATGTGCCACTTCAAGCATGGCTCGGGACACACCGAGCGCTATATACGCGAGGTGCGGGAAGGCACCCCAATGCCTTACTGCCCGGAGAATCAGTTGTCATTGAATCGGTGAAAATACCAATGGTTTGACTTGCTGGGGTTTGACTTGCTGGTAATACTGTTTGGCGAGGTTACAACAGAGAAAGGGGGAATGTGTGTCAGCTGAACTGATGAGCGACAAGCTGCGCGACCTGCGGCTGTTGATTCTGGATGACAATTCCGGTGATCGTTTCCTGTACAAGCGCATGTTGGCTGAGGCTGATCCCGGCACAGAGTTTCTGTTCTTCGAAGCCGGAGCCGCAAAGGACGCACTGGAAATCATGGGCAGAGAGAAGCTGGACTGTGTCCTGCTGGATTATCTGCTGCCTGACATGCTGGGCCTGGACTTTCTGCAAGAACTGGCCGGTCAGCAGCTGGCCTCCGGGCCACCCGTTATCATGCTCACCGGATTCGGCGATGAGGCGACGGCCGTCAAGGCCTTGCAGGGCGGCGCGCATGGCTACATTCCCAAACGCGACCTGAATGGCGCGATACTGATTCAGGCCATCGATCGGGCCATAAGGGCGCACAAAGAGCTGCAAAAGCTCGATAAAACACGGCGGGAGATGGCATCTCGAAACCAGGACCTCGAGAGCAAGTACCAGCAGATCGAGGTTTTTTACCAGAAGATTCTCGGCAAACTCAAACAACCGGTTGTCAATTTGCGTGATCACCTGGCGGAACTGGTGACAGACCAGTCCAGTGCGGAAGATTATGCCATGCACAAGCAGTTGCTGAATGTGCGTTCGGAAAGTGACCGGCTCGTTGCAACGTTGAAAAACCTGATGGACAATCCGACGCTGGACACCGGACAACTACTGGTTTCGACGCGCCCGGAGTCGATGATGGACGTTGTCGCCGGCTCGGTGGAGTCCTTCCGGGCGATTGCCGACTCAGCGGGCGTGCGTCTGTCGGTAAAAATTCAACCTGGTCTTCCCGAAGTGTCAATGGACCGTTATCGCATCGAGCAGGTACTGGCCAACGTTCTGGATAACGCGATCAAGTTTACGCCGCCACAGGGCCGGGTTTTTCTCAGAGTGGACTATTTCCCGCATTCGCCGCAGGAAATAACCGTTTCAGTCAGCGATTCGGGCAAGGGCATTGATCCCGACAAGCTGGAAAACCTGTTCAAACACCACCGCCATGTTCTGGCGGCAAGCGCGGAAGATTCGTCTGGTATCGGCATTGGATTGCAAATTTGCCGGGACATCATTCACGCGCACAAAGGGCAGATATCCATCAAAAGTCTGCCTGAT